>JACPRN010000124.1 GCA_016189945.1 Betaproteobacteria bacterium
GTCCTGCGCCGTTACTGGTGATCGAACCGGCGACGAGGGTCGTTATTCATGGCGGTAATAATAGATATAAGGGTTTTCCTATTTTCTTGCTTTGCCGGTTTCGCCATGATGTGTCTTCCAAAGCGTCAGCCTGGAGGAGGACGTCAAGCACCCTGGTAGGCGAGCGGCCGCGGCAAGGCATGCGGCCGCGCTTCATTTTGACTGGAATCGCGAAGGAGGTAATCCGGCATGGCCGCAAAGCAGGCAAAGAAACGCGTGTGCATCGACGTGGGCGGAACTTTCACCGACTGTCTGGTGCTCGATGAAACGGGGCAGCTCACCAAATTCAAAGCCTCGACCACTCCCAAAGACCCTTCGGACGGGTTCATCCACTCCGTGGAGAAAGCAGCCCGCCACTACAAGGTCGACTTGAAAGGGTTCCTCGGCAGCGTCGATATCCTGATTCACGGCACCACGCTCGCGACCAACACCCTGATCACCGGTCGCGGCGCCAAAACCGGCATGCTGACCACCCAGGACTTCCGCGATGTCCTGGAACTTCGCCGGGGCATCAAGCCGATCGATATCTCGCTCTACAACCTCTTCATTCCTCCCAACAAGCCGCTGGTGCCGCGCTCGCGGCGGATCGGCATCGAAGAGCGGACGCTGTATACAGGCGAAATCGTCACTCCTTTGAACGAGCGCCAGGTGGTCGAAACCGTTCTCGCGCTCAAGAAAGACGGCGTCGAGTCGCTGGCTGTGTGCTTCCTGCATTCCTACAAGAACCCGCAGAACGAGCGCCGTGCCGCCGCAATCGCGCGTGAAGTCGCTCCCGACATGTATGTCACCACCTCGCACGATACGTTGTCGATGTGGAGGGAATTCGAACGCTTCAACACGACCGTCGTCGGAGCCTATGTCGGGCCCATGGTCACGAATTACCTCAACACGCTGAAGCGGCGATTGAACACCAGCGGGTTCGACGGCGCATTGCTCATGATGCTCGCCAACGGACTGGTTCAGCCGGTGGATCAGTGCATAAACCGGGCCGTCTACTTGCTCGATTCGGGACCTGCCGCGGCACCCTCCGCCGCCGTTTATCTGGGGAAATTGCTCGGCCATGACAACCTGATTTCGATCGACATGGGCGGCACCAGCTTCGACATCTGCCTGATCAGGGACGGTCAGATCCCGACCACGACAGAGCGTTGGGACGGCGACCAGCGCATCGCCATCAAGATGGTGGACATCGAAACGCTTGGCGCGGGCGGCGGAAGCATTGCGAGCATCGACAGCCTGGGACTCCTCAAGGTCGGACCGCAAAGCGCCGGCGCCGATCCCGGCCCTGCCTGTTATGGCCGCGGGACCGCGCCTACGGTCACCGATGCGGATGTGATGCTGGGATATATCCCGCACGACTATTTCCTGGGCGGTGAGATCAAGCTCGATCCGGCGCTCGCCGCCAAGGCTTCGCTCGCCGTCGCCAAGCCCATGGGAATGGAACCCATGCGCGCGGCCGAGGCGATTTTCACCACCATCAACGCCGCCATGGCCGACCGGATTTCCGAGACCTCGACCAAGCGCGGGCACGACGTGCGCGACTGCGTGCTGGTGGCCGGAGGCGGCGGCGGCCCGACCCACGCCGGCTTCATCGCCGACACGCTGGGCATGCCGAAGGTGGTGATTCCCTCGGTGGCGGCGCTGTTCAGCGCATTCGGGATGTTCGCCATGGACCCGGGCGAGGACTACGCGCGCTCCTTCGTTGCGCGGTGCGCAACGCTCAACCCCGAGGACATGAATCGTCTCTACGAGGACATGGAAAACGAGGCCCGCGAGTCGTTCAAGACGATCGGCGTGCCGGAAAAGGATCTCACGCTCAAGCGCACTGCCGAAATGCTCTACGTCGGCCAGGTCCACGAAGTGGAGACGGACGTTCCCGACGGACGCTTGACCCGTGCCGAGGTCGACGACGCGGTGGCGGCGTTTGCACGCAAGCACGAGGCGCTTTTCACCTTCGCGATGCCCTGGCAGGCGGTCGAAGTCCTCGCGCTGCGCCTGAAGGCCGTGGCGGCGAAGGCACCGTTCCAGTTGCGCGAAATCGAGCGCGGACCGAAAGACCCGAGCGCTGCGCTGAAGCGCCGGCGCAAGTGCCGCTTCGACGGCGTGGATGTCGATACGCCGGTTTACGATGGCGACAAGATCCTGGCCGGCAACCTGCTCGAAGGCCCCGCGGTGGTGGAGGAGTCGACCATGACCGTCGTGGTGCCCAAGGGCTTCCAGTGCGAAGTCGACCGTTTCAAGAACTATGTTTTGACCCGGCAACATTAGGCCGGACCCAAGGAGCTCAGCAATGAACGACACGCGGATGAAAAAAGCAGTAGCGGATCCCACCACCGTTGCCACTGTCTGGCATGCGATGCAGACGATCTGTCGGGAAATGCGGCACGTCATCGACCGCACGGCGCAGAACTTTCTCATCAGTCAACTGCACGACGTTTCGGTCGGCATCTGGGATGCCAGGGGCGGCACGGTCGCCGTGCCGGTCGGATTGCCGGTGCAGTTCCTGGGCGCCGGGTTCGCGGTCAAGTCGCTGGTGGAGAAATTCGGCTCCGACATCGCCCCGGGAGACGTGTTCCTCACCAACGATCCCTACCACGGCGGGCATTGTTGCCATCTGCCCGACTGGGCGTTTTTCCGGCCGATCTTCGCCGAGGGCGAGCTGCTGTTCTTCACCATGGCGCGAGCCCACCAGCAGGACACCGGCGGCTCCTACCCAGGCGGCTACTTCCCCAACGGATTCGACATCCACGCCGAAGGCATATGCATTGCGCCGACCAAGGTCATGGTCGCCGGCGTGGAACAAAAGCCGCTGCTCGAGCTGATTTGGAACAACGTTCGCTTTCCGCTGGGCACGCGCATCGACAACTACGCCATGCTCGCCGCCACCAAGCGCAGCGAACAGAGGGTGATCGCCATGGTCGAGAAATACGGCAAAGACGTGGTCCTGGAATGCGTGAAGCAGATGACCGATCGAACCGAAAAGGCCGTGCGCGAAGAAATCCGCAAGATCCCGGACGGCACCTATTACGGCGAGTCCGCCACCGACGACGACGGAACCGAGCTCGACGTGCCGGTATGGGTGCGCGCGGAGGTCACCATCAAGGGTGACGAGATGACCATCGATCTTTCCAAGAGCGACGCGCAACGCAAGGGCTTCATCAACAGCATCTACGCGGCCACCTACGGCAACGCGATCGCCGCTGCGGTGCTGACGTTCGATCCCGCTCTGGCGGATTACCACAACGAGGGGACCATGCGGCCGATCAAGGTGATTGCGCCGCTCGGACTGGTGGTCAACCCGCACTATCCGGCGACGGTCGGCGCCTAGCCGGTGAACGTCGGCATCCAGATCATGGAAGCGGTGCTCGAGGCGCTCGCCAAGGCGAGGCCCGAGCGGGCCGTAGCCGCGTGGGGCAAGCACCGCGGCGACTATGTGTTCGGCGTGGACCCGCGCACCAACGAGCGCTACGTGCGCACCTCTTTCGATTACGACGGCAGCTCCGGCGCGGTCGCCGGATTCGACGGCTACCAGGGCGTGAGCACCCTCACTGCGCTCGGCGCGGTGAGCCGGGGCGACGTGGAAGAAATGGAAATACGCCTGCCCTGGCGTCTGCTCAAGTACGAGATGGTGCCCGACTTCACCGGCGCGGGCCGCTGGCGCGGCGGGCCGGGGATCTACTGGGCGGCGCGCAACGAAGGCAGCGACTCGGGAATCGCCACCGGCAGCTCGGACGGCGACGAGGTGCAGGGATTCGGCGCCCTGGGCGGCGAACCGTCGCCGAAATGCCGCACCTACCTCGTGCGCGGTGAGGAAAAGATCCGTCTCAAGCCGCACCGCCTCGATACCGTGAAGACCGGCGACATCGTGGAAAAATTCTCCAGCGGCGGCGGTGGGGTAGGAAAACCGGCCGAGCGCGATCCGCAGATGGTGCGCGAAGACGTTGAGAACGGGCTGGTTTCCTTGTCGGCCGCAAAGGGGACCTATAAGGTCGTCATCGATCCGCTCACCCTCAGGCTCGACATCGATGCGACGAATGCGCTCAGAGCCCGTTCATAGCCTGCATTCATGAGCGTGGTTCCCGGATAAGGCCAAAGGGGTTGCCGGCCCGGCAACTTCTGCGGCCGAGCTCTCGAAGATCGGCCGCGCATGATGTGCCGGAAGGACTGCCCCCGAGGCAAGCGACCGGGGGCAGATGATCCGGCCCGGTGAGGGATATCGCGGCCGCCGAAACGGCAGGTGCGCCTGCGCTTCAGCGCGCGCTCCGCTTCCTTGCCGCCCTTGATCACCTCGGGCAGGGAAAACGGCGCCCCGGGGAGTGGTGGCCTTGACGCGCAGGGTGAGGATATGCGCTCAGCCCGTTCGTAGCCTGTAGACATGAGCGTGCTCCCGGTATAGAACGGCGGCGTATGGAGCACCGCCGTGTGCGTGAAGCGGGTTGAAGAAATAGGAGGAGCAGATGCCTGAAGGTCTTGCCGAAACGCTTCAGTGGCAGTATCTGGAAAAGATGCTGCTGATACGCCGATTCGAGGAAACCGTCGTGAAGCTGGCCAACGACGGGCATTTCCGCGGCCACTATCACCTGTACATAGGCCAGGAAGGAACCGGCGTGCCGGGGATCCTGGCGCTGGAACCGAAGGACCGTCTGGCAACTACCCACCGCAATCACGGACATGTTCTGGCGCGCGGCGCCGATCCCGGCGCGGGACTGGCCGAAATCCTGGGGCGTGCCACCGGCCTGAACGGAGGTCGCGGCGGCACGATTCACCTCTGCGATCCGGCGCTCGGTTTCCTGTCGACCTCGGGCGTGGTGGGCGGATGCATCAGCCTCGCCGTCGGCGGCGGTTACGCCTGCGCCCAGCGGCGCGATGGCTCCGTCACCATGGCCCTGTTCGGCGACGGAGCGCTCGAAGAGGGCGTGAGCTTCGAGGCCCTGAACATCGCCTCGCTGTGGCGCCTGCCGGTCATCTTCCTGTGCGAGAACAACAGCGCCGGAGCGATGGGCATGGCGAAAGGCGGCTACCCGACGCTGGTGCATGCGAGCACCGATTTGCTCCTGATCCCGCGCTCGCTCGGCATCTCGAGCGTCCGCGTCGACGGGGTCGACGTTGCTGCCGTGCACGCCGCCGCGACGCAAGCCATTGCCCATTGCCGCTCGGGGCAGGGACCCGTTTTCATCGAAGCGATGACGCCGCGCTGGGCCGGCAGCGATCCTCTGTGGCCGGAATTGGCGACCGGAATCACCGATCTGCGCATGGCGACCGGTGAGTTGGGCACCGACGGCCCGCACGAGCAATGGTACGACTGCTACGATCCGGTTCTGCGGCTTGCTCGCGAGATGGCAAAGGGCGGCGCCGAATCCGTACGCAGGATTTTCGCGCTCGATGAGACAGCGCGAAAGCGTATCGCCGATGCCGCGGAGTTTGCCTTGGCGAGCCCGTTGCCTGCACCCGAGACGGCGCTGGATCACGTGTTTGCACAGGAGGCGAGCGCATGAGCGAAAGAAAACGAAGCTATGCGGCCGCGCTGGTGGATGCGCTCCATGACGGCCTTCGCGCCGACCCGCGCGTGAGCATCATCGGCGGATACGTGCTGGGGCTCGGCCCGCAGCGCACGCTAGCCGACCGCCTCAAGCAGGATTTTCCGGATCGCGTCTTCGATCCTCCGACCTCGGAAGCAGGCAGCGCCGCGGTCGGGATCGGCGCCGCCATGGCCGGGATGAGGCCGTTCGTCGATCTGGGCAC
Source organism: Betaproteobacteria bacterium (assembly GCA_016189945.1). Lineage (GTDB taxonomy): Bacteria > Pseudomonadota > Gammaproteobacteria > Burkholderiales > SG8-39 > JACQTO01. The sequence continues at coordinate 5,782 of JACPRN010000124.1, forward strand.
GGGGTCCTTCAGCTATCTTGCTTGGTCGCAGATCACCAACGAAGCGGCAGTCGCCCACTATATGAGCAATGGCCGCCTGACGGCGCCGGTGACCTTTCACATGCTGCATGGCGTTCGGGGCGGTGGTGCCCCGCAGCACAGCCAGAGTCCGCACGCGATGCTCTGGAATGCGCCGGGACTGGAGATTGCAGCACCGTCGACCGCCGCCGACGTATACGGTCTGATCCGCACGGCCCTGGCCAGTCCCAATCCGACCGTCGTGGTGAGTCATGCGAAACTGCTGGGCATAGAGACGCCGGTGCCTGAGCAAAAATCCCCGATTCCGTTCGGCCGGGGGGACATCAAACGCCGTGGGCGCGACGTGACGGTGGTTGCCACCTCATTGATGGTGCACTACTGCCTCGCTGCCGCCGAGGCGCTCGCAAGAGAGGGCATCGACGTCGAAGTCGTCGATCCGCGTACGCTCGTTCCCCTGGACGAGAAAACGATACTCGATTCGGTTTCGCGCACCGGGCGCCTGGTTGTCGTCGACGAATGTCCGCTGCGCGGCGGCATCGCCTCCGAAATCGCCGCCACCGTGGCTGAGCGGGGTTTCCGGTACCTGAGGGCTCCGATCGCGCGCGTCACCAGGCCCGATGCGCCGGTACCCTACAGTCTGCCGCTGGAGAATTTCATCATGCCGGATCCGGAAAAGATCGCCTCCGGGGTCAGGCGCGTGCTGGCGGCGTGAGCAGCAGGGAAATAAAACAGAGACCGTGGAGGAGACACCGTGAAATCTATTCGTGCTTTGATAGTTGTCGGCTGTTTGGCCTCGGGTGTTGCGTTCGCCCAAGAGGGCGGGTACCCGGTGAAGACGATCCGGATCGTGGTGTCAGCCGCAGCAGGCGGGGTGACCGACATCCTCGGTCGAGCGCTCGCACAGCAGTTTAGCGACAGATGGCGGCAACCGGCGGTCGTTGAGAATCGCGCCGGCGGCAGCAACGTCATCGGAGCCGAGCACGTCGCCCGCTCGGCCCCCGACGGTTACACGCTGCTGCTGACCGCTGAAGCGACTTTCGTCATCAATCCCAGTCTGTACAGCAAGCTGCCCTATGACCCGGTAAAGGACTTCGCGCCGATCACCGGCCTGGTGCGCATCAATCAAGCGCTGGTCGCGAACCCTGCGCTGCCGGTGAAAGATATGCGGGAGCTGATCGCCCTGGCGAAGGCGAAGCCCGGCGAGTTGAGCTACGGGTCCTTTGGCACCGGATCCAGCGGCCACGTGAATATGGAACAGCTCCAGACCCTGGCGCGGGTGAGGTTCAACCATGTCCCGTACAAGGGTGCGACGCCGGCGCTCACCGACGTGGCGGCGGGGCACCTTACGATGATGTTCATCAGCGTGGGATCGGCAGTGCCGCAGTGGAGGGCGGGCAAGGTCAAATGGCTCGCCGTGGGCAGCAGCAAGCGCCTGCCGCAATATCCCGAGATACCGACCATCGCCGAGAGCGGCTTGCCCGGCTTTGAGGCGACCTCATGGTTTGGCCTGTTCGCGACCGGCGGGACGCCGCCTGAAGTTGTAGCCAAGCTGAACGCCGAAACGCTGCGGGTCTTCAGCGACCCGGCTTTCCGGCAGCGCTATCTCGATCCGCAATTGTTCGAGCCGATCGCGACTTCGCCCCAGCAGTTCGCCGAGTTCATCCGGGCCGAATCCCACAAGTGGAGCAAGGTCCTGCGCGAAGCAAATGTCAAGCTCAATTGACTGTGCGCCCTGGGTGAACCTCGTTTTTCTGTCATGAGGAATTAGATCGTATGGCAAATCTTCGTCTGACTCTCGCCGTCGGGGACTATGAACACACTCGCGATCTGGCTTCCGGCGACGTGCGCGCCGAGGGCATCGACCTGACCGTTCTGCGGACTCCGATCGAAGAACTCTTGCTGCGCTATGTACGGCACAGTGAATGGCAGGTATCGGAAATGGGCATGGGACCGTTCGCTTCGCTGCTCTCGCGTGGACACAAGGACATGGTGGGCATCCCGGTATTTACCTCCCGAGTCTTCCGCCACACGTCACTTTATTTGCGCAGCGACGCGGGTATTCAGTCGCCCGCGGATCTCGTCGGCAAGCGCATCGGTGTGCCGGAATGGGCAATGACTGCGGTGATCTACGTCCGGGCTGTGCTGCAACATGCCTACGGCGTCGACCTGCGGTCGATCCA
>JACPRN010000109.1 GCA_016189945.1 Betaproteobacteria bacterium
CCTGATCAGCAGCCTGGCCGAGCACACGCGCAATCTGCGCAGCGACGGCCGCACGAGCCTCCTGGTGCAGGATCCCGCAGCCGACGTGCAGGCGGGCGCACGGCTGACCCTCGTCGGCGATGCCGTTTCGCTTGAGGAGGATTCGCGCTTGCGGCGGCGTTTCCTGCGCTACCTGCCGAACGCCGAGCAACTGCTTTCGCTCGGCGATTTTGCCTTCTGGCGCATCAGGCCCCGGACGCTGCGCTTCATCGCCGGTTTCGGCGACGCCCGCTGGATCGCCGCGGCCGATTACGCGCCGCCCGAAAACACGCTTGCACGCGACGAAGACGAAATCCTTGCGCATCTGAATCGACATCAGCGCGAGGCCCTGCGCGATTGCTGCCTGCACTTTCACGGCCGTTCGGCAACCGACGTGCTCGCGATCGGCGTGGACTGCGACGGGTTCGACCTGCGCGCACAGGGCGAGCGCCTGCGCTTTGAATTCGCCGCGCCGGCATCGGACGCAGCGCAGGTTCACGAGCGTCTGGCCGCCCTGACGCGCGAAGCGCGCCGCGCATGAGCGGGACGGCGCCGCGCCTGCGCGGCGGATCGGCGCCGCCCCGGCGCCCTTCGGCGCTGCCTACATCTGCGGGTTGATGCGCTCGACCTTGCTCTTGAGCTTGTTCAACGCCGACAGGTAGGCTTTTGCCGAGGCGACCACGATGTCGGTATCGGCGCCCAGGCCGTTGACGATGCGGCCGCCCTTCTGCAGCCGCACGGTCACTTCGCCCTGCGATTCGGTGCCGGTCGTGATGGCGTTGACCGAGTAGAGCTGAAGCTCCGCGCCGCTGTTGACGATGATCTCGATCGCTTTCAGCGATGCGTCCACCGGCCCGGAACCGCGCGCCTCGGCGCGCTTCTCGCCGCCGTCCTCGCTGATCACGATGCGCGCATAAGGCGTCTCGCCGGTCTCGCTGTGGGCGGTGAGCGAAACCAGCCGGTAGCGCTCGCCCTGATCGTGAGCATGCGCTTCATCGGTGACCAGGGCCTGCAGGTCCTCGTCGAAAATCTCGTGCTTCTTGTCGGCAAGATCCTTGAAGCGCACAAACGCCGCGTTGACTGCCTCCTCCGAGTCAAGCTCGATCCCCAGCTCCTTCAGCCGCTGCCTGAAGGCGTTGCGGCCCGAGTGCTTGCCCAGCACGAGCTTGTTCTGCGACCAGCCGACGTCCTCGGCGCGCATGATTTCGTAGGTTTCGCGGCTCTTCAACACCCCGTCCTGGTGGATGCCGGCTTCGTGGGCAAAGGCGTTCGCGCCGACGATCGCCTTGTTCGGCTGCACGGGAAAGCCGGTGATCCCCGACACCAGCCTGGAAGCCGGGACGATCTGGGTCGCGTCGATCCGCGTGTCGCAGGGGAAGATGTCCTGGCGCGTGCGCACCGCCATCACCACCTCTTCGAGGGAGGCGTTGCCCGCGCGCTCGCCCAGGCCGTTCACCGTGCACTCGATCTGGCGCGCGCCGTTCATCACCGCAGCGAGCGAATTGGCGACTGCCAGCCCCAGATCGTTATGGCAATGCACCGACCAGACCACCTTGTCCGAGTCGGGGATGCGCTCGCGCAGCGTGCGGATCAGCGCTCCGAACTGCTCGGGCACGGTGTAGCCGACCGTATCGGGGATGTTGATCGTCTTCACGCCCTCGGCAATCACGGCTTCGAGCACCCGGCACAGGAAATCGGGCTCCGATCGCCCGGCGTCTTCCGGCGAGAATTCCACGTCGTCTGTGAAGCGGCGCGCGAAGCGCGCCGCGTTCACCGCTTCGGTGAGCACCTGCTCCGGCGTCAGGCGCAGCTTCCTCTCCATGTGAATGGGCGAAGTCGCGATGAAGATGTGTATCCGGCTGCTCTTGGCCGGAGCGACTGCCTCGGCCGCGCGGGAGATGTCGCGGTCGTTGGCCCGCGCCAGGCCGCATACCGTGCTGTCCTTGATGGCGAGCGCCACCGCGCGCACCGCTTCGAAGTCGCCCGGGCTGGAGGCGGGGAAGCCGGCCTCGATGACATCGACCCGCATGCGCTCGAGCTGGCGCCCGATGCGAAGCTTTTCTTCGCGGGTCATCGAGGCGCCGGGGCTCTGCTCGCCGTCGCGCATGGTGGTGTCGAATATGATCAAGCGATCTTTCATGTCGCGCTCCAGGATTTGGAAGGGAACGATACTGAAATTTGCAGCGCGCTATCCCGCGCTGCGCCTGGGTACTGCCGAATTGGAAGGTAGGTATTTAGCGCGCGAGGCGCAGCAGCAGTTCTGCGGGAAGCAGTCTGCCCAGGATAAGGCTCGGCACCGATGTGCGGCGTGTCATGCGCGAACTATAAGCGCTTTTGCCCAACCTCGCAACCGCGCCGGGCGCCGGTCCTGGCGGCAAGGAGCTTCCTACGCCTGCCGGCGCCAGCGCCAGAACCAGTACGCGTAGCCCGACACCCCGTAGGCGACGAAGAGCAGGAACAGCACCAGCGGCGGATCGGTCGAAACCAGCACGAACGCGAGCACGACGAGCAGGATGACCGCAAACGGGACGCTGCGGCGCAGGTTGATGTCCTTGAAGCTGTAGAACGGGACATTGGTCACCATGGTGATGCCGGTGTAGAGCGTAAGGAACGCCGCCACCCAGGTGATCCCGTAATCGGAGACCGGAATCTTGTTGTCGCTCGCGATCCACAGGAACCCGGCGATCAGCGCCGCCGCCGCGGGGCTGGGCAGCCCCTGGAAGAAGCGCTTGTCGACCACGTCGATGTTGGTGTTGAAGCGCGCCAGGCGCAGCGCAGCGCCGGCGCAGTAGATAAAAGCGGCGATCCAGCCGAAGCGGCCGAGGTCCTTCAGCGCCCATTCGTACATGATCAGGGCCGGGGCGGCGCCGAAGCAGACCATGTCGGAGAGCGAATCGTATTCGGCGCCGAACTCGCTCTGCGTGTGCGTCAGGCGCGCCACGCGCCCGTCCAGGCCGTCGAGCACCATGGCGATGACGATGGCCACGGCCGAATGTTCATAGCGCGCGTTCATCGCCTGGACGATGGCGTAGAAGCCGGCAAAGAGCGCCGCCGTGGTAAACAGATTGGGCAGCAGGTAGATGCCGCGGCGCCGGATCTCGGAATTGATCAGGGATTTGCGCGGCATGCGGAAGTCGGGCATCGGTTTAGAGTATGGCGAGGATTGTACTGCCCCCGAACACCTTGTCGCCAAGCGCCGCCTTCACCGTGACCGAGGGCGGCAGGTAGACGTCGACGCGGGAGCCAAAGCGGATGAAGCCGAAGCGGGCCCCGCGCGCAAGGCGGTCCCCGGCTTTAACGTAGCACAGGATGCGGCGCGCGATGAGGCCTGCGATCTGCACGCAGGTCACGTCGGCGCCGGCGTCCGCGCGCAGCCACAGCGCGTTGCGCTCGTTCTGCTCGGAGGCCTTGTCAAGCGCCGCATTCACGAACGCGCCCGGGTGATACCACGCCTTGCGCACCTCCCCGTCCACCGGCGAGCGGTTCGAGTGGACGTTGAACACATTCATGAATACGCTCACCTTGATCGCCTTGCGGTCCAGATACGGATCGCGCACCGACTCCACCGCCACGATGCGGCCGTCGGCCGGAGATACCACGGTGCGCTCGTCGCCCGGGGCCTCGCGCGCCGGATCGCGAAAGAACTGCAGGACAAAGGCCGCCGCAACCCAGAACGGCACCGACCATCCCCAGCCGGCCAGGAATGCGACCAGGGCCGAGGCGAGGAGCGTCAGCGCGAGAAACGGCCAGCCTTCGCGGGCGACGTAGGGATGCGGGTAGGCGGGCATGCGGATTGAGGATGCAGTCAGTTATCGCACGAGTGTTGACGATATTGGTGAGAATTGGCTCGTCAGTTTTTCGTCTGGTCAACCAGCTTGTTCTTCTTGATCCAGGGCATCATCTCGCGCAGCTTCGCGCCGACGATCTCGATCTGATGCGAGCGGCCGATGCGCCGCAGCGCATTCAGTTTGGTCGCCCCGGTCTGGTTCTCGAGCAGAAACTCCTGGGCATAGGCGCCGGTCTGGATTTCCTTCAGGATGCGGCGCATCTCGTTGCGCGTTTCCTCGGTGATGATGCGCGGTCCGCGCGTGAAATCGCCGTATTCGGCGTTGTTCGAAATCGAGTAGCGCATGTTGGCGATCCCGCCCTCGTACATGAGATCGACGATCAGCTTCAATTCGTGCAGGCACTCGAAGTAGGCCATCTCCGGCGCGTACCCGGCCTCGACCAGGGTCTCGAATCCCGCCTGCACCAGCGCCGTGGTTCCGCCGCACAGGACCACCTGCTCGCCGAACAGGTCGGTCTCCGTTTCCTCGCGAAAATTGGTTTCGATGACGCCGGCCTTGCCGCCGCCGATCGCCGCCGCGTAGGAAAGGGCCATGTCGCGCGCCTTGCGGCTCGGATCCTGATGGACCGCGATCAGCATCGGCACGCCACCGCCCTGGACGAAGGTCGAGCGCACCGTGTGGCCGGGGGCCTTGGGCGCCACCATGACGACGTCGAGATCGGCCCGCGGGACGACCTGGCCGTAATGGATGTTAAACCCGTGCGCGAACCCGAGCGTCGCCCCCTTCTTGATGTTGGGCTCGACCTCGCGGCGATAGACCGCGGCGATGTGTTCGTCGGGCATGAGCATCATGACGAAGTCCGCGCCCTTGACCGCGTCGGCCACCTCCTTGACCGCGAGCCCCGCCTTCTTCGCCTTGGCCCAGGATGCACCCGCCTTGCGCAGCCCCACGATCACCTTGACCCCGGAATCGTTCAGGTTGAGCGCGTGCGCATGACCCTGCGAGCCATAGCCCACAATGGTGACCTTCCTGCCCTTGATGAGCGAAAGATCGGCGTCCTTGTCGTAGAAGACGTTCATCGGTTTTCCCCTGTCAAAAGAAGCGTGCCAGACGATCGCGGCGGGCGCGCGGGAAGGGAACCCTCCCGCGCAACGCGCCCGTCCACGATCCTCCCTAGACTCTCAAAATCCGCTCGCCGCGGGAAATGCCGCAAGCGCCGGTGCGCACGGTTTCCAGAATCGCGCTCGCCTCGATCGCCTTGATGAACGCGTCCAGCTTGGAGCCGGTCCCGGTGAGCTCGATGGTGTAGGTGCCCTCGGTCACGTCGAGGATGCGGCCGCGGAAGATGTCGGCCACGCGCTTCATCTCCTCGCGGTCCTTGCCGGTGGCGCGCACCTTGATCAGCATCAGTTCGCGCTCGATGTGCGCCGCCTCGGAAAGATCGACGACCTTCACCACCTCGATCAGCTTGTTCAACTGCTTGGTGATCTGCTCGATGACGTCGTCGGACCCCGAGGTCACGATGGTCATGCGCGACATCGAGGGGTCTTCGGTGGGCGCCACGGTCAGTGATTCGATGTTGTACCCGCGCGCCGAAAACAGCCCCGAGACGCGCGAGAGCGCACCGGACTCGTTTTCCAGCAGTATGGAAATGATATGTCGCATGGGGCTTGCCTGATCGGTCGGGATCGAATGCGGGCCGGGCATCGGAGCGTTCATGCCCGCGCACCCGCACGGCGTGAAACGCGCTCGGGCGCGGGCGGACTCACAGCTCCTCCGCCAGGATCATCTCCGAGATGCCCTTGCCGCCGGGCACCATCGGAAACACGTTTTCGGTCTGGTCGGTGATGAAATCCATGAATACGAGCTGATCCTTGCGGCTGAAAGCCTCCTTCAGCGCGGGCTCGATGTCGGCTGGCTTCTCGATGCGCATGCCGACATGGCCGTAGCTCTCCACCAGCTTGACGAAATCGGGCAGCGCATCGAGGTACGATTCGGAATAGCGGTTGCCGTGAAAGAACTCCTGCCACTGGCGCACCATGCCCATGTAGCGGTTGTTCAGGCACACGATCTTCAGCGGCAGGTGGTATTGCCTGCAGGTGGAAAGCTCCTGGATGCACATCTGGAAGGAAGCCTCGCCGGTGACGCAGACCACGGTCGAGCCGGGATTGGCGAACTGTGCGCCCATCGCCGCAGGCAGTCCGAATCCCATCGTGCCCAGTCCCCCGGAGTTGATCCAGCGGCGCGGCTTGTCGAACTTGTAGAGCTGGGCAACCCACATCTGGTGCTGGCCGACGTCGGAGGTCACGATGGCGTCGCCCTTGGTCACCTCCCAGAGTCTTTCCACCACCGCCTGCGGCTTGATGATCTTGCTCACGTGGTCATAGCGCAGACAGTCCTTCGACCGCCATTGGCCGATTCTCTCCCACCACGCCTTGAGCGCCTTGGGATCGGGCTTGTCCCGGCTCGCCTCGAGCATCTTGATCAGGTCGTCGAGCACTTCGCGCACGTCACCGACGATCGGAACATCGACCCTGACGCGCTTGGAAATCGACGACGGATCGATGTCGATGTGAATGATCTTGCGCGGCACCTCGCCGAAGTGCGCCGGATTGCCGATCACCCGATCGTCAAAGCGCGCGCCCACCGCAAGCAGCACGTCGCAGTGCTGCATGGCCATGTTGGCTTCGTAAGTGCCGTGCATGCCGAGCATGCCCAGAAACTGGGGGTCGGTCGCGGGGTACCCGCCCAGGCCCATGAGCGTGTTGGTGCAGGGGAAACCGAGCATCCGCACCAGCCGCGTGAGTTGCGGCGCCGCATCCGACAGGATGACGCCCCCGCCGGAATAGACCATCGGGCACTTGGCGCCGAGCAGCATCTGCGCCGCCTTCTTGATCTGCCCGGGGTGCCCCTTTCCCGCCGGGTTGTAGGAGCGCAGGCGCAGCGTCTCGGGATACTCGAAAGCGCAGCTCGCCGCCGTGACGTCCTTGGGGACGTCCACCAGCACCGGCCCGGGCCGCCCGGTCCGCGCGATGTGAAAAGCCTTCTTGATCGACGGCGCGAGATCGCGCACGTCCTTGACCAGGATATTGTGCTTGACGCAGGGGCGCGTGATGCCCACGGCGTCGACCTCCTGGAACGCGTCCAGCCCGATGGCGTGAGTCGGAACCTGCCCGGTGATCACCACCATGGGAATCGAATCCATGTACGCGGTCGCGATTCCCGTGACGGCGTTGGTCACGCCGGGGCCCGAAGTCACCAGGCAGACCCCTATCTTGTTGCTCGCGCGCGAATAGCCGTCGGCCGCATGCGCCGCCCCCTGCTCATGGCGCACGAGCACGTGCTTGACCTTGTCCTGCTTGAACAGTTCGTCGTAAATGTAGAGGACCGCGCCGCCCGGATAGCCGAAAACGTACTCGACGTTTTCCTCGTGGAGACAGCGGACCAGGATTTCTGCGCCCGTCAACGATTCCGCACCAGGATTCCGCACTGCAATATTCCCCGATGAAATCAAATCATTGGAGCCTAATTGCTCGCACCAGATCGGTCAAGTTTTCCCGTTCTCGCGTTCGGGCCAGTACGAGCCCCGCCCCATTTTTGATACCATCGCGCCAGCCAATGCGGGTCGCAGGACCGCCCGCGCACCGGGCTGAAACGCCGCCGGCATGATTTCCGGGCGGGCTGGTTTGCAGTAGAGCGCACGGATCTTTTGGGGAAGGCTTTCTGGTCTCTCGCACGGAACTGTCCGCGTTTTTGGCGAGCGTGGAGCGGCGCGCCTTCAAGCGGGCCCTTTACGCCGTGCACGAACGGGAAGCCGCATTGGACATCGTGCAGGACTCGATGCTCAAGCTCGCGGAAAAATACGGGCACAAGCCGGCCGAAGAGCTGCCCATGCTTTTTCAGCGCATCGTGCAGAACACGATCCGGGACTTCTACCGCCGGCAGAAGGTCCGCTCCCTGTGGTCGACGCTGCTCTCGGCGCTGTCGCCAGGCCGCGATAACGGCGAATCCGATCCGCTGGAAACTTTGGAGATGGAGGACGGCTCTAATTTTGCGACCTCGCCGGCTGAGCGGCTTGAGAAGTCTCAACTACTTGAAATCATTGAAAAAGAACTCAGGCGCCTGCCGCAGCGTCAACGCGAAGCCTTTCTCCTGCGTTACTGGGAGGAGATGGACGTCGCCGAAACGGCAGCCGTCATGGGGTGCTCGCAAGGCAGCGTCAAGACTCACTGTTCACGAGCTGCGCATGCTTTAGCCGTCGCCCTGCGGACTAAAGGAATCGAGCTATGAACGAACGGCAACTGGCCTACCGAATCAGGCAGTGCCTCAACCAAGGCGTCGACTTGGACGGCGGAACGCTCGAGCGCCTCAAAGCAGCGCGCGAGGCGGCGCTTGCGCGCCAAGGGGTGGCGGCGGCAAGCCCTGTCGTTGCCTGGGCTGACGACGTGACCGGCCGTTTTGCCGGTCCTGGACCTCTTGTTTCGCGCCTTCTGCTGCCGATGGCGGTGATTGTCCTTGGGTTGCTGGCGATCAATGTCTGGCATCAGGCGCAGGTTGCGCGGGAAATCGAGGAAATCGACGCAGCGGTGCTCACGGGCGATCTGCCGCTGGATGCATACCTGGATAGGGGATTCGACGCATGGCTAAAGCGCTCCTTGTAATAGCACTTTGGCTCTGCATTTCTTTTTCCGCGCTTGCCGCTGCACCGAAAAAACAGCCCAGTTGGGCTGAACTGCCCACCGAGCAGCAGCAAGTGCTCGCCCAGCTCGCCTCCGAGTGGGACAAGCTCGATCCGCAACGCAAGCGAAAGTGGGTCGGGATCGCCAAGCGCTATCCGAGCATGAAGGCCGACGAGCAGGCACGCGTGCAAAGGCGCATGCAGGAGTGGGCAAAATTGTCCCCGGCGCAGCGCAGCGCAGCTCGCGAGCGCTACAAGAAGCTCGAAAAACTTCCGCGGGAGAAGCGCCAGACGCTGATGAACGAATGGGATCAGTATAGGAA
>JACPRN010000002.1 GCA_016189945.1 Betaproteobacteria bacterium
ACCCGCGCCGGGTTATGCGTCCCGAACTCTGCGGCCGCGTACAGATAGTCTCTGCCTCGGCTGCGCGCGGCGCACCACTGGCCGAAGCTTCCCCGCGTCGGGTACGCGAGGCGATGCGAATCGGAGCACTCGAAGGAATCCGGTCCGAACCAGCGCTCGAGCCGCCGGCGCTGCGCCTCGCTCAAGGGGTGGTCGATGAGCAGTTTGCAGCCCGCCCACGCGCCCAGACCGGTGTGCAGGTCGAGGTGCGCAACCAGCCGGCTGCCGGCGAGCCAGCGCTCGAAATTCGCCGCAAGAATCTCGCTTGAGCGCGAGGGCCGCGCACCCCCGAAGAAGAGCCCGCGCGGGAAATCGTATTGTCCGGAGGCCACCGCTTCCTTGAGCGCGGGCATTCCATGGCGCGCGAGGGCGAGCAGGAATTTCAGCGTGACCGGCTCCCAACGCGAGGGCGTCCGTTTCGGATTCAGCAACCGGTCCAGCTCGCGATACCGGTGCGGGCTTCCGCGGAAAGGCTCTCCCTCCGGGAGAAGATTTCGGTTCAGATCGACGTTCTCCTCGTTGACGCGCCGGAGCCAGGCAAAGCCGAACGGGTTCAGCGCGTGCAGGAACAGGCAGCGCACGGGGAGCGAGGCGCGCTTCTTGCCCGCCCATTGCCGGAGAACGGCAAGCTGGACCGCCGAGCCGAAAAATCCCTCGACCCCGTGCATGCCGCTCGAGACGAGCAGCGCACGCTCGGAGTTGGCGCCCCGAGCGATGGCGACATCGATGGCGAGATCCTCCCCGTTCGGGCCGCTCCGATCGATCGCATGCGCCTCCACTTGACAGCCGCAATCCAGCGCAGCCTGGCGGAAGCGCGCTCGGGCCGTCGCGTAGTCGCTCGCGAAAAGCGTGGCTACGTCCAAGCTGGGCCCGCTTCCACGCCAATCGGGGCAAGCGCTTCGCTACGTCTTTTCCATGTCGAGGAACGACGCGTCGAAAAGCTCCTCGGGGGCGAGACGGCGTGCGCTGATCCCTTGCTCGTGCACATAACGGCAGAGAACCTCAAGCGTGGCGCGGTTTTCCGCATCGTCAAGACCGTACAATTATGCGGTAAAAAGAAACCGGCGTCCGGCATGACGGGCGTCATGGGAAGAAGAACTGGTCATGGCAAGCTCCGGGCACGAGCCGGGCTTGACATAAAGAGGGGAAACCATAAAAATGGATTCCCATATTCGTCCCGCAGGAGGTCCCCCGTGAAAACCACAGTTGAGCTGTCCGAGGAACTGTTCCGGCGTGCCAAGGCCGAGGCCGCGTTGCGCGGCCGCAAGTTCAAGGACCTGGTCGAGGAAGGGCTGCGGCTCGTGCTACAGACGCCGCGGCGGGAGCTCGCGCGTCCAAGCCTGGAAGAACTCATGAAACCTACGCGCGGCGTTGTCGACTCCGGGGTGCCGGATCTCGCGTCCAATCCGAAGCATCTCAGGGGCTTTGGCCGTGAGCCGCGCCGCAATCGCTGATACCGGGCCGCTGGTTGCGTTCTTTGACCGCGCCGAGCGTCACCACGCCTGGGCGGCAGAACGCGTGCGCGAGTTGGAAGCGCCACTCCTGGTGTGCGAGCCGGTGCTCGCCGAAGCGATGTACCTTCTTTCGGGCCTCCCCAAAGCGCAGGACGCGCTCTTCGGGCTGCTTGAGAACGGCGCCCTGCGCGTTGCGTTCCACGTGGAAGAGCACGTAAGCGCTCTGCGCGCGCTGCATCGCAAGTATCGCGACCGGCCCATGTCGCTCGCCGACGCTTGTATCGTGCAGATGGCCGAGCTGTTCGAACAACACGAGGTGTTGACGCTGGACTCCGACTTCTCGGTCTACCGCAAACACGGCCGCGAGCCGCTCCTGCTCATACAGCCTTGATGTGGCGAAGGGAAAGATTCCAGCGAGGCGAACGGGCTCGGCGCTCCGCGCCGCGTAGCTACGATTCCGCCAACGCCGCATTGACGAAGTTGATCGCCTCTGGAGCGGTGATCGCTTCGCGCAGGTGTTCCATGATTCGCAGTGGGGTCAAATCGACCGGACTCGCGGCGCTGCCCTCCGCGCTTGCCGCGGGATCGGCGACATCGAGACGCAGGTCGAAGCCCTCGCCGCGATAGCGGAGCTTCTTCCCGTCGGGTTCGACAGACACCGCGCGGCCGTCGAAGCGACCGTGCATGCGCAACCCCTGGCCGATCGGCTCGAAAGCAAAGCCGTCGCGCTCGGGCGTGCGTGCCCAGGCCGCGACGCTGCCGAAAAACAGCGGCTTGCTCAGGTAAGGACCGCCATCCTCGGGGCAGAAGACGTCGCAGTTGCCGCATTCGTTGCAGCCATCGGCGAAAACGCCGATCTGCCACGGTTTTCCGATGGCGAGCTCTCCGTGGCGCTCGATTGCCCAGCCGGAACCGGCGGGTGCCAATCGCTCCAGGGCAAACGAGCCCCTCGCCACAGCCAAGGTGAAGTTGGCGTTGTTCGGACAGACCGGAATGCACTTGTCGCAGGTGAGGCAATCGAACAATCGCAGGCGGCTGCCGACTTTCTTCGGCGGCTTGGCGTTGTGGGCCGCCGTGTAACGCGGATCGTCCAGCATCCGATCGATATAGGTCTCGGTATTGAGCAGCCGGCAGGCGGCGACCCAGCCGGCGAAGGCATCGCCCGCGGCCGCGCGCAGGTCCGTCCCCGCAGCGAGCGCCGCACGACACTTCGCGGCGAGTCCCGGCGCAAGAGAAAGGTTCGCGAGAGCGGCTTCCGCGTTGCCGCAGGCACGAAGCGCGAACTCGTCGATGCTGGCCGCGCCCAAGTCATTCATCCGCTTGGCGAGGCTGGCGAGATAGCGCGCGCCGCGCGCATAGCCCGAATAGGAGCCGCTCTTCAGGAGATCCGAACATGCGCTCACCGGTTTCAGACCCAGCGCGACCGCATCGGCAAAATTGTTGGCGTCGATGCCGCCGGAGAAAGAGACGGGGAAACGATCGCCGAAAGCGCGCCGGAAGCGGCGCACGAGCAGCATGGCGAGCACGTGCAGCGGCGCTCCGGACAAATACATCTCCTTCTCGCTCGGCGGAAAGAAGGCCTTGTGATTATTGACCAGCAGGGTGTTCGAAAACTTCACGCCGAAGCCGCGCTTGAGCGATTCTGCCAATGCGCCCAGCCGCCCGGCAAAGGCGGTCACCTGTTCCCATTTCGCGTCCTTCTCGAACGCGGCGTCCGGAATCGCCGGTTCGGCGTAACCGAGGCGGTTGCGAAAAACCTCCCTCACCTCCTCGCGCCCCAGGAGCGTGGGATTGAGCTTCACCACGACGTGCAGGCCGATCTCCTTCAGCAGGAACGCGGCGATGGCTTCGATTTCGTCGGGCGGGCAGCCGTGGAATGTCGACAGCGTGATGGTATCGGAGATTCGGCTGGCAAACGGAAGATCGCGCAGAGCGCCGAGCGACGAAGGGATCTGCGCGCGCAGCCGCTCCACTGTAGCGCGAGCGTCCAGGAGACCGGCCATGAAAGCGCGCACCCGCTCCGAGCCGATCCCGGCGAGGTCGTAGCCCACGCTCATGTCGAACACTGTGTCGCCGAAATCGCGCCCCAGTCCCGAAGCCTTCAGCATGTCGATCAGCATCGAGGCCTTGACGTATTCCTCGAGCGATTGCTCCAGGCGCAGTTCCTGCGACCATTCCACGTTGTAGCCGATCGTCTGCATGTCGATGCAGGGCCGAGGAATGACCAGATCGTCCTTGATCTGAACGGTTTTCAGCTCGATCACCCTGCCGCCCGAGAGCCACGCGAGAACGATGTTTTGCGCAAGCTGCGTATGCGGCCCGGCGGCAGGGCCGAAGGGACTGGAGGCTCGATGCCCATGCACGCTGACGGAGAGATCGGGTGTCGTCCCGTGGTGGAAAAAACGCCCGGCAGGCAGACCGAATGCGGCTTTCTTTTGCTCCAGTTCGGAAAACAGCCGTGTCGCCAGCACACCGATGGGAATGGGGATCAACTCAGCCATGACGATTTGCTCCTAAACCTTACGCGCCGGAATCGGCGGTGCTGATTTTGCCTTTTATCCCTATCAAAACCCAATTCTCGCCAAGTCGGCCAACACTCGCCTGATCAGCGCCTAACGCTCCACACCCGAAAAGATCACCGCGATCGTCCCTTGTTCATCGGGCATGCTCGCAGCCCCCGCGAGCCCTGCCGTGCCGGTGGCCGAAGCGTGGATCTCCGTGTGCTGGCGCGCGGCTTCCCACGCGCGCTCGATGGCCTGTTCGTCCACCACCAGCGGCCGGCCGCCGCTATGTCGCATTCCCTCGACCACCGCCCACCAGTCGTAGGTCTCGTCATCGAGAATGCCGCTCGCCAGGCTCACCGGCCTCCTCTCCCATGGCCACATGAACCGGGAGCGATGGCGCGCCGCCTCCTCGAGCGAGCGTCCATCCAGATTCCGCCACGCTCGCTCAAGCGGCGCGCAACCTGCCGTCTGCACCGCCATCAGACGGGGAAGCTTCGCCAGGACGCCGAGCCTCGCGGCAATCGCGAAGCCCTGCGCCAGCGCGCTCGCGAGCGCCCCTCCGCCTACTTGAACATAGACAAGGTCGGGGGCTACTGCGGCCGCGCGGAATGCCTCGGCCATCTCGAACGCCAGGGTGCGCGCGCCCTCGACCGCCAAGGCGTTTTCCGTTCCTTGCACGCCGAACGGAATCGCTCCGCGAGCAACCGCCTCGCGGCAGCGCAGAACGCAGGGATCGCCCGCCTCACCCGCGCGCCGCTCGCAAACGCTGATGCGTGCCCCGAGGTCGAGCAGTCTTTGTTTCACCGCGGGCTCGGCATCCGGGGGAATGAAGACATCGAGCGGCCACTCGCCGGCGCGCGCGATCACGGCGGCAGCGAGCGCCGCGTTGCCGCAGGAGGCGATCGCGAGCCGCCGCGCGCGCAAGCCATCGCCTGCCGGAAGCTTCGCCATTTCGAGCACCCGCAGATAGAGCATCACGCCCATCAGGTGGCGCGCCTTGTGCGAGCCCGAGACATTGCCGGTCTCGTCCTTGACCCAGAGCGCACCTTTGATTCCCATCGCCTTCGCAAGCTCGGCTTGTTCGGCCATGGGGGTGATGCGGAAACCGCGACCATCCACGCGCGCGAGCGCCGCGTCCAGGCTTTCGACGAGGTCGATCCAGGCCGCATCCGACAATTCCGCCTTGCGCGCCAGTCGATAAGGCGAGAGCAGCCTTCGATAGCGCACAAAAGGGTTGGACTCCGCGCCGGCCGGGAATGAACGATCTTCCTCGCTGGGAGCGAGCACGTGGTCGATATCGTCGCCTGGAGCAAACGCATTCGGGCAGCAAAACGGCAAGGCAAGCGCGGGGTCGATCGTCGCGCCGCATCCGTGACAGCGGAATTGAACCGCGCCCGCTCTCATGCACCGAGCTTCTTGGTAGCGCCGCTCTTGGCGTTGAACTCGGCGATCATCGCGTCCCACGCGGGCACAAGCCCGAGCAAGCCATCCCAAAACGACTGCTTCGAACGCGCGCTGAATTCCTCGACCGGGACGCCCTGCTGTTCCACCCAGGTGAAGTAGCCGAGATTGAACACGCGCTTGCGATCGACGTAGGTCATCTCCATCAGGTGATCGGTGGCGGCGCCGGCCAGGGACCTGCCCCAGGTTTCGCCGGCCGCGACCGCATCGAAACCGCCGCCGAAGCAGCGAGGCAGCGCCTTCGCGATTTCGCTCGCATACATGGCCGCGCCGTCGGTGGCGACGGTGAGAATGATGTCATCCGGACCGAAATCGAAGTACTTCGCGGTCTTGATCGCAGCCAGCATGTTGGCGAGCGATGACAGGCCGAGATCGGCGAGCCGCGACACGACGGCAGGATCGATGCCGCGCCGCTCGATCAGATACTTGCGGCCCGCATCGGTGTTGAAGAGCACCAGCAGCGTGTCGGTGGCCTGGTCGCTCACTCCGGCGACCAGATCGGTATTCATCACGTTATGGATGTAGGGAACGTGTTTGTCGCCGATGCCCTGGATGTTGTGTTCGCCAAAGCCGTTGTAGAGCAGCGTCGGACATTGCACCGCTTCGACTGCGACGATGCGCGCGCCCAATTTCTCCTTCAGTGGATCGCCGGCAGCGAGAGTCCCGCTCGATCCCGAGGCGGAAACAAAGGCGGCGAGCCTGGCGTTCGGCCGATTTCGAGTGATCGCGCCGGAGAGCCGCTCCAGCGCCGCGCCGGTGCAGGTGCGATGGATCAGATAATTGCCGAACTCGCAGAACTGATTGAAGATGATGTTCGCGGAATCGCGCTCGAGCACAGCGCAGGCGTCGTAGATTTCCTTGACGTTCGCCTCCGATCCGGGGGTGCGGACGATATCGGCCGGATCGGCGACCCATCGCTCGAGCCAGTCAAAGCGTTCCTTGCTCATGTTTTCCGGCAGGACCGCGATTCCGCGGCAGCCGAGAATGCGCGAGATGGCAACGCCGCCCCGGCAGTAATTTCCGGTGGACGGCCACACCGCGCGATGTCGCGTGGGATCGAATTGGCCGGTCACCAGCCGCGGCACCA
Source organism: Betaproteobacteria bacterium (assembly GCA_016189945.1). GTDB lineage: Bacteria > Pseudomonadota > Gammaproteobacteria > Burkholderiales > SG8-39 > JACQTO01. The sequence goes on from JACPRN010000002.1 coordinate 6,546, forward strand.
GACACCCGTAGGCGGCGAGCACCTTGTGGGCGCGGATCATCGGGAAACGATTGCCAAGCGCGATGACGATGCGCGCGGCGACCCCAGTCAATTCGGAGGGCAACTCGACATGATCCGGAAGCGCCGAGAGGCCCGTGCGGCTGGCGTCGTTGAACCAGTGCACGCGGAAGAGATTCAGAGGGTGCGGGCTGTCGGGATCGACCTTGGCGAGCCGCTCGCGAATGATGGCGGGGACGGTGGACGGATCCTGCAACTCGGCGATGGTGGGCAGCACCACGCCCGCTTCGCCAAGGCGTGCAGCCGTTCGCTCAAGCACCGCGGCATCGACCACTGTGCGCTCAAGACCCAGACGCGCCATGCTCTCCCCCTTCTCCTGCGCTCATATAGCGGCCATGCGCTCCCACAGCCCGAGCGCAGAATCGCGCGCCGCGCGCGAAATGACGTCGATGTTGCCGCCAATCAAACGGCCATCCTCGACCGCCACGCGCCCGCCGACGATCGAATGGCGAACCTTTTCATTCTCCCACACCACCGCATCGCCGAGCGCGCCGGGCGCAAGCGGCTCGGAGACGGCCCTGAAGCGCTCGGCGATCAAGGCGTGACCCCCGGCCAAGCGGCCCGCCGCACGGTTGTCGCCGTGGTCTTTCGCGAGCCGAACGAGCGCGGCCTCCTCCTCGGCCATGTCGGCGTTCCAGCCATCGGTGCCCAAGGCGATCTTGCTCGCGAACTGCAAGTTGCCCGCATAGCCCACCCGGTTGCCCTCGTTCGAGCGCGGATTGTGCACCAGCCAGCACGAAGCCAACCCTGCCGCCTCCACCTGCCCGCGGGTGAGATGCACGCCATGGGCGAGAATCGACCCGGGAACGAGCGCCCCCAGGTTCGACAAGCGCTCCAGCGGCCCCGCGGCGCCGCGCGAGCGCGAATCGCGGACGTCGGCGGAATCCTCCGCGACATGGACGTGCAGAACCGTGCTCAGTTCGCGCGCAAGGTCAGCGGCTGCGCGAATGGTGTCGTCCGAGACGGTGAAGCAGGCATGCAATCCGACCAGACCGCGCACCAAGGACGACGCCGGGACACGGCGGCACTCGGCAAGCCCGCGCTCGGCCTCGATGCGGCCGAAATTACGCTCGGTCGCGCCATAGCACAGCAGCGCGCGCATCCCGAGCTGCTCGCAGACTTCGGCCAGGATGGCGAGCGAGCCCTCGATCAAGTTCGGCGATTCGTGATGATCGATGAGCGCGGTGGTCCCGGCAAGCAGAGCGCGCGCGACATAATCCATCGCCGCGGCCCGCAACGTCTCCGCGTCGAGCGCTCGGTCCAGGCGCCACCACACGCGCTCCAGAATCTGCAGGAAGTTTTCCGGCGCAGGAGACGGAGCAGGCATGCCGTAGGGGGCAAGACCGCTGTAGAGATGCGTATGCGCACAGACCGCGCCGGGGGCGATTCGACCTTCAGTGCAGGAGAGCGTTCGCGAGCCTTGCGCTGCCGACCCCGCCACGCGCCCGTCCACGATCGCCACCGTGCGCCCGTCGCGATCGGGGCCGACGAGAAGAGGCTCGCTCAATGCCATTGATCGCGGTCGCCATCGGCGATGCGGCCGACATGGATGGCGCGCGAAGCTGGCGAATCTTTCATTGGCAGCGTCATGCGGCGCTTGCCGTCGAACGCCTCCAGCGCCGCAGCCACCGCTCCCGCAGTGGGCACCAGACCGATTTCGCCCACGCCCTTCGCGCCGAACGGGCCTTCGGGCTCGGGCTCCTCGACCAGGATCACCTCGACCTCGGGCATGTGTTGCGCGCGCAGCACGCCGATCCGGCGCATGTCGAAGGTCACCGGGACGCCGTCGCGACAGGGAAGTTCCTCGGTCAATGCATATCCCAACCCCATGTGCACCGCACCCTGGATCTGCGCTTCGCATTGCTGGGGATTGATGGCCCGGCCGACGTCATGCGCGGCGACCACCCGCTCCACGGCGCCTTTGGGGTTGAGGACCACAACCTGGGTGGCCCAGCCGAACGCGGTGTGCGTCTTGATTTTGCCGTTCTTGGCTTCGCCGGATGCGGTGGTGTCATCGATGCGCACCTCGCCCGCGTAGGTGCGGCCCTCCAATTCGGCGAGCGATGCGCCTGCGTCGAGATCGGCCTTGAGCTTCGCCGCAGCCTGCGCTGCGGCGCGACCCGCAAGGAGCGTGGCGCGCGATCCCGTGGTTTGCCCCGCGCCGAGATCGAACCGCGTGTTTGCCCTCGCGCGGAAAACGCCGGCGGGCAACCCGCTCGCCTCGGCGGCGCATTGGATCAGGACGGTGAGCAGTCCCTGTCCCATTTCGGTGAAACCGGTGTACAGGGCGACCATGCGTTCGTTCTCGACCGCGAGGCGGCACTTGCCGTACTCGATGGCGCCGTTGCCCAGACCCGAATTCTTGACGCCGCAGGCAACGCCGACGGCGCGGCCTTCAGCGCGCGCGGCGTAATACGCATCCTTGACTGCCAGCAGCGTTTTTTCAGCGCCAACGCCCTTCTCCAGCACTTGTCCGGTGGTGAAGGCGTCGCCCACGCGCAGGAGGTTGCGCCAGCGCATCTCCCAGCCGTCGATCCCGACCTTGGCCGCGAGCAAATCCAGGCATCCCTCGATGGCAAAACTCGCCTGGTTGACGCCGAAGCCGCGCATTGCGCCGCACGGCGGGTTGTTGGTGTAGACGGCGGTCGATTCGATGGCGACGGCGGGCACGCGGTAGGGCCCACAGGCATGTCCGGCAGCGCGCTCCAACACCTTGCCGCCCACCGAGGCGTAGGCGCCGGAATCGCCGAGGATCGAGACCTTGGCAGCCGTCAATCGGCCTTCGGCATCGCATCCCACCGTATAGGACAGCGTCATCGGATGCCGCTTGGTGTGCATGCGGATCGTTTCTTCGCGACTCAACGTGATGCGCACCGGCCTCCCGGTCAAGTGCGCGAGCAGCGCGGTCTGCGCCTGAACGCTCATGTCCTCGCGGCCGCCAAAAGCCCCGCCGCAGGGCACCAGTTCGACGAACAGCCGATCTTCGGCGATGCCGAGCACGGAGGCCACCTGCGCTCGATCGTCGAAAATGCCCTGTCCTTGGCTGTAGAGATGCAGGCGGCCGTCGGGCGAAGGGACCGCGAGCGAGGAATCCGGCTCGAGGTACAGGTGCTCGATGCGCTGCGTGCGCCAGACCCCGGACACGACATGCGCGGAGGACGCGAGTGCCGCCTCGACATCGCCGCGATCGATGCGCGTGACTTCCAGGACATTCTCGTGTTTCGGATTGACCTGCGGCGAGCCGGGCTTGATGGATTCAAACGGGTCGAGCACCGCGGGAAGCACTTCGTACTCGATCTCGACCAGCGCGGCTGCAGCGCGCGCCGTGTGGAGGTTATCCGCGGCGACGGCTGCCAGCACGTCGGCAACGCTTCGGACTTCCTCGCCTTCGGCGACAAAGCACGGCCAGTCCTTGTGGATCAGTCCGACCCAACGCTCGCCCGGAACATCCTTCGCAGTAGCGACGCCGACCACACCGGGGAGCGAGCGCGCCTTCGAGATGTCGATCCGTTTTACGCACCCGCGGGCATGCGGCGAGAGCACCACGGCGCCATGCAGCAGTCCCGGCACGTCGATGTCGTCAACGAAAGGCCGGTCCCCGAGCGCGAGCGCCGCGCCTTGATGACGCTGAAGCCTTTTTCCAACGCCCCCGTTCAGGACCGGCGCAGGCAGCGGCGCACCGTTGCGCTTGGCCGCCTGAATCATCTCGATCGCGTCGATCACCTTCACGTAGCCGGTGCATCGGCACACATGAGCGTCCAGGGCGCGAGCGATCTCCTTGCGCGAGAGCAAGCGGTCCTGGTCGGTCAGCCATTTCGTCCTCAAGACGATGCCCGGCGTGCAGAATCCGCACTGCAGGCCGGCCGCCGCCTGGAACGCATCGGCATAGAGCTTGCGCTCGGAGTCGGACACGCCTTCGAGCGTGACGACCTCCCGGCCCTGGAGCTTTTTCGCCTTCACCACGCAGGCGTTCTTCGGCTGTCCGTCGATCAGCACCAAGCAGCAGCCGCATTGTCCCTGAGCCGAGCAGCCATCCTTGGCCGAGGTGATCTTGAAGACCTCGCGCAACACTTCGAGCAGCGTCTGGTCCGCTTCCAGTTCCACCTGCCGTTGCTGCCCGTTCAAGCTGAAGGCAAGCGATTTCATGCTCCTCCGTTGCTTAAGAAGCGTCGCGCGAGTTTGGGCTCGCCCCGCGGGCAGGCGTTTGATCCATCTCAAACAACAATTTCACTTCTGCGGCAATCTGGCGGGTCTTGAAAGCCCCTTGGAACCGGGCGGTCATCCACTGGAGAGATCGATGTCGAACCTCGATGCGCGCGTGGCGGAACTCGCCGCCAGATATCGCCCCCTGGCGGCCGAGATGCTTAAGGAAGCGATCCGCATCCCCGCCGACTACGTGGACCGTCCGCCGGATGAGGGCGGGGACGCTCGCTGCGGCCTCTCCAACCACGAGTTCCCGCGGCTCGAGTACCTGCGGAAAAAGATCATCGAGATCAAGGCAGTGCGCCGCGCGGAGGACGTCTTCTTCGACGACTTCGGCAACCTCGCGTGGGTGGCGCTCGACCCCGAGGACGGCATCGCGCCCGGCGAGAAGAAAGTCATCTGCCTCGACGGCCACTCGGACACGGTGCGCGCGCTGCGAGCGCAATGGCGCGAGAAGGCGGGCGGCGGCCTCGACGCCTACGAGGGGCTCGTCGACGCGACAAAGCTCGACAGGTCCTTCCTGAAGAAAGAACTCGGCTGGCTGCCGCCCGAGACCGAGTGGGAGCACCTCGTCTTCGGCCGCGGCTCGGCCGACCAGTTGGGCGGGGTCATCGCCGAGGTGCTCGCGACGAAAATCCTCCTTGAGCTCGCGCCCGAGGGCGCGTTGAAGGGCGCCATCGTTCGCGCCTACGCCACGGTGGCGGAGGAAGACAACGACGGCGGTGGCCCGATGTTCATCATGCGCAAGCTGCTGCCGGGCGCGAAGCCCGAATTGGTCCCCGATGTCGTCATTCTCACCGAGGGCACGGGCTGCTCGAAGAAGGGGGCGCTTGGCATCTACCGCGGGCAGCGCGGCCGCATGCAGATCGAGGTGACGGTGAAGGGGCGCTCCTGCCACGGCTCGATGCCCTGGGAGGGCTTGAACCCGCTCGAGTTCGGCGGCGCCATCATCAAGGAGGCGGCCGAGAAGTACGAGAAGCGCGAGGGCTTCCTCGACAACGCGTTCCTGGGCCACGGCACGCGCACCGCCTCCTGGGCAAACCTCGAGACACCGAGCGACTGCGCCGTGCCCGAGCGCTTCGTCTTCCGTTTCGACCGGCGGCTCACGGTGGGTGAGACGCCCCAGGGGGCGCTCGCCGACGTCGAGGGCCTGTCCTCGGTCGCCGCGGCGCGCGCGGCCGGCCTCGAGGTTGACGTCTCCGTGCCCCTGTACACCGACCCCACCTGGAAGGGCTTCGCCCTTAACAACCCGCAGATCTACCTCGGCTGGGTCACCCCGCAAGATCACCCCGCCATCCAGGCTGCGGTCGCCGCCTACAGGGATGTCATCAGCCCGCACGTTACCGGCAAGCGCGGCGAAGGCGGTACCATCCCCAAGGAGCCGCGCGTCGAGCGCTGGATCTTTTCCACCGACGGGGTGGGCTTTCCCGTACCGAAGGACGACGCGAGCATCCCCGTCGCAAGCGCCAAGCGATGGGTAGTCTCAGGCGCATACAAGCACCCGGCCATGTTCGGATTCGGCCCCGGCATCGAGCAGAACACGCACAAGATCGGCGAGTGCATGGACCTGCGCGAGCTGCAGCACGCCATTGCATTCCTGGCGCGCTTCCCGAGCGTGTTTGCCGGCGCTCGCAGGTAGCAGGACCGCCTGGAGCCTCAGCCCACCGGAACGCAAGACCTGACCCCAAAGGAACCCGCCATGCCCAGCGCCGCAGTCGAAAAGCTGCTCGCCGCCTTTCACGACCTGAAAACCGACCTCTTCCACAGGGACTTCCTCCTCACGTGGGAGCACTCGAGCGACGAGATCAAGGCCATCCTCGCGCTCGCCGAAGCGTTGAAGCTCCTGCACCAGGAGGGCGTCTCGTACCGCGCCTTCGATTCGGGGCTTGCCATCTCGATCTTCCGCGACAACTCCACCCGCACGCGCTTCTCCTTCGCCGCGGCGGCGAGCGCCCTCGGGTTCACGCTATCGGAGCTGGACGAGGAGAAGAGCCAGATCGCGCACGGCGAGACCGTGCGCGAGACGGCCAACATGGTGAGCTTCCTCGCCGAGGTCATAGGCATCCGCGACGACATGTTCCTGGGCGAGGGGAACAAATACATGCGCGAAGTGGGGGAAGCCCTCACCGACGGAGAAAAGCACGGCGTGCTGCACCGCCGGCCGAGCATCGTCAACCTGCAGTGCGACATCGATCACCCGACACAGGCGCTCGCCGACCTCGCCTGGCTGAAAAAGCACTTCGGCGGCCTGGAGAACCTGCCCGGCAAGCGAATCGCCATGACCTGGGCCTACAGCCCGAGCTACGGCAAGCCGCTCTCGGTCCCCCAGGGCGTGATCGGCCTCATGACCCGCTTCGGCATGGAAGTGAGCCTGGCGCACCCGGAGGGTTACGGACTCATCCCGGAGGTGATCGATCTTGCACGCAAGAACGCGGCCCAGAGCGGCGGCAAGTTCGAGGTGGTGACGAGCATGGAGCAGGCCTTCGCAGGCGCCCACGTCGTCTACCCCAAGTCCTGGGCGCCGTATCGCGTCATGCAGCGGCGCACCGAGCTGCTCAAGAACTCCGACCAGGAAGGGCTCAAGGCGCTGGAAGAG
>JACPRN010000106.1 GCA_016189945.1 Betaproteobacteria bacterium
ATTGGAGCCCGAGCGAATTCAGCCGCATCCGGCTGCAATTCGCGCGCGACAAGTCCCGCCTGGGCGCGACCGACAATCAGGTTTTCCTCCAGTACGTCATGAGCATGGGTGCGCATGGCGCGCACAAATTCTGAGGCGACGAAAAATGAAACGAATCTCGAAACTTCTGCTCGCGGTTTCACTGGCCGCATTCGCCGCGCCGGCGCCGGCGCTCAATATATTCACCTGCCAGGCCGAATGGGCGGCGCTCGCGCGCGAGATCGCCGGTGACAAGGCTTCAATTAACTCTGCGACGACCGCCATGCAGGACTCGCACCGCATCGAGGCGCGGCCGAGCCTGATCGCGCGCGTGCGCAACGCGGATCTGCTCGTGTGCACCGGCATCGAGCTGGAAAGCGGCTGGCTGCCGCTGCTGCTGCGCCAGGCCGGGAATGCCAAGGTCCAGCCCGGCAATCCGGGCTATCTGGAAGCCGCGCAATACGTGGCGCGGATCGAGGTTCCCAAGCTCCTCGATCGCGCGCAGGGCGACATTCACCCGGGAGGCAATCCCCATATTCACACCGATCCGCGAAATATCGCCAAGGTGGGCGAGGTCCTGGTCGAGCGGCTGGCTCAGCTCGATCCGGCGAACGCAAGCGCGTATCGCGCGCGCGCCAAGTCGTTCCTGGAGCGCTGGCAGGCAGCGATTGGGCGCTGGGAGCGGCAGGCGGTCGCGCTCAAGGGTGTGCCGATCGTCGTCGATCACGCCGACTGGGGCTACATGAGAGACTGGCTCGGTTTTCGCGAAGTCGGCTACCTCGAACCCAAACCCGGCATTCCGCCGACCTCGGCCCACCTCGCCGACCTCGTCAGCCGCATGCAGCGCGAGCCGGCAAAGGTCATCGTCTACGCCGCATACAACAACCCGAAGGCGGCGCAATTTCTTTCCGAGCGCACCAAGATTCCGGCACTCATGTTGCCGTTCACGGTCGGAGGCAGCGACGCGGCCAAGGACCTGTTCGGGCTGTTCGATGACACCATTGCACGCCTGCTCGGGTCGCTGAAATGACTCTCGACAGCGCGCAATTGGCGATTATTGTGCCGGCCTTCATCGCGGGCCTGCTGGTCACCGCGACGCACGTGCCGCTCGGCATGCAGGTGCTCGCGCGCGGCATCGTTTTTATCGACCTTGCGGTGGCCCAGACCGCCGGGCTGGGCGTCATCATCGCCGATTCGATTGGATTCGAGCCTCAGGGAATCGCGGTGCAGGTGGCCGCCCTCGCGGCGGCGTTGGCGGCGGCGCTGGCGATGACCTGGAGCGAACGGCGATGGCCGGGGTTCCAGGAGGCGATCATCGGCTCGGTGTTCGTGCTTGCGGCGTCCGCGGCGATTCTCTTGCTTGCCCGCAATCCGCACGGGGGCGAGCACCTGAGCCAGTTGCTGGTCGGGCAGATCCTCTGGGTCAGTACCGCCTGGCTTCCCTGGGTGGGGATCGTCTATGCTGCGATCCTGGCGCTGTGGTTCGGGGCCGGCAAGAGACTCGGGCGGACGGGCTTTTACGCCCTGTTCGCGGTCGCAGTTACGATTTCGGTGCAACTGGTGGGACTGTACCTGGTGTTCGCCACCCTGATCATTCCCGCGCTGGCAACGCGCGTGATGGGGCGAACGCGCCTGGGCGCCGCTTACGCGATCGGCGCGCTCGGTTATCTCGGCGGGTTGGTGCTCTCCGTGTGGTGGGATCTGCCGCCGGGCGCGCTGATTCCCTGGACCATGGCCGCGGTCGGCGTTGCCCTGGGGATGATCGTGCCCCGCTCGGGGAGGCGTTCCGATGGTGCGTTGAATGCCGATTGAGTCCCGGGCGCCACGGCCGGCTTGATTTTGCGCTTTGCGTCCCCAGGTAGGGAATTTAGCCCGTTGCCCCATCGGTCTATGGAACAGTTCCACGGCACAACCATCGTCTGCGCGCGCCGCGACGGGAAAGTTGCCCTTGGCGGGGATGGCCAGGTAACGCTGGGCAATGTCGTTATCAAGGCGAGCGCGCGCAAAGTGCGGCGGCTCTATCACGACCGCATCCTGGCCGGTTTCGCCGGCGGAACGGCCGACGCTTTCACGCTCTTCGAGCGCTTCGAGGCAAAACTGGAAAAACACCAGGGAAACCTGGTGCGCTCGGCGGTCGAGCTGGCCAAGGATTGGCGCACCGACCGCATTCTGCGCCGATTGGAAGCGATGCTCGCGGTCGCCGACCGCGAATCCTCGCTCATCATCACCGGAATCGGCGACGTGCTCGAGCCCGAGCACGGGCTGCTTGCGATCGGCAGCGGCGGGCCTTACGCGCACGCGGCGGCGCGCGCCCTGCTTGAGAACACGGACCTCGACGCGGCTGCGATGGTGCGCAAGTCCCTCGAAATCGCGGCCGACCTGTGCATTTACACCAACCAGAACTTCGTGGTCGAAGTGCTCGAATGAACGGGGAGGAGTAAGGAGTTGGGGATTGCCGGGCAACACCTCATTTCCGCCCCATCTGTTTTTTGCTCCCGAGTCTCCTCAGTCCTATGTCGCAAATGACCCCGCAGGAAATCGTCCACGAACTGGACAAGCACATTATCGGGCAGGACCGCGCCAAGCGCGCGGTGGCGATCGCGCTCAGGAACCGATGGCGCCGGCAGCAGGTCGAGGAGCCGCTGCGCCAGGAAATCACGCCGAAGAATATCCTCATGATCGGGCCGACCGGGGTGGGCAAGACCGAAATTGCGCGCCGCCTGGCGAAGCTCGCCGAGGCGCCGTTCATCAAGGTCGAGGCGACCAAGTTCACCGAAGTGGGTTACGTCGGGCGCGACGTCGATACCATCGTGCGCGATCTGGTCGAAACCAGCATCAAGGACACGCGCGAGGCGGCAATGCGCAAGGTGCGCAGCCGCGCCGAGGACGCAGCCGAGGAGCGGGTGCTCGATGTGCTGCTGCCGGGCGCCCGCCAGGCGGGCGCCTTCGACGCGGGCGAGATCGGATCGCGGGCCGGGCTCCAAACCCAGGAAGAAACGACGGCACGGCAGAAGTTCAGGAAAAAGCTGCGCGAAGGCGAACTCGACGAGAAGGAGATCGAAGTCGAGGTTGCCGCGCCGCACGCGACGATGGAAATCCTCGCGCCGCCCGGAATGGAAGAACTCACGCAGCAGATCCAGGGCATGTTCCAGAACCTGGGGGGCTCGCGCAAGAAGCTGCGCAGGATGAAGATCCGCGACGCGATGAAGCTGCTTACCGAGGAAGAGGCGGGGCGCCTGGTCAACGATGAAGACCTGCGCGCCAAGGCGCTCGCCAACGTCGAGCAGAACGGAATCGTGTTTCTCGACGAGATCGACAAGATCGCCTCCCGCAGCGAGGTGGCCGGGGCCGACGTGTCGCGCCAGGGCGTGCAGCGCGACCTCCTGCCGCTGGTGGAGGGCACCTCGGTGTCGACCAAGTACGGCATGGTGAAGTCCGATCATATTCTCTTTATCGCGAGCGGCGCGTTTCACTTCGCCAAGCCCTCCGACCTGATTCCCGAGCTGCAGGGGCGTTTCCCGATCCGCGTCGAGCTCGATTCGCTTTCAGTTTCGGACTTCGAGCGCATCCTCACCCAGACCGACGCCTGCTTGACGCGCCAGTACCAGGCGCTGCTTGCAACCGAAGGCGTTCAGGTGAGCTTCACCGCGGAGGGGATCCGACGTCTGGCGGAAATCGCTTTCCTGGTCAACGAAAAGACCGAGAATATCGGCGCGCGCAGGCTCTATACGGTGATGGAAAAGCTGCTCGAGGAGATTTCATTCGAGGCCGGCCGGCGCGCCCGGGAGTCGATCGAAATCGACGCGAAATACGTCGACGCGAAACTGAACGAGCTTGCCGTGAGCGAGGATCTGGCGCGCTACGTCCTGTAGGGAGACTGCGACGGCTGGGGAGGATACGAAGATGAAGGCGATTTTCGCGGCGTTTGTCGCCGCCGTGCTTGGCCTTGTCGCCGCGCCTTCGGCGGCGCAGGTGGAAGTGAAGTCTGCCTGGTCGCGGGCGACGGTGTCGGCGCAGAAGACCGCCGGCGCGTACATGCAACTGAAAAGCGCGCAAGCCGCGAGCCTGGTCGACGCCGAGAGTCCTGCCGCGGCGGCCGTCGAGGTGCACGAGATGCGAATGGACGGCAATGTGATGACTATGCGGCGGGTGCGAAAGCTCGATCTGCCCGCCGGAAAGGTGGTCGAGCTCAAGCCAGGCGGTATCCACCTGATGCTCATCGACCTCAAGCAACCGCTCAAGAAGGGCGAGAGCGTTTCGCTCAGGCTGAAAATCGAAGGCAAGGACAAGAAGGTGAGCACCGTGGAGGTCAAGGCCGAGGTACGGGACAAAGCGCCGTAGGGCACTTGAAAACGCCGGCAGCGCTCCCATTTACGAGTCAGTCGGGCGAAAGCCCGGAAACCTTTCAGGAGAACGCTGATGACCAACATGACTGGGTACGATCCCTTCGGGGACACTTTCGACGACATCTTCCGCGGATTTTTCGTGCGGCCCTTTGCGCTTGAGACCGCTGAGCCGGCGCGCCGCATGAACGTCGATGTCACCGAGGAAGACGGCGCGTACAAGGTGACCGCCGAATTGCCCGGGGTCAAGAAGGAAGACATTCGCGTATCGATCGAGGGCGACCAGGTCTCGGTTTCCGCCGAAACCCGCGGCGAGCGCGAAGCGAAGAACGGAGAGCGCGTGCTGCACAGCGAGCGCTATTTCGGCAAGATCGCGCGCGCGTTCCGCCTGGGCCAGGAAATCGACGAGGCGGCGGCGAGCGCGAAATACGCCGATGGCGTACTGGAGCTGACGCTGCCGAAAAAAGCGGCTGCGAGCGCCCGCCAGCTCACGATCCAGTAATCGTCCGTCGCAATGACAGAAGAGCGGCCTGCGAGCCGCTTTTCTGTTTTTCGGTGCCCCCGATCCGAGTGAGCGCTGTAGAATGCGCGTCGAATCCACTCGAAGACCCGCCATGTCGAATTCGACCCCGACCCCGGCCCTGAAAGCGAAAACGCTCGCGGAAGCGATGCCCTACATCCGGCGCTTTCACGGCAAGACCATCGTCATCAAGTATGGCGGCAACGCCATGACCGAGGAGGTCCTGAAGCGCAGTTTCGCGCACGATGTCGTCCTGCTCAAACTCGTCGGCATGAATCCGGTGGTGGTGCACGGCGGCGGCCCGCAGATCGAACAACTGCTTGCGCGGCTGGGAAAGAAGGGCGAATTCGTCCAGGGCATGCGGGTTACCGACGCCGAAACGATGGACGTGGTCGAAATGGTCCTCGGCGGCCAGGTGAACAAGGAGGTCGTCACGCTGATCAATCAGGCCGGCGGCAAGGCGGTGGGACTCACCGGCCAGGACGGGGCGTTCATACGCGCCCGCAAACTGTTCGTCGCCGACAAGGAAGGATCGGGCGAGATGCGCGACATCGGCCAGGTGGGCGAGATCGACGCGATCGATCCGAGGGTGATCTCAGCGCTGGAGGATGGCGGCTTCATCCCGGTGGTGGCGCCGATCGGCGTCGGGGAGGCCGGTGAGTCCTTCAACATCAATGCCGATCTGGTGGCCGGCAAGCTCGCCGAGGTCCTGCGCGCCGAGAAGCTGGTCGTTCTCACCAACACGCCGGGCGTGCTGGACAAGGACGGACGCCTGCAGACCGGCCTCACGCCGAAACGAATCGATCAACTGATCGCCGAAGGCACGCTGTCGGGGGGAATGCTGCCCAAGATCGGATCGGCGCTCGACGCGGCGCGAAACGGGGTAAAGAGCGTGCACATCATCGACGGCCGGGTCGAGCACGCACTGCTTCTGGAGATTCTCACCGACGAAGGGGTGGGGACGCTGATCCGGCACAAATAGGCCCAGAAGTTCGTGGGCGCTCGGCGCTATCGCCGCGCTCTCGGCCATCGGTGCAGACCCTCGCGGCGGAAGTTCATGCTCGCGCAGATGGTGAGAATCTGGCGCCGTTTCTTCGGCCCGAAGCTCAGGTGAAGCCAGCGCTCGCCGGCGCTTTCGCCGCATTCGTAGATTAATTGATCGAACTCGATCGCTGATGCGGCGATCTTCTTGCACGCGCGGTACGGCGTGCCGAAATTCTCGCAAACGAAGTCGGCCGCCAGGCCCCGCAGGTGATGCGAGGTCTTGGCCCCGCCCACTGCCGCATTCAGGGCCCTGCAGCGGTAGGCGCTGGAGATGTGCAGCGAATGCCCGAGCAGTTCTCTTACCTGCTCCAGGCCCGCGGCGAGAATTCTGAGATTCCCGATGATCCTGGCCGGCGGGGTGTTGTCGATCGATCTTCTCGCGGCGGTTTCGGAGAAAATCAATTGCCGAAGAGTAAAATGCCGCGAGAGCCGGCGCGGGGGCTGCTCCTTGGCCGATGTGGATTTTCTTCCGATCAATGCAAGCCGAAGCGACGAGAAATCACTGTCTCCGCGACGCATAGCGCGTGCGAGCCCGGATTATGCCGCAGAAATGCTGACCTGGATCTTCGACCTCGACAACACGCTGCACGACGCCCGGCCGCACATATTCCCGCACTTGAGCCGCAGCATGACTGCGTACTTGCGCGAGCATCTGGTCCTTGACGAGGCGGCGGCGAGCGCGCTGCGGGTGCACTACTGGAGGACCTACGGCGCGACGCTGCTCGGGTTAATGCGCCATCACGGCACCGACCCGCAGCATTTTCTCCTGCACACGCACCAGTTTAGCGATCTGGCGCGCATGGTGGTGGCCGAAGGGGGCCTGAGGCAGGCGCTCAAACGGCTGCGCGGTCGGAAAATCCTTTTCTCCAACGCCCCGCAGCATTACGTCCGGGCGGTGCTCGAAATCCTGCGCATCACCGGGCAGTTCGACGCGCTGTATTCGGTCGAGCACATGCGCTACCAGCCCAAGCCTCTGGTGGGGGGCTTTCGCCTGTTGCTGGCGCGCGAGCGGCTTTCGCCCGAGCGCTCGGTGCTGGTGGAGGACTCGCTCGCCAACCTTCGCGCGGCGCGGCGGCTCGGCATGAAGACCGTCTGGGTGACCCGGGAAACGCGCTCGCCCGCATGGCTCGACGCCAAGGTCGCCTCGGTCCTGGCGCTTCCGCGCCTTGCGTCGACGCTGGGCCAGGGCCAGGCGGCCAAACCGGCCAGTGGCCAGTCCCGCTAGCAAGCGCTCACCCATCCTACTAGAATCGATGCTGCGATGATTCCCGCCGGCGCTGCCGGCGGTCGATCAGCCACGCAAATGATCGTCGAGGAGGTGAGCCATGCCCGCAAGAAAAACGGGAGAGCGCAAGCACCGCATTCTCCAGGTACTGGCCGAAATGCTGCAAAGTCCCAAGAGCGACCGGATCACGACCGCGGCGCTCGCGAAGGCGCTGGACGTATCCGAGGCCGCCCTGTACCGCCACTTCGCCAGCAAGGCGCAAATGTTCGAAGGTCTGATCGAGTTCATCGAGCAGACCCAATTCGGACTGATCAACAAGATCGAGGGCGAAGAGGAAAGCGGGGTGAAGCAACTGTATGCAATCGTCGCCATGCTGCTCGGATTTGCGGAGAAGAACCCCGGCATGACCCGGGTGCTTATCGGGGATGCGCTGGTGAACGAGGATGCGCGCTTGCAGGCGCGAATCAACCAGTTGCACGACCGGCTCGAGGCGACGCTGAAGCAGTGCCTGCGCGTGGCGGCCAGCCAGGGGAGCGACGGCGGCCGGCCGGAAGCCGCGCAGTCGCCCGACCCGGCGGCGCGGGCGAACCTGGTGCTGTGCTACATCATCGGACGCTGGCACCAGTTTGCCAAAAGCGGCTTCAAGCGCGCGCCGACCGAGCTGCTGGAACAGCAGTGGCCGCTGCTGCTCGTTTAAAGGGGAAGCTGCGCCGATTCTTGCCGCCTGCGCGCGACGCCTCACAGCGCGAGCGGCACGCTTTTGCCGCACACCTCGCAGTCCCGGTTCTTGGCGATGCGGATTTCGCGCAGGTGCATGCTGAGCGCATCGAGAATCAGCAGCCGTCCGCTGAGCGTCTCGCCCATGCCCGTGAGGATCTTCAGCGCCTCGGCGGCCTGAATCGTGCCGATGATCCCGGTGACCGGGGCAAACACGCCCATCACCGCGCAGCGTTCCTCGCTCTGCTCGGCCTTCTCGGAAAACAGGCATTCGTAGCAGGGGCTCGCCGGATCGCGGAAATCGAATACCGACACCTGACCGTCAAAACGTATGGCCGCCCCGGAAACTAGGGGCTTGCCGAACCTGTGGCAGGCGCGATTGATCGCGTGGCGCGTGGGAAAGTTGTCGGAGCAGTCCAAAACCACGTCGGCCTGCCCGACTCGCGAATCGAGCGCGTCGCCCTCGAGGCGGCGTTCGACCGCCACAACTTCGACTTCGGCATTGAAGCGCCCCAGGGTTTCGCGGCCGGATTCGACCTTGGACATTCCGAGCGTCGCCGGGGTGTGAAGTATCTGGCGCTGCAGATTGGTGAGATCGACCCGGTCGCCGTCGGCGAGCGTGATCTTGCCGACACCGGCCGCCGCGAGGTAGAGCGCGGCAGGCGAGCCGAGGCCGCCCGCGCCGACGATGAGCGCGCGCGAATTCATCAGCCGTTCCTGACCCTCGATTCCGAGCTGCGGCAGGAGGATATGGCGCGAATAGCGCAGCAACTGGTCGTCGTTCATCGCTCAGTTACGATCCGGGGGCGGAGCGCCGACCGGCTCCCCGTCGCGCTCGGTCTCGTCCGTCGTACGCGTCAGTTCTTCTTCGCTTGCGGTTCAGGCCCCTCGGCGCTTTGCTGGGCTTGCGCGACGGGCAGCCCTTTCAGGAAATTCATCGCCTGCCTGAACTGGAAATCCTTCTCGGAGGCAAATTCGAGCGGGGCCGCCGGCGCGTCTTCCTGGACCGCGGGCTTGGGCGCTGCCGCTCTTGGCTTCGCCCCAGCCGGCGGTTTTGCCGCCTTGTCTTCGCCGTTGGAAAGATGCTTCTCCAAGTCGGCCTCGCGCACCCGCGCCAGGGGGCTCGCGCTCGGATCGTCGACCACCACGTCCGGAACGATGCCCTTGGCCTGGATCGAGCGGCCGCTCGGCGTGTAATAGCGCGCCGTGGTCAGCTTGATCGCGGTGTTGTTGCCCAGGGGCAGGATGGTCTGCACCGACCCCTTGCCGAAGGTCTGCGTGCCGATCACCGTGGCCCGCTTGTGATCCTGCAGCGCGCCGGCGACGATTTCCGAGGCCGAGGCCGAACCGCCGTTGACGAGCACCACCATGGGCACGGTCTTGACCCCGGCGGGCAGGCCTTTCAAGTAATCGGTCTTGCTGCCGCGCAGATAGTCCTCGGGACTGGAGATGAACTTGCGCTTGGCGTCTTCAGTGCGCCCGTCGGTCGAGACGACCAGCACCTTGGCCGGAAGGAAAGCGGCGGCGATTCCGACCGCCCCGTTCAGCAGTCCGCCCGGATCGTTGCGCAGGTCGAGCACCAGGCCTTTGAGCGGGCCTTGCTTGTACAGAGCGTCGAGATGCTTGACCATGTTCTCGCCGGTATGCTCCTGGAACTGAGACACTCGCACCCAGCCGTAACCGGGCTCAACGATCTTGGACTTGACGCTCTGTACGCGGATGATGTCGCGTGTGAGCGTCACTTCGAAGGGTTTCTGGTTCCCTTTGCGCACGATCGTCAGGCGAATGCTCGTCTTTGGCTTGCCGCGCATGCGCTTGACCGCCTCGTTCAGGTTCAAGCCTTTGACCGGCGTGTCGTCCAGCCTGATGATCAGGTCGCCGGGCTTGAGACCGGCCCGGTGCGCAGGCGTGTCTTCGATCGGCGAGACCACCTTGACGAATCCGTCCTCCATCCCGACTTCGATTCCCAGGCCTCCGAACTCGCCCTGGGTGCCCACCTGCAACTCCCGGAACGAGTCCTGGTCAAGATAGGCCGAGTGCGGGTCGAGACCCGAGAGCATGCCGTTGATGGCTTCGGTGATGAGCTTCTTGTCCTCCACGGGCTCCACGTAGCCGCTCTTGATCGCACCGAACACCTCGGCGAAAGAGCGCAACTCGTCCACCGGCAACGGGAAACGGGCCGCCTCGCGCTGCGCCACAGCGGAGAAATTGAGGCTGAGCAGCACCCCGGTCAGCTCCCAGGCCAGCAACAGGCCGATCTGCTTGATCTTGTGTGACATTCACGCTCTCCGACTACTTGATCGACACCCATTTGAGCGGGTCGAATGCCTGCCCCCGATGCCGAATCTCAAAGTATAAACCCGATTCCGCGTTGCCGCCGCTCGCACCGACCGTGGCTACCGTATCCCCCGCGCGGACCGCGTCTCCCACGCCCTTCAGCACCGCCTCGTTGTTGCCGTAGATGGTGAGGTAGCCCTCGCCGTGGTCCAGGATCAGCAGATTGCCGAAACCGCGCATCCACTCGGCGTACACCACGCGGCCGGCCGCTACGGCGCGCACCTCCTGCCCGGCGACGGCCCGAATGAACAGGCCCTTCCATTTCGGCCCCCCGTCGGAGCGTGGAGTGCCAAATCGGTTGCTTAGTTCCCCTCGGACCGGTAAGTGCAGACTTCCCCTGAGCCGCGAGAAAGCGCGCCCGGCGCCGCTCCCCGGCTCGGGGACCCGCTCGTTCCGGCGGGCGGGGGTCACGGGAGTGGCTGCGATCACGCGCGTCAGCTCCTCCACCAGGCGCGTCATGCGCGCCTGGTCGCGTTCGAGGCTTTTCACCTGCCGGCGCTGGGCGCGGATTTGCCCCGACACGCGCGCAAGCACGCTGCGGCGCTCGGCCTGCTGTGCGAGAAGCTGCTTGCGTTCGGCGCGCTGCTCCGATTCGATGGCCGCGAGTTCGGCCACGGCTGAGCGCGTGCGCGCTTCCACCTCGCGCAGCCGTTCAAGCCCGGAGCGCAGCGACTCGATCAGGCCGGCCTGCGCGCGGGACACGTAGCCGACGTAATGCAGTTCGCGCGCCACCCGATTCGGATCGTCGCCGGAGGCGAGCACCCGCAGCGCGCCGGGCTCGCCGTGCAGATAACGGGTCAACAGGAGCCGCCCCAGGGGCTCCCGGCGCGAGGCGATTTCGCCTTCGATCGCGCGCTTTTGCTCGGCCAGCCGCCGCAGCTCGCCATGCGCGCCGTCGCGCTTTGTCGAGAGCTCGCGCAGCGAGCGGTTGGCCACGGAAATCGCGAGTTCGGATTCGCGCAACTCCTCGCGCGCCTCGGCGCGGCTTTCTTCCGCGCCCACAATCTCGCCGCGCAAGCGCTCGATGCGCGTGCGCAGCTTATCGAGCTGGTCCTTCTCCGCCGCGCCGAGCGGAGCCGCCGCCAGCCAGGCGAGCAGGCCGATCGCGGCGCGGCGCAGGACCGGCCTCAAGCGCGCGCTTTCCCCTGGTTGGCGACTGCGCTTGCCGCGCGCGCGACCGCGTCGGGGTCGCCCAGGTAGTAATGCCTGATCGGATTCAGGTCGCGATCGAGCTCGTACACGAGCGGTATTCCGGTGGGGATGTTCAGGCCGACGATGTCCTCGTCGCCGACATGATCGAGGTACTTCACCAGCGCCCGCAGCGAGTTGCCGTGGGCGGCGATGATCACGCGCTTGCCCGAGGTGATCGCGGGCGCGACGGAGGCCAGCCAGTAGGGGACAAAGCGCGACACCGTGTCGCGCAGGCACTCGGTGAGCGGAAGCTCCTCGGGCTTGAGGGACGCGTAGCGCGGATCGCTCCCGGGATGGCGCGGGTCGTCGCGCTCCAGGGCGGGCGGCGGCACGTCGTAGCTGCGCCGCCACGCGAGCACCTGTTGCTCGCCGAACTTGGCCGCTGTCTCGGCCTTGTTCAGGCCCTGAAGGGCCCCGTAATGGCGCTCGTTCAGCCGCCAGGAGTGCTGGACCGGGATCCACATCAGGTCCATTTCCTCCAGGGCGATCCAGAGCGTCTTGATCGCGCGCCTGAGCACCGACGTGAATGCGATGTCGAAGACGAAACCCGATGCCTTCAGCAGCCGTCCCGCATTGAGCGCCTCTTCGCGGCCCGTGTCGCTCAAGTCGACATCGGTCCAGCCGGTGAAGCGGTTTTCGCGGTTCCAGATCGATTCTCCGTGGCGGAGCAGTACAATGGTGTGCATGGACGTCTCGTGCCGGTTTTTTGCGGGACAGTGAAGCGCCAACTATAATAGCGAATTCATTCGCGGGCCAAAACGCCTTGAACCCCGAAATCCAGGACATTTTCGAGCTGATAGAACGCAAGGAGCATATCGAACAGGCCGCGCGCGCGATGAAGGCGATCGCACACCCGCTGCGGCTGAAGATCCTCTGCGTGCTGGGCGAAGATCAGGTGAGCGTGCAGGAAATCGTCGAGGCGGTTGGCACTTCGCAGAGCAACATCTCGCAGCACCTCGCGATTTTGCGCGACAAGGGCATTCTCAGCGCGCGCAAGGACGCCAATCGCGTCTTCTACCGCGTCAGCGACCGGCGCACCCTGCGGCTGATCCTGCTGATGCGCGAGGTGTTCTGCGGCATACCGGCGCCTACATGAAAGTCGATTTGGCGAAATTCATCGCCGATAACGTTTTTCTCATCGGAGTGGCGGTCGTGAGCGGGGCCATGCTGTTGTGGCCGCTCGTGCGCCGCGGCACGGCAGGGCCCTCGGTGTCGCCACTGGAGGCGACGCAGCTCATCAACCGCCAGGATGCCCTGGTCCTCGACATTCGCAGCGCCGAGGAATTTCAGAAAGGGCATATCCTGAATGCGCGCAATGTTCCTGCCGCGCAGCTCGAGCCGCGCCTGGCGGATCTGGAAAAATTCAGGCAAAAGCCGGTCATCGTCGCCTGCGAATCGGGCAGTCGGTCGGGATCGGCCGCGGCGCTGCTGCGCAAGCACGGCTTCGCCCAGGCGGCGAGCCTCGCCGGCGGCGTCGGCGCCTGGCAGCAGGCGGGCCTGCCGATGGAGAAATAGATGGCGCGAATCACCATGTTCTGCACCGGTGCCTGCCCGTACTGCGCGCGCGCCGAGCGCCTGCTGCAATCGAAAGGAGTGAGCGCCATCGACAAGATCCGGGTCGATCTGGACCCGGAGAAGCGCGAGCAGATGATGCAGAAGACGGGCCGGCGTACCGTCCCGCAGATCTACATCGGTGAGCTGCACGTCGGAGGGTTCGACGAGCTGGCGGCGCTCGACCGCGCAGGAAAGCTCGACGCGCTGTTGGCCGCCTAGCACACCCCATCAACCCCTCAGCCGGAGCCGCCATGAGCGACGAGCAGCCCGTATTCAGCATCGAAAAGATCTATGTCAAAGACCTCTCGCTCGAGGTTCCCAACGCGCCGCAGGTGTTTCTGGCGGCCGAGCAGCCGCAACTGGAAGTGCAGCTCACGCACGCGGCGCAGGCGCTTGAAGGCGGACTCTACGAGGTGACGATCACCGTGACCGTCACGGCCAAGGCGGCCGAGCGCACGCTGTTCCTGGTCGAGGCCGCACAGGCCGGGATCTTTCAGATCCGCAATATCCCGCAGTCGGACATGGATCCGCTGCTGGGCATAGCGTGCCCCAACGTGCTCTACCCGTATGCGCGCGAGACCGTCTCGGACATCGTCAATCGCGCCGGATTTCCGCCCGTGCTGCTCGGCCCGATGAGTTTCGAAGCGCTTTATCAGCAGCGCCAGGCCGAAGCGAAAGCGTCGCGCATTGAGATCGCGCATTGAGGCCATGGTGACGGCGCATCCGGCCGCTCGCTTGCTCGTGATCGCGCTGCTTGCGGCGGGCGCGCCGGCGGCAGGCGCCGATTTCCGTTCCATCGCCGCGAACGGCACCATCCTCTACGACGCCCCCTCGGCGCGCGCGCGGCGACTGTTTGTCGTCAGCCAGTATACGCCGGTGGAGGTCGTGGTCTCGATCGAGGGGTGGGCGAAAGTGCGCGACCAGGCGGGCGAGCTCAACTGGGTGGAAAGAAAGGCCCTCTCGGAACTGCGCACGGTGGTGGTGACCGCGGCAACAGCCGGCGCCAGGCAGGCGCCGAGCGAACAAGCGGAGATCGCGTTCCAAGCCAGCCGCGGCGTGGCGCTCGAGCTGGTGGAACTCGCCTCCGAGGGATGGGTCAGGGTCCGCCATCGCGACGGTCAAACCGGGTTCATGCGCGCCAGCCAGTTGTGGGGACTGTAGCGGCCCGAGCGCCCCATGAACATTGCGATACTCGGTGCGGGCGCTTGGGGTACGGCGCTAGCCATTGCGCTCGCCGAAAAGCACCGCGTGGCCCTTTGGGCGCGCTCGCCGGCGCACGCGGCGGAGCTGTCGGCAACGCGCATCAATGCGCGCTACCTTCCCGAGGTTCCCCTGCCGACTGCGGTCGCCGTCACCAGCGAGCCTGCCGGAGCACTGCGTGGCGTCGAGCTGGTGGTCGTAGCCACACCCGCCGGGGCTCTGCGCGAGACGCTCGCGATCATGCACGGTGCTGCGAGCGTGCCGTTGATTGTCCTGGCCTGCAAGGGTTTCGAGCGCCACAGCGCGCTGCTACCGCACCAGATCGTCGGCCAGCAGTTGGGCACATCGGCGCGCTGCGCCGCGCTATCGGGGCCGAGCTTCGCGCTCGAGGTGGCGCGAGGGCTGCCCACCGCGGTCACCCTTTCCGCGGCCGATGAGGGCTTGGCGCGCGAGGCCGCGCGCGAGCTGCACCAGAGCACGTTGCGGGTCTATTTCACCACCGATGTGATCGGTGTCGCGATCGGCGGTGCGGTGAAGAACGTGATGGCGATCGCCGCCGGCATTTGCGACGGACTGGGCCTGGGTCTGAATGCGCGGGCGGCGCTGATTACGCGCGGTCTGGCGGAAATCGCGCGCCTCGGCGTGAAGCTCGGCGGGCGCTCCGAGACTTTCATGGGACTCGCTGGGGCGGGCGATCTGATCCTCACTTGCACCGGCGATCTGTCGCGCAACCGGCGTGTCGGACTGGCGCTCGCCGAGGGGCGCGCGCTGGAGGACATTCTGCGCGACCTCGGCCATGTCGCCGAAGGCGTCCACTCGGCCCGGGAGGTGCGCCGCATCGCCGGCGAGCAGAGCGTCGAGATGCCGATCACCCAGGCGATATGCGAGGTGCTGTTTCAAGGCATGCCGGCGCGCGCGGCAGTCCAGCGGCTCCTCGCGCGCGATCCGCGGGAGGAGGGGTATTGAACGAGGCGGGTCTGGAGCGGCGGTGCCGACTTTGCGGTTTAAATCCATCCGATAAAAACCCAATTCTCGCCAAAGCCGTCAACCCTCGCCTGATCAGCGCCTAACTTCCCCCCGCAAACCCCTGCTGCCGCCAGGCCTCGTAGACCACCACCGCAACTGTGTTGGCCAGATTTGCGCTGCGGCTTGCGGGCAGCATCGGCAGGCGCAGCCGCCGGTCCTCGGCGAGCGGCTGCAAGACTTCGGGAGGCAAACCGCGCGTCTCCGGCCCGAAGACCAACACATCGCCGGGGCGATAGGCGGGCTCGCAGTACAGGCGCGAGGCGCGCGTCGTGTAGGCGTAGAGCCGTCTGGCGGCGAAATGGTCGAGGCAGGCATTCCAGTCCGCGTGCTCGCGGACGCCTGAAACCATGGCGTAGTCGAGTCCGGCGCGCCTGAGGGCGCGGTCCGAAAGCCGAAATCCCAAGGGCTTGACCAGGTGCAGCCGGCAACCGGTATTGGCGCACAGCCGGATCACATTGCCGGTGTTGGGCGGAATTTCCGGCTGGTAGAGCACCACGTCAAACATGCTTCAGGGTCCTGGTGACGACCCAGTTCTCCACGCGCGCGGCGCCGGCGCGCTTGAGTGCCCGGGCAAGCTCGGCCAGCGTCGCGCCGCTGGTCATCACGTCATCGACCACGGCGACGCGCCTGCCGCGCAGATCGGCGTGGCAGCGGAAGGCGCCGCGCACATTGCCCGCGCGTTCCGCATGCGGAAGGTCGGACTGGGGCAATGTCGGGCGCAGTCGAACGGCGAGGGCAGGCGCAAAAGGCGTTCGCGTCGCACGCGCCATGTGGCGGGCGATTTCTGCCGCCTGGTTGAATCCCCGTTCGGCCAGGCGCAGCCGGTGCAGCGGCATGGGCACGACGAGGTCCGCGGCCCCGGGGGGAAAGCGCGCTGCGAGCACGCTGCCGAAAAACGCCGCCAGGGCAAGACGCGCCCGGAACTTGAGCGCATGCACCAGCCTGTCGGCGGGGAATTCGTAGCGCCAGGCGGCGTGGGTCGCATCAAAGGGCGGCGCGGCCCTGAGACAGGCGCCGCACACCGAACCGTCCAGGCTCGCGTCCGCGCAGCGCGGGCATTGCGCCGGCAGCGCGGGCAGGTCCGCCCGGCACGGCGGGCACAGCGGCCACGCGCCGCTCGCTGCACCGCAGAGCACGCAATCCTGCGGCAGCAACGCGCGCCCGAGTCCGGACCAGACGCTAGAGCGCACCGAAGCCCTCCCCGACTGCCATGCACCACCCCAGCATAATAGAATGTCAAGCCTCGCAACGCGCACAGCGCGCATAGGGGTATCAACGCGCGAGGCGCCGCTCCAGGATACCGAAGGCGGGCGCAATACCGATGACCGAGCTTGACAAACGCGCGGCGCGAAGCCGTTTTGCTCGCGCCGCTTCGACCTCGCCGGAAGCCTCGGTGCTCGCGCGCGAGGTCGAGCGGCGCATGGCCGAACGCCTGGACTACGTGAAGCATGAGCCCGCGCGCATACTCGACGCCGGCTGCGGACTCGGCGATGGCCTGCGTCTGCTGCGGGGCCGCTATCCCAAGGCGACGCTGATCGGCGTTGATTCCGCATTTGCCGTGGTGGCACCGGCGATCTCGCGCCAGACGATCGCCGGCCGGGCGCTCTCGCAGTTGCTCGCCCGCGAGTCACATCACCTGTGCGCGGACATGGCCCGTCTGCCCCTTGCCGACGCGAGCGTCGGCATGGTCTGGTCCAACCTCGCGTTGGCGTGGGCGGGCGAGCCGCTGGCGACGCTGCGCGAGTTTCAGCGCGTGCTTGAGGCCGGCGGTCTGCTCATGTTTTCGAGCTATGGGCCCGACACGCTGAAGGAGCTCAAGCAGGCGTTTGCCGCGACCGATTCGAGACCGCACGTCCACCGCTTCATCGACATGCACGACCTGGGCGACATGCTGCTTGCGGCGGGATTTGCCGAGCCGGTCATGGACATGGAGGTCATCACGCTCACCTATCCGGGGGTGGATGCGCTGCTGCGCGACCTGCGCCTCTCCGGGCAGACCAATGTCGCGCGCGAGCGCAGCCGCGGCCTGATGGGTCGGCGCACGTGGCATGCGATGATCGCCGGCTACGAGCGCACGCGTCGCGAAGGCAGGCTGCCGGCCTCCTTCGAGATCGTCTACGGCCACGCGTGGAAGCCCCGCCAGCGCCAAAGCGACGCTGCCGGCCAACGTCTGGTGAAGGTGGATTTCGTGCCGCCGAAAAGGCGCTAGCCCAAGCCGCCTACCCTCGCGTTTTCGTAGCAAGTGCGCTTGCGCAAGAGCACGCGTTGTGGTAGGGTGCGCGCCTCCCGCGCTACCCCTCCTATGGCTGAGCGTTTTGTTGCGAAGACGGCCGCTTCCCTTCGCAACGCGCTACGGCCAGGGGGAGCCCGCGCTGCGGCGAGCCGCATACCAAGGGCCCTGCCGCGAGGCTTGGTTGAGCTTGCGAAAGACGAGGACGCCATGACCAGACGTGTCGCCAGCAGGACGATCGGCATTGGAATCGGGGCGGCGCTCGCCGCCTTTGCCGGTGCGGCCGCTGCGGCCTACCAGTGGAATCTCGCCCCGGGGGTGACACGCTCATCGCAGGGCGTCTACGACCTGCATAACATCATGATGGGGATCATCCTGGTGATCTTCCTTGCGGTGTTCGGGGTGCTCTCGTATGCTATCTATGCCCACCGCAAATCGCGGGGTCATCAGGCGGCGCAGTTCCACGAGAACACCACCGTCGAGATGATCTGGACCGTCATTCCCTTCTTCATCCTCATCACCATGGCTTGGCCGGCAACCAAGACGCTGCTGGCGATGCGCGACAGCTCCAATCCGGATCTCACCGTGAAGGTGACGGGCTACCAGTGGAAATGGGGCTACGATTATCTGAAGGGCGAGGGTGAAGGCATAAGCTTCATGTCGGTGCTCGCCACGACACCAGATCAGATCTACGGCAACGCACCCAAGAGCGAGCACTACCTGCTCGAGGTCGACAACCGCCTGGTGGTTCCGGTGGGCAAGAAAGTGAGGCTGCTGACGACCGCGAACGACGTCATCCATTCCTGGTTCGTGCCCGAACTGGGCGTCAAACAGGATGCCAATCCGGGATTTGTCCGCGACACCTTCTTCCGCGCGGAAAGAGAGGGCATCTACCGCGGCCAATGCGCCGAGCTGTGCGGCAAGGACCACGGGTTCATGCCGGTGGTGGTGGAAGTGGTGTCGGCGGAAAAATACGCCGCCTGGGTCGCCGCGCAGCGGGCCCGGATGGCAGCGGCCGCCGACGATCCGAACAAGAAATGGGAACTCGCGGAACTCAAGGCGCGTGGCGAAAAAGTCTATGGGCAGAACTGCGTTGCCTGCCATCAGGCGAACGGCCAGGGGGTCAAGGGCGCGTTTCCGGCGCTTGACGGCTCGAAGATCGTGAATGGACCCGCGCAGGGCCAGATCGCTCTGGTGCTTGCGGGCAAGCCGGGCACGGCCATGGCATCGTTCAAGCAGCTCTCGGACACGGAGATTGCGGCGGTGATCACCTATACGCGCAACAGTTGGGGCAACAAGGCGGGCGATGCGGTGCAGCCGGCCGACGTCAAGGCGCAGCGGAAATGACCTCCGTACAGACTCATCACGGCGACCACGCGCATCACCCTGCCGGGGTCATGCGCTGGGTGACGACCACCAACCACAAGGACATCGGCACGCTGTATCTGTGGTTCAGCTTCGCGATGTTCATCGTCGGCGGAATCATGGCCCTGGTCATCCGCGCGGAGCTGTTTCAGCCGGGAATGCAGATCGTGCAGCCGGAATTCTTCAACCAGATGACGACGCTGCACGGCCTGATCATGGTTTTCGGTGCGATCATGCCGGCGTTCGTGGGCTTTGCCAACTGGCAGATCCCGATGATGATCGGCGCGGCCGACATGGCCTTCCCGCGGATGAACAACTGGAGTTTCTGGCTGCTGCCGGCCGCCGCCGTGCTGCTGGTCTCATCGATGTTCGTCCCCGGCGGGGCCGCCGGCACGGGCTGGACGCTGTACGCGCCGCTCACGGTGCAGATGGGTCCGGGAATGGACCTCACCATATTCGCCGTTCACATTCTCGGCATGTCCTCTATCCTGGGTTCGATCAACATCATCACCACGGTGCTCAATCTGCGCGCTCCCGGCATGAGCCTGATGAGGATGCCGATGTTCTGCTGGACCTGGCTGATTACGGCCTACCTGCTGATCGCCGTCATGCCGGTGCTCGCCGGCGCGGTGACCATGACGCTCACCGACCGGCACTTCGGCACCTCGTTCTTCAGTGCTGCCGGCGGCGGCGATCCGGTGCTCTACCAGCACATCTTCTGGTTCTTCGGCCACCCCGAGGTCTACATCATCGCCATTCCGGCCTTTGGCGTCATCTCTCAGGTCATCCCGGCCTTCGCCAGGAAACCGTTGTTCGGCTACGGCTCCATGGTCTACGCCACCGCATCGATCGCGATCCTGTCGTTCATCGTCTGGGCGCACCACATGTACACCGTCGGCATGCCCATCACCGGGCAACTGTATTTCATGTATGCGACCATGCTGATCGCGGTGCCCACCGGCGTGAAGGTATTCAACTGGGTGGCCACCATGTGGCGGGGATCGCTCAGCTTCGAGACGCCGATGCTGTTCGCCCTCGGGTTCCTGTTCCTGTTTACGCTGGGCGGATTCTCCGGCCTGATCCTGTCGCTCACCGCGGTCGATGTGCAGGTGCACGACACCTACTACGTCGTGGCGCATTTTCACTACGTCATGGTCGCGGGTGCGCTGTTCGCGGCCTTCGCCGGCGTGTATTTCTGGCTGCCCAAATGGACCGGCCGCATGTACGACGAGCGGCTCGGCAAGGCGCATTTCTGGCTGACGCTCGTCTTCTTCAACATGACTTTTTTCGTCCAGCATTTTCTCGGCCTGGCGGGCATGCCGCGGCGCATTCCGGACTACGCGCTGCAGTTCACAGAGTTCAATCAGATCTCCTCGATCGGTGCTTTCGGCTTCGGCCTGTCGCAACTTCTGTTCCTGTACGTCGTGCTCAAGACCATACGCAGCGGCGATAGGGCCGCGCAGCGGCCCTGGGAAGGCGCCGATTCGCTGGAATGGACGCATTTGCCGACACCGGCGCCCTACCACAGTTTTGAGACGCCGCCCTTGGTCAAATGAGGATCCGCCCCGGTGAACGAGATGCAGAAGACCAATGCCCGCCGTTCGGGACTGCTCCTGGCGGGGCTCGCGCTCGCGTTTTTCGTTCTCGTCATCCTCAAGTACTTGCTGCTGCGATGAACCGTTCCGCCATCGCCGATGCCAATCGACAAACGCTCAGGAGGCTGCTCGCTGTCTCGGCGCTCATGTTCGGCTTCGGTTTCGCCCTGGTGCCGTTCTACGACAAGATCTGCGAGGTGAGCGGGGCGCGGAACGTGTTCAAGCCCGATCAGGCGCCGCCGGCCAACACCCAGGTGGACCAGTCGCGGCGGGTCACCGTTGAGTTTGACGCCAATACGCAGCGCCTGGCGTGGTCCTTCAGGCCGCTCGAGGCGCACGTCGCCATACACCCCGGCGCCCTTACCGAGGTGGTCTACGAGATCCGCAACACGCTTGACCGGCCCGTGACCGGCCAGGCAGTCCCCAGCTACGGGCCGCCGGACGCGCTGCAGTACTTCCGCAAGCTCGAGTGCTTCTGCTTCCGGCAGCAGACCCTTGCCGCGGGCGAGGTCCGGCGCATGCCCGTGGTGTTCGTGATCGACCCCAAGCTGCCGAAAGAGATCAACACCATCACCTTGTCGTACACGTTTTTCGAAGTGGCCGGTTCGAAGGACACATCCGGATGATGCGCGGGGAAAAGCGGTCCAGGGCAGCGTCTGCCCGAGAATTGGTGGCGGCGGTTCTGGCGGCGTTTTTTGGCGTGCGCCGGCACGCGGCCCACGAGGCGCTTCAGTTCAACCCGGTGCACTTGATCGCAGTGGGGCTCATGGTCGCGGCGCTATTCGTCGTGGGGCTTGTCCTGCTGGTGAAATTCATCGTTATCCGGGCTGCCTAGCGCGATGGAAGGGAGAAGCGAAATGAATCAGAGCGCACCGAACTATTATCTTCCGCAGCCCACGCGCTGGCCGGTTGTGGGTTCCGTTGCGCTCTTGCTGATGGCCGCCGGTGCGGTCATGTGGATGAACGGCGCGGCGGCGGGACCGTGGGTGGTAGCGATCGGCGCGATAGCCCTCGCCACCATGATCTTCCGCTGGTTCGGGCAGGTCGCCGGCGAGTCCGAGGCCGGCCGCTTCAATCGGCAGGTCGACGCATCCTTCCGCTGGGGAATGAGCTGGTTCATCTTCTCCGAAGTGATGTTCTTTGCGGCGTTCTTCGGCGCCCTGTTCTATGTGCGCGTGCTCTCAGTTCCCGATCTGGGCAGCATCGAAAGCAGGCTGCTCTGGCCCGAGTTCAATTCAGCCTGGCCGAGCGCCGGTCCGAGCTTCACCGGGCGCTTCACGCCCATGGCCGCGTGGGGAATTCCGGCGATCAATACGCTGCTGCTGCTCAGCTCCGGGGCGACGGTGACCGTCGCCCACTGGCGCTTGAAGGAGAACCGGCGCGGGCCCCTTTCGCTGTGGCTGTTGCTCACCATCGTCCTCGGCGCCACTTTCCTTGCGCTGCAGGCCTGGGAATACGGGCATGCCTATTCCGAGCTCAACCTGAAGCTCTCGACCGGCGTCTACGGCGCGACCTTCTTCATGCTGACCGGGTTCCACGGTTTTCACGTCACCATCGGGGTCATCATGCTCACGGTGATCCTGTTTCGCTGTCTGGCCGGGCACTTCAGGCCCGATCACCATTTTGCATTTGAAGCGGTGTCGTGGTACTGGCACTTCGTCGACGTCGTCTGGCTGCTGCTGTTCATCTTCGTCTACTGGATTTGAAACACGGCCGCACGCACGTGCTTCCGGAGCGCCGTGAACGGCGCGACTACGTGATTCTGTCCGTGATGAAGCCGAAGTAGTAGCCGGCCATGAGCAGCAGAAAAAGGGTGATCGACAGGCCGACCCTGATCGCCAGGGCTTTGGCCATGCGGTTTGACTGGCCGCGGTCGGCAACCAGGTAGTACAGCGCCGAGCCGAGGCTGGCGACGATGAGGGCAATGAATACGATGGCGACAATTTTCACGGGAGCGTCAACCTGCGGCGGCCATGATGCAGTTTAGCCGAGCGGTGCCGGGACTGCCATGAATGCGCCGGGCAAGCGCGCGTTTCGACCGGGAATTTGGCCCAGCATCGCGGCCCTTGCCCTGTTCGCGCTCACGCTGGCGCTCGGGGCGTGGCAGACGCGCCGCGCCGATGAGAAACTCGCCGTGCAGCAGCGCCAGGACGAGCTCGCGCGCGCCGCGCCGCGCGAGCTGCCGGCCTTGCCCGCGAGCGCGGAGGACTACGCGCACCGGCGCGTCAGCCTGCGCGGCGAATTCGTGGCCCGGGGCACGCTGCTGCTCGACAACAGGGTGATGCGCGGTACGGTGGGCTATCAGGTCCTCGCGCCGTTTCGGATCAAAGGCGCGGACCTGCACGTCATCGTCAATCGCGGCTGGGTTGCGGCGGGCGCGCGCCGCGCCGATCTCCCCGCGATTCGCACGCCGCAGGGTGAATCGCGGCTCGAGGGCATCGCCCTCGTACCCGCCAAGCCCTACGCGCTCGGAGCGGATTCGGAGGCGCGTCCGGTGGTGCAGAACGTGGTTCTCAAACGCATCGGCGAACGCACCGGGCTGAAACTTCAGCCCTTCGTGGTGTACCAGACCAGCGACAACGGCGACGGGCTGGTGCGCGCCTGGGAGCGGCCCGACGCCGGGGTCGACACGCACCGCGGCTACGCCATGCAGTGGTACCTGCTTGCGGCCCTGACACTGGTGCTTTATGCCGCTTACGGCATCCGGCGCATCCGCTAGCGGCCAGCCCGGCGCGAGCGCCCGATGGGTGCTCGCCGCGCTCGCGCTCGCCTGTGCGGCTCCCCTGATCGGCGCGCATCTGGTGCACGAATCCTGGCCGCCCGAGCGGCGCATGAACACCGGCGAGCTGATCGACCCGCTGCCCTTGCCCGAGACGGTACTCTGGCGCCTGGACGGAACACCCTTCCATTTCTCGGAACTTAAGGGCCGCTGGATCATGGTGCAGCTCGACGAGGCGCGATGCGCCGAGGCGTGCCGGAAGAAACTCTATCAGATGCGCCAGGTACGGCTCGCTCAAGGCCGGGACATGCATCGCATCGAGCGCCTTTGGCTGGTGGCGGACGACGCCCCGGTCGCGGCGCCGCTCATCGGCGAGTTCGCGGGAACGCATGTTCTGCGCGCTCGGGACAGCCGGCTGCTGGCGCGATTTCCGGCGCAGCGCGACCTGCGCGAGCACATCTACCTGATCGATCCGCTGGGCAACCTGATGCTGCGCTACCCGCGCGATGCCGATCCGAGCGGGATGAAAAGGGATCTCGCGCGGCTGCTCAAGCTGTCGCGGCTGGGATAGCCGGGCCGGAGCGTTGCAGCCGGCGCTGCGCGCTCAGGTCGCGCTCATCGCGTCCTTCATTTTCGCCAGCGCCTTGGCCTCGATCTGGCGGATTCTTTCGGCCGATACCTTGAACTCCTCGGCCAGTTCGTGCAGCGTCGCGCCGTCTTTCTCGCGCAGCCAGCGCGCCTCGATGATGCGGCGGCTGCGCGAATCCAGCGCCGACAGCGCCGCCTTGAGCCCCTGTGTGCGCAAACCTTCGGACTCCACCGCCTCCAGCCGCTGGGAGGGTTCGCCGCCCGGGTCAGTCAGGTAGGCGATCGGCGCGTAGTGATCGTCATCGTCCTCGCCATGGGCCTCGAGCGCGACATCCTGGCCGCCCAGGCGCGTTTCCATCTCGATCACTTCCTTGGGTTTCACCCGCAGCTTCCCGGCGATGGACTTGATCTGCTCGCCCGTCAGCGTGCCCAGTCCCGGTTTCATGCTGCGCAGATTGAAAAACAGTTTTCTCTGCGCCTTGGTGGTGGCGATCTTCACCAGCCGCCAGTTACGCAGGATGAATTCGTGGATCTCCGCCTTGATCCAGTGGATGGCGAAGGACACCAGCCGCACGCCGCGGTCCGGGTCGTAGCGCTTGACCGCCTTCATCAGGCCGATGTTGCCTTCCTGGATCAGGTCCGCGTGCGGCAGGCCGTAGCCCAGATAGCCGCGCGCAATGGCCACGACCACGCGCAGATGCGAGAGCACGAGCTGCCGGGCGGCCTCCAGATCGTCCTCGTCGCGCAGCCTGCGCGCAAGCCGCACCTCTTCCTCGGCAGAGAGGATCGGGAAGCGGTTGACTTCCTGGATATAGGCGGCAAGGCTTCCGCCTGCTGACGGTACCGGTAATGCCATCGCCTTCGACATGCGCATTAACCTCCTGAATTTCTTGGCCGCGAACCCTGAGGGTTTCGCACGACGCTGTATATTAGCACTCGCGACCGTAGAGTGCCAATCGGATTGAAAGTTCCCCGGGACGATCCTGATTCTGCGCTGTAATAACGCAAATACCCGCTGCTTCTTGGTCTATTGAAGGCTGTTTTTCTGCAAGTGTCTGCTCACCGACAAAAACGAGCCAATCCAGCCCAGAGCGGCGGCAAAAGCTGCCACGGCAACCCCGTCGGCCGCGCCCAGCGGCTCCAGGGCGAGGTTGCCCCCGAACAGTCCCGCGAGGCCGGAAAGATCCCGGTTGAGGACCAGGATCCCGGCATTGACCATCGCCAGGGCGGCGCCGCCGCCCAGCGCGCCCTGGAGTGCCCCGAGGTAATAGAAAGGCCGCCGAATATAGGCGTCGGTGGCGCCGATCAGCCTGGAAACCTCGATTTCTTCGCGCTGCGTCAGGATCTGCAGGCGGATGGTATTGAAAGTGACCGCAACCAGGCCGAAGCCCAGCAGCGCGGCGACGAGCGCGACCCCGGTGCGGCCGAATCGGAGAGCGCTCTCGACGCGGCGCATCCACATCCAGTCGGCCTGCACGTGCGCGACCTTGGGCATCATCCTGATATCGCGTTCCAGCGCCTGCGCCAGCGCGGTCTCGGCTTGCCCCAGCGTCACCACAAAGGCGTCCGGGAGAGGATTGTCCTGAAGGGTCGCCACCAGTTCAGCGACGCCGGGTCTCTGTTTCAGGCTTGCGAGGGCCTGTTCCTTGCCTACGAATTGCACGGCGCGAACCGCGGGGAAGGCGCGCAGCCGTTTTTCCACTTCAGCGGCATCGTTCTTGCCGGCGTCAGCGGCGAGGAAGACGCTCACCTGCGGATCGGTCGCGATATCGCGCGAGAAGGCCTGAAGGTTGACCAGGAGCACGTAGCCGCCGAGCGGCAGCGCCAGGGCCACCCCGATCACCGCCACGTTGAGCAAGGAGGCAAGAGGGGTTGCCGCGAGCCGCCGGGCGGTCTGGCTAAAGCCCAGCCAATGGTGGCGAAGCCAGGCGTTCACGCAGGCGGCCCAACGGTTCCCGGCGAAGCGGCGAGGCGGCCGCGAGCGAGGGCGATCGTGCGCGCTCTGAGCCGCGCGATCGGCCGCTCGTCATGCGTGGCGATCAGCGCCGTCACGCCCACCTGGTTGAATGAGTGGACCATATCGACGATCAATTCGGCGTAGGCCGCATCGAGGTTTGCGGTCGGTTCATCGGCAAGCAGGATACTGGGACGGTTGACGATCGCCCGCGCAATGCACAGGCGCTGCTGTTCGCCGCCGGAGAGCGTGATCGGGTTGGCGCGCTCGCGTTCGAGCAGTCCCACCTTGTCGAGGGCCGCGCGCGCGCGCCGCGCGGCATCGCGGTATGCGTGGCCGCTTACCTGCAGCGGCAGGATCACGTTGTCGAATACCGATCGGTCGAAAAGCAGCTTTTGATCCTGGAACACCAGGCCGAGATTGCGCCGCAGGAAAGGAATCCCGCCGCTGCGCATCGCCGACACGTTCTGCCCTCCGACCAGCACCGTGCCCGAATTCGCCCGCTCGATCGCGGCGATCAGCTTGAGCAGGGTGCTCTTGCCCGCGCCCGAAGCGCCGGTCACGAACACCATCTCCCCGGGCGCGATGGTAAAGCTGATATCGCTCAACGCCTCGTAGCCGCCGGGGTAGCGCTTGCAAACCTGGCTGAAGCTGATGATCGGTGCGGCGCTCATCGGTCGAGGAGCGCGGTGACGAAATCCTCGGCTCTGAACGGCCTCAGGTCGTCCACGGCCTCGCCGACGCCGACGAACAGGAGCGGGATCGGCGCTCCGGGCGAATCGTGCGGGCGCTTTGCGCCGGCGCGCGTCTGGTCGCCAGATCGCGTCCGCTCCGAATGGGATCGCGCGATGGCCGCCACCACGCCCCCCTTGGCCGTGCCGTCGAGCTTGGTGAGGATGAGGCCCGTGAGTCCGAGCGCGCCGTCGAAAGCGCGCACCTGGTTGAACGAATTCTGGCCGGTATTGGCGTCGAGCACCAGCCAGATTTCGTGAGGAGCGCTGGCATCGGTCTTGGCGATGACGCGCTTGATCTTTTGCACCTCCTGCATCAGGTGCAGTTGCGTGGGCAGCCGTCCCGCGGTGTCGGCAATGACGATGTCGATCACGCGCGCGCGCGCGGCCTGAATGGCATCGAAGATGATCGCCGCCGGATCACCGCCCTGTTGCGAGATTACCGGGACATTGTTCCTCTCGCCCCAAGCGACGAGCTGCTCGCGCGCCGCGGCGCGGAAAGTGTCGCCGGCAGCGAGCAGCACCGAGCGTCCCTGCCCCTGGAAGAAGTGCGCGAGCTTGCCGATCGAGGTCGTTTTGCCGGCGCCGTTGACCCCGGCAACCATGATGATAAAGGGCTTGTGAGCGTTCGTCCGGACGGTCTTCTCCAGCGGCGTGAGCAGCTCGACCAGGATCGCGTGCAATTGCGACTTGAGGTCGGCCGCGGTTTGCGCACCGGCATCGCGGGCGCGCCGGCGAAGTTCCGCGAGCAGATACCCGCTTGCATCGACTCCGGCGTCGGCAGCGAGCAGCGCCGCCTCCAGTTCGGAGAAAAGCGCCTCGTCTATCCGGCGGCCGGAAAAAAGCCCGCCGAGCTGCGAGCGGGTCTTCTGCAGGCCGGACTTGAGCCTCTCGATCCATGAGGGTTTCGCGGCGGAATCGCTTTTCTTGAACAGGCCGAGCATGGACAGGCGGTTGGGGGCAGCAAAAACAGGAGCGCAATATTACCAGCTTCGCGCTTTGCGCCGACCGGGCGCGAGGACCATCGCGCGAACGCGAGCGCTGCGCTTGCCCAGCGTCAGCCCTGCCCGCGCGAATCGTGCGGTACCCCGGGCTGGCATGCGCGCAGCGCACATTCAGTTCGTTGTTTGACCTACATCAACGTCAACCGGCGCTCCAGCATTGAAAATGACTGTGTAATATAGTGCATTTAGTCAGTCAGAAAATGCACAATAATGCACCTGCCTTCATCCGGTAGCTCGGCTGAGCGATGCGGAGGGCAGGGCTACCGGAGGAGGGACAATGCGCAGCGCAGTGATCCGGCTTGGATGCGGGAACGAAGCACGACGCGCAACGGCCGGCCCGCGCGCGCGCTCGGTCGGCGCTTCGCTGTGCGCCTATGCCCTGCTCGGGGTTGCGCTGGCCATCCTGTGCGCGCAAGCGGCAGCCAATCCCGCCGAGCGCCGGCTGCGCAACGGGCTGCGCATCATCGTGAAGGAGGACCGCCGCGCGCCGACCCTGGTGCAGCAGGTCTGGTATCGCGCCGGGAGCATGGACGAGTCGGTCGGCACCACGGGCGTCGCCCACGTGCTCGAACACCTGATGTTCAAGGGCACGAGCAGCCTTGCGTCGGGCGAATTCTCGCGCCGGGTGGCTGAAGCCGGCGGGCGCGAAAACGCCTTCACAGCAACCGACCACACGGTATATTTTCAGCAGATGCACCGCGACAAGCTCGGGCTCGCGATGGCGCTTGAGGCCGACCGCATGGCGAACCTCATCGTCGAGGAGAATGAGTTCCCCCCTGAACTCAAGGTGGTGATGGAGGAGCGGCGTTTGCGCACCGACGACCGGCCGCGCTCGCTCCTGTACGAGCGCTTGATGGCGACCGCATTCACCTCGCACCCCTATCAATGGCCGGTGGTCGGTTGGATGGGTGATCTGCAGAACATGACTTACCGCGACGCTGCCAACTGGTACCGGCGCTGGTACGCTCCCAACAACGCCGTGGTGGTCATCGTCGGCGATGTCGACGCGCGCGAAGTGTTCCGCCTGGCCGAACGCACCTACGGGCGGCTGCCGGCGAGGAAGCTGCCGCAGCGCAAGTCGGTGCTGGAGCCGCCGCAGCGCGGCATGCGGCAAGTGACAGTGGAAGCGCCTGCCGCGCAGGCCTATGTGATGCTGGGATACAAGGTGCCGGTGCTGCGCCGGATCGAGCGCGACTGGGAGCCGCATGCGCTCGCCGTGCTCGCCGCGCTCCTTGACGGCGGCAATCCTTCGGCACGCCTGAACCAGTCGCTGGTGCGCGAACGGCGAGTGGCCGACCACGCCGCAGCGGGCTACAACGCCTTGGCGCGGGGCCCGGGGATGTTTTGCCTGGAGGGCGCTGTTGCGCAGGGCAAGAGCGCGGCGGCGCTCGAGGCGGCGCTGCGCGAGCAGGTGGAGCGGATTGCCGCCGAGGAGCCGAGCGGCGAGGAGCTTGGAAGGGTGAAAACGAAGCTGGTGGCGCAACGAATCTACCGCCGCGACTCGATTTTTTCCCAGGCCATGGAGATCGGCCTGCTCGAGTCGGCCGGTCTCACGTGGCGCGACTCCCAGCGCATCATCGACGGCCTCCGCTCGGTCAGCCCCGCTCAGGTGCGCGAGGTCGCCGCCAAACATTTCATCGAGGACAACCTCACGGTTGCCGTGCTCGATCCGCAGCCGCTCGACGCTCGCCAGTTGCGTGCTGCCGTGCCCGCGCTTCGCCATTGACGCGGTGCGCGCCGAAGCAGCGATGATCGATTGGCATTGGGCGCGCTTGCTGGCGGCGGCGCTGGCGTGTTTCGCGGGCGCCGCGCAGGCGAAGCTCGAGGTGGACCAGTGGCGCGCCGAATCCGGCGCTCGCGTTCTGTTCGTCGAGGGCCGCTCGATTCCCATGGTCGACATTTCCGTGGAGTTTCCCGCCGGCAGCGCCTACGACCCCCCCGGAAAATCCGGCCTCGCGCGACTTGCCAACGACCTGCTCAAGGCGGGATCGGCGCGCACCGGCGAAGCCGAGCTCGGCCGGCGCTTTGCCGACATCGGCGCAGAGATCGGGCACAGTTTCGACCGTGACCGCGCCGGCGCGAGCCTGCGCACGCTCTCCGCGGCGCGCGAGCTGAACGCCGCCGTGGCGGCGCTCGCCGAGATGCTCTCGGCACCTGCTTTTCCGCAGAGCGCGTTTGCGCGCGAGAAGGCGAGACTGACGGCACACGTCAGGGAAGCCGAAACGCGGCCCGACCAGCTCGCCGAGCGGCGCCTGTGGGCGCTGATGTACCGCGGCCACCCCTATGGCGCCTCGCCCACCAGCGAGTCGGTGGCGGCCATCGAGCGCGCCGACGTTGCGCGTTTCCACCGCGCGCATTACTGGGCCGAGGGCGCCGTGGTCACGATCGTGGGCGACCTGTCGCGCGCGCAAGCCGCGGCGCTTGCCGCCCGGATCACCGGGCCGCTCGTTTTCTCCGCCGAAGGATCGCGCGCGGGCGGGGAGGCGTCCGGGCGTCCGGGTCCGGTGGCCCCCGCGGGCGGTGGGGTGGTGGCGCTCCCCCACCCGGCCGGCCAGAGTCACCTGCTTCTCGGCTTGCCTGCGGTGGCGCGCGACGATCCCGATTACTTCCCGCTGTTCGTCGGCAACTATGTTCTCGGCGGGGGCGGGTTCGTCTCCAGGCTCTACAGCGAGGTGCGCGAAAAGCGCGGCTACGCCTACAACGTCTACAGCTATTTTCAGCCGCTGGAGCGGCCGGGCCCCTTCCTGCTCGGGCTGCAGACCAGGAAGGACCAGACCGAGGAGGCCCTCGCCGCCGCGCGCAGCGTGCTCGAGGAGTTCATCGCGCGCGGCCCCTCGGAGGCCGAACTCAAGGCGGCGAAGAACGGCCTGGGCAGCGGTTTCCCGTTGCGCATCGATTCCAACCGCAAGATCCTCGCCCAGTTGGCGATGGTCGGATTCTACGGACTGCCCGTCACCTGGATCGAGGATTTCGTCGCCAACGTGCGCCGGGTGACGCTCCCCGAGGTGAAGTCCGCCTTTGCCCGTCGCATCGACCTCTCGCGGCTCGCGACGGTAATCATCGGTGCGCCGGAAAAGTAGCACGCTGAGAATCATCGGCGGGACCTGGCGCAGCCGCGTAATCCGATTCGCTGCCTCCGCGGATCTGCGGGCCACGCCCGATCGCGTGCGCGAGACGCTTTTCGACTGGCTCGGCCAGGACCTCTCGGGGCGGGCCTGCCTGGACCTTTTCGCCGGATCGGGCGCACTCGGATTCGAAGCGCTGTCGCGCGGTGCCTCGCGCGTCGTGATGGTCGAGAAAGATCGCGAAACCTGCCGCGTGCTCGAGGAAAACGCCGCGCGCCTGGGCGCGCGGGGTCTGACGATCCAGTGTGCCGATGCGATAGAATTCCTCGCCCGCGCATCGGAGCGCTTTGATGTCATTTTTCTCGACCCGCCGTATCGCAGCGGCGTGGCGATCGAGCTCTGGGCCCGGCTGCCGGGATGCCTGGCCGAGGGCGGTCTGGTCTATGTGGAGAGCGGGACGCGGTTCGCCGCCGTCCACCCCTTTGCGCTGATCCGGGCGAGCCGCGCGGGCAATGTGCACTTTCATTTGATCGGACGGAGCGAGCAATGATCAGGGCGATCTACCCGGGAACTTTCGATCCCATCACGCGCGGCCACGAAGACCTGGCGCGGCGCGCCGCGGCGCTTTTCGGCGAGGTGATCGTGGGGGTGGCCGACAGCCGCGGCAAGGCGCCTTTCTTCAGTCTGGAGGAGCGCGTCGCGATGGCGCGCGAGGTTCTCGCACCCTACGCGAACGTCACGGTCGAGGGATTCAAAGGGTTGTTGCGCGACTTTGTCCTGGAGCAGCAGGGGCGCGTAATCCTGCGCGGCCTGAGGGCCGCTTCGGATTTCGAGTACGAGTTTCAGCTCGCGGGCATGAACCGGAGCCTGATCGCCGATGTCGAAACGGTGTTCATGACGCCGGAGTACCAGTACATGTACATCTCGGCAACCATGGTGCGCGAGATCGCTTCCCTGGGAGGTGACGTCGCTTCGTTCGTCCAGCCGCTCGTAAAAGAGCGCATGGCGGCCAAACTGAAACAAGCCGGGAGCGCGGGGAGCTGATCGGCATGGCGCTGCTGATCACCGACGCCTGCATCAACTGCGACGTGTGCGAGCCCGAGTGCCCGAACGGCGCCATCTCTCAAGGGCAGGAGATCTACGCCATCGATCCCGACAAGTGCACGGAATGCGTGGGGCATTTCGACCGGCCGCAGTGCGTCGAAGTGTGCCCGGTGAATTGCATCACCTTCAACCCGCAGCGGCGCGAATCCCGGGAAGAACTGGAGCGGAAATATCTGCGCCTGAGCGCGCCCAAGCAGGCATCCGGCTGATCGCGCTCATGCCGGCTGGACAGGTTCTCGGCCGCCGAACGCGAGCGCGTTATCGATCTCGGAGCGCAGGCGCGCCAACGCGTCCAGTTGCTCGCGCAGGGTCCTTTCGATCGGCGCCAGCTCCCCGATGCGTTCCGCGAGCGTGTCAGTTGCCTGGCGGATGCGCTTGATCGACTCCAGGCGCCGCCGGAGCTGCAACTGCCGCTCGTGCACCTGGGTTTCCATCGGGGCCATGATCGCGCGCAGCCAGTCGTCGACCTCCCGGTTGGCGTATTCGTAGCAGCGTTTCACCTGGCTGGCGTGCGCATCGAAGAATTTCTGCGCGAGCGCCTGCTTGTCGTTGGTGAGCATGGTCATGGGCGTGTCGAATTGGCTCGCGTAGCCTGCCTCGATGCGCTCGACCTCCTTCACGTAGCGCAGCGTCGAAAACGCAACCGGGGTACTGAGCTGCAAACCATGCTCGTCGCTGAACTTTCGGTACATCACGGCCATGAGCTCCGCGATCTCTGCAACCTCCAGCGCCGCGCGCTCGAGCTTGCCGCGCACTTCGCGGAAGTAGCGCGACATGGCCGAGCGCACCCCCGGGGTGAATGCCGCGCCCAGGATATCCGCGCGCGTGCGGCGCCATTCCTCGGCCAGGGCATCGAGGCCCAGATGCGTATACAGGCGATCGGAATGCGCGGCGAAAACGCCGCGCAGCGCCTGAAAGCGCGCCAGTCCGCGCTCGAATTCTTCCCTGTCGGCGCGGACCTTTTGCGTCATCGTGGCGACCAGGCCGCTGTTCTTGCCGCGCAAATACTCGAGTTCACGGAGCTGCTCGAGGATGGCGCGGCGCTCGCCCTCCAGGCGCGCGCGCAGGCCCGCGACCAGATCATCGAGCTCGGCGCGGGCGATTCCGGCCAGGGCGCTCCGCCGGCCCGTGGCGAGCTCGGCTGCCGCCGAACGCTCCGGGGGCGCCCGCCCGCTGCGCTCAAGCAGCCGCGTATCGCCAAGCGCGGAAGCGCCATTCGATTTCTCGGCTGCAAGAGCGGCCGCAGGCTGTTCCTCGCTCACCTGCGCGGCGAGCCGCGCGAGCCTGAGGCTCGCCTGCGCGTCGGCCAACCCGTTCCGGTGCAGCCACTCGCGGTAGCGCTCGATGCCTGCACCGAGCACGGTCCGCCACAGGTCGTGGGCGCGCGCGGCCTCCGCAGCGCTCGCCGCCGTCATGCCGTTTCCCGGCGCGGGGGGATCATCGGCCGCGGAACAGGGAAGAGCGCGCATCATTGCTGGCAGCTCGGGCAATAGAACGATGAGCGCTGTCCCAGGCGCAGGGCGCGAATCGGCGTGCCGCAGACCCGGCACGCCGCGCCGGCGCGCCCGTAGACGCAGTAGGCCTGCTGGAACCAGCCCGCGCTGCCGTCGCTGTGCACGAAATCGCGCAGCGTCGAGCCGCCTGCGGCGAGCGCCGCTTCCAGAGTCTCGCGCAGGGCGTGCGCCAGCCGCCCGCACTGCGCGCGCGACAGGCGCCCCGCGCGCGTGCGCGGAGAGATGCGGGCCCGAAACAGCGATTCATTGGCGTAGATATTGCCCACGCCCACGACAATGGCGCCGTTCATCAAGAGCGGTTTGATCTGCGCCCGACGCTTGCGCGTGCTGCGGAACAGGTACTCGGTCGTGAATTCGGGTGACAGCGGCTCGACGCCAAGACCGGTGATCAGCGGGTGTTCGCCGGGGTCCTTCGCGGTCCACAGCACGGCCCCGAATCGGCGCGGATCGCGCAGCCTGAGGACGGCCCCGCCGATCCCGATATCGATGTGCTCGTGCGGTCCCGGGTCGAGCGCAGGCGGAACAATGCGCAGGCTGCCGGACATGCCTAGATGCACGATCAGCCAGCCCTTGCCGCAGTCAAACAGCAGATATTTGCCGCGGCGCAGGAGACGGCGCACGCGCAGCCCCTCCAGCTTGCGCGGAAGTTCGCGCGGCACCGGCCAGCGCAGCCGCGGCTCGCGCACCACGACGCCGGTGATGGTCTTGTCTTCGACAAACGGTGCGATGCCGCGACGGGTGATCTCGACTTCGGGGAGTTCGGGCATGTCAGGGTGAAGGACGAAACGGGCCGCCTCACGCGGAATGAGGTTTCCCCCAATAATTGAGCGAGTTATTGCGCTTGTCGGGCTTGGCAAATGCACCTAAACTGCGACACTCGTCGAAGCAATACGGTTGCCAAAGTGCCACGCCCAGCCAACGCCAACGCGATGCGGAAATATACAGGAGTGCGGCGCGCCCCTGTTCGTAATTTCATTTGACCTAGTCCCATGGATCGCTTTTTCTCGCCGCCGCTGCAGTTCGCCTGGATGCCGATCGCGTGCGGGGTCGCGCTGACGTGGCTTGCCGGTTGCGCGCAGCAGCCGCCAAAGCCTGAGGCGCCGGTGCAGCCCAGGGAGGCGGGGCCGGCGGCTCCGGCCCGTCCGTCTCCTCGGGCACTGCCGCTTGGGCATCCGCCCGCGGCGCCTGCCGCCGCGTCCGAGGCGCACCTGCCCAAGCAGGATCTTACCGAGACGGTTCTGTACGAGTTTCTGCTCGCCGAGATCGCGGGGCAACGCGGCAACATCGGGCTTTCGGCGCAGGCCTACGCCGATCTCGCCAAGCGCACGCGCGATCCGCGCATCGCCCGGCGCGCAACCGAAATCGCGGTCTATGCGCGGATGGGCAACGCCGCGATCGAATCGGCGCGCATCTGGCACGAAACCGACCCGAAATCGCAGCGTGCTCTGCAGTCGCTCGTCGGTCTGCTTATCAATGCGGGCCGTTTCGACGAGGCGCAGCCTTACCTGCAGGAGTTGCTCGCGAGCGCCGGCGACCCGGCCGAGGCTTTCATGCAGCTCAATCGCACCCTCGGGGCCGCAGCCGACAAATCGGCCGCGCTCGCGCTCGTGCAGCGGCTTGCCGAGGCCCATCCGCAACTGCCGCAGGCGCGCTACGCCGTGGCGCAAGCGGCCGCAAACGCCGCCGACGACGAGCTTGCGCTCGCCGAGATCCGGCGCGCGCAGGCGCTCAAGCCCGACTGGGAAGCGGCGGTTTTGCTCGAAGCCCAGCTCCTGCAGCGCAGGTCCAATGCGGAGGCGCTCGGGCGCCTGGCCGAGCACCTGGAGCGCCATCCGAAATCGCGCGACGTGCGCCTCAACTACGCGCGCGTGCTGGTCGCCGAGAAGCGATTTTCCGAGGCGCGCGTCGAGTTCCAGAAGCTCATCTCGGATCACCCGGCCAATACCGACGTGATCTTCGCCGTGGCGCTGCTCTCGATGCAGCTCAATGATCACGCTCTGGCCGAGGCGAACCTCAGGCGTTTGCTCGAACTCGATTACCGCGACAAGGCGAGCATACGCATGTATCTCGGCCAGATCGCCGAAGAGCAGAAGAGCCTGACCGAGGCGCTGCGCTGGTACGGCGAGGTGCGCGGGGGTGAGCAGTTCTTCGCCGCGCAAGTCCGTTACGCGCACGTGCTGGCGAAGCTGGGCAGGCTCGGCGATGCGCGAGGGCATCTGCAGCAGGTCCGCGCCTCGAACGAGCAGCAGCGCGCGCAGCTCGTGCTTGCTGAGGCGCAGATGCTGCGCGAGGCGAGCCAGGCCAAGGAAGCTTTTGATCTGGTGGCAAAGGCGCTCGGCGAATTGCCGGACAACCCGGAGCTCCTGTATGACTACGCCATGCTGGCCGACAAGGTCGACCGCGTGGACCTTCTTGAAACCAGCCTGAAGAAGCTGATCAAGCTCCAGCCCGACAACGCCCACGCGTACAACGCGCTGGGCTACTCGCTCGCGGACCGGAACCTGCGCCTGGAGGAAGCGCGCGAACTGATCGAAACGGCGCTAAAGCTCGCCCCTGAAGACGCCTTCATCATCGACAGCATGGGCTGGGTGCACTACCGCTTGGGCAAGCGGGAGGAGGCGCTCAAGTTCCTGCGCCGCGCCTTTGCGGGAAGGCCCGATCCGGAGATCGCGGCGCACTTGAGTGAAGTGCTGTGGATGACCGGCGAGCGCCTGGAGGCGGAAAGGTTGCTCCAGGAATCGATACAGAAACACCCTGGAAACGAGGTCCTCAACAGCACGCTCAAGCGGCTGAAGCCATAGGGGATCATGACGCCCGCGTATCGGTTAGCGCGATCCCTGGTTCTGCTCGCGGCCGTTGCGGGCTGTACCGCGCTTCCCACAGTCCGGGAGGCGGACTTCGACCGGCCGCTGTTCGAGCTTGCCGGCCGCGTCGCGGTTCAGTACGGCGCCGAAGGCGCGAGCGCTCGCCTGACGTGGCGCCATGGCGCCGCGAGCGACGACTTGCTCATCAGCTCGCCGCTCGGCCAGGGCATCGCGCGGCTCACGCGCCGCGGGGGCGAAGTGCAGCTTGTCACCAGCGACGCAACGACTCACCGCGCCGCCGACGCGGAGTCGCTGACCGAGCAGGTGCTCGGATGGCGCCTGCCGCTCGCGGGCCTGCCCGATTGGGTCCAGGGACGGCCCGATCCGGCGCGGCCGGCCGAGCTGGCGCGCGATGCGAGCGGTCGTGCGACCGAGCTCAGGCAAGACCGCTGGCGCATCGAATACCAGGAATACGAGGGCGAAAGGCCATCGAGGTTGCGCTTGACGCGCGATGACTTGGAGATCCGCTTGGTCGTAGACCAGTGGATGGTGACGCCATGAGCAGCCCCGTGAGCGGATGGGATCGCCTGTGGCCGGCGCCTGCCAAGCTCAACCTGTTCCTGCACGTCGTGGGGCGGCGCGACGACGGCTATCACCTGCTGCAAAGCGTCTTTCGCCTCATCGACTGCTGCGACCAGCTTCGTTTCGCGCCGCTCGCGGCGCCGAGGGTGAGGCTCGCCAAGCCGCTCCCGGGCGTCGAGGAAGACAACGAGCTTTGCCTGCGGGCGGCGCACCTGCTGCAGGAGCAGACCGGATGCCGAAAGGGAGTCGCAATCCGGATCGACAAGAACATTCCGATCGGCGGGGGGCTTGGCGGCGGCAGCTCCGATGCGGCGACCACGCTCCTGGCGCTCAACGCCCTGTGGCGCCTCGGCCTGGATCGGTTGCGGCTGACCGCGCTCGGACTGAAGCTTGGCGCCGACGTCCCCTTTTTCATTTTCGGACAGAAC
This sequence comes from Betaproteobacteria bacterium, assembly GCA_016189945.1. Taxonomy (GTDB): domain Bacteria; phylum Pseudomonadota; class Gammaproteobacteria; order Burkholderiales; family SG8-39; genus JACQTO01. The sequence continues at coordinate 36,859 of JACPRN010000106.1, forward strand.
GCTTTTGCCGAAGGGATCGGCGAGCGGCTCTCTCCGATCGCGCTCCCCGCCGCGTGGTATCTGGTTCTGGTGCCGCCGGCAGCGGTGTCCACGCGCGAGATTTTTGCCGCACCAGAATTGACACAAAATACGAAAACTATCACAATATCAAGCTTTTCTGCAGGGTTTGGGCACAACGATCTTGAGTCCGCGGTATGCCGGCGCCACCCCGTGGTCGCGCAGTACCTGGACTGGCTCAGGACTCACGGCGAGGCGCGGATGAGCGGATCGGGTGCCTGTGTATTTGCCGAATTTTCCACCGAGGCGCAGGCGCGCGCGGTGGCTTCCAGGCTGCCCCCGGGCATGCGCGGATTCGTCGCGCGTGGGCTGGACAGCCATCCCTTGAAGGGAGGCCTGGACGCAGGTTAGCGCTTGGGGAATCGCCAAGCTGGTTAAGGCATCGGATTTTGATTCCGACATGCGTAGGTTCGAATCCTACTTCCCCAGCCAGGAACCGGCCGCGACAGCGGTCATTTGACATGCTGGGGGGCGATGCCCCATGAGAATCCCCCGGGGAGCGCACCCGCGCGGGGTGACGCCGGGTTCGGCGGGGCGACCCCCCGCGAGCATCCGCGGGTGATGCGCGCCAGGGCGCGAGGGGTCGACGGTGGGCGGAGCAGCGGGGTTCTTGAGCGGGGTTGAAACGATGGCCTATGAAAGCCTGATGGTGTTCACCGGCAACGCCAATCCGCTGCTTGCACATGCGGTGGCGCGGCGGCTGAACATCCCCATCGGGCATTCGACGGTATCGAAGTTCTCCGACGGCGAAATCATGGTCGAACTATTGGAGAACGTGCGCGGGAAGGACTGCTTCGTGCTGCAGTCCACGAGTGCCCCCGCGAACGACAATTTGATGGAAGTGCTGCTCATGGTCGATGCGCTGAAGCGGGCTTCCGCTGCGCGCGTTACGGCGGCGATACCGTATTTTGGCTATGCGCGCCAGGACCGCCGGCCGCGCTCGGCGCGGGTGGCGATCTCGGCCAAGGTGGTGGCGAACATGCTGCAGGCGGTGGGCGTCGACCGGGTGCTGACGATGGACCTGCACGCCGACCAGATTCAGGGGTTTTTCGACGTTCCGGTGGACAACATTTACGCCACGCCGATCTTGCTCGGCGATGTGTGGAAGCGCCAGTACGAGAACCTGATGGTGGTCTCGCCCGACGTGGGCGGCGTGGTGCGCGCGCGCGCCCTGGCGAAGCGCCTGGAATCGGATCTGGCCATCATCGACAAGCGCAGGCCGAAAGCGAACGTGTCCGAGGTGATGAATGTCATCGGCGAGGTGGACGGGCGCACCTGCGTGATCATGGACGACATCGTCGACACCGCCGGGACGCTCGTAAAAGCGGCGCAGGTGCTCAAGGAGCAGGGCGCGGCGCGCGTGGCCGCCTACTGCACCCATCCGGTGCTCTCGGGAAGCGCGGTGGCCCGAATCGAGGAATCGGAGCTCGACGAGGTCGTCGTGACCGACAGCATCGCATTGGCGAAGGACGCGCAAGCGTGCAAAAAGATCCGGGTGCTGTCGGTGGCGGGATTGCTGGCCGAGACGATTCTGCGGATCAGCAACGAGGACTCGGTCAGCTCGCTTTTCATCGAATGATTTTTTTGGCGGCGCCTGGTCGCGGGCGGCGCAGACTTGAGGAGTCATTATGGCAATCGAAATCGTCGCACAGACCCGCAAGGCTCAAGGGACGGGTGCGAGCCGCCGGCTGCGTCTTGCAGGCAAGGTTCCCGGGATCGTCTACGGCGGGAGCGAATCCGCGGCCACCATCGAGCTCGAACACAATGCGCTGTATCACGCGCTGCGCGACGAGAAATTCCACGCGTCGATCCTGACGCTGAAGCTCGACGGCAGGGTCGAGCAGGTGCTGCTGCGCTCGGTCAACATGCATCCCTGGAAGTCGCAGGTGCAGCACGTCGATTTTCAGCGGGTGTCGGCGAGCGAGAAGATCCACATGAAGGTCCCGCTGCACTTCATCAACGCCGAAATCTCCCCGGCAGTGAAAGTCGCGGGCGGAATCGTCAGCCATATCATGAACGAGATCGACATCCGCTGCCTGCCCGCGGACCTGCCCGAATTCATCGAGGTCGACCTCGCGGAGATCACCATCGGGCACTCGATCCACGTGCGCGATCTCAAGCTGCCCAAGGGCGTCGAGGTGCCGCTGAGGGCTGGTGAGAACCCCTCGGTTGCAACCGCGCAGATCCCGCGCGCTGCGATTGCCGAGGAGGAAGAGGCGGCCGCCGCCGCCGCTGCGGCAGCGGGCGAAGCTGCTGCGGCTCCCGGTGCCGAGGCGGCACCGGCCGCAGGGGAAGTGCCCGCGGTCAAGCAGCCGGCCAAGCCCGAGGCTCCTGCAGAAGAGAAGAAGGGCGGAAGAGGCGAGAAGAAGTAAGGCGCTTGCCACATTCCCCTACCGGGGCGCGGCTGGGGTCCGCGCCCTTTTTTCATCGATTTTCGCTATGGCAATCCGGCTCATCGCGGGGCTAGGCAATCCAGGCAAGAGGTACGAACGGGACCGGCACAATGTCGGCTTTCAGTTCGTCTCGCGCCTGGCCGAGCGCCATCGCGTCTCGCTCAGAGTAGAGGCGCGGTACCGCGGTTTGATGGGCAGGCTCGCGATGGCCGCCGGGGACATCTGGCTGGTCATGCCACAGACCTACATGAATGCGTCGGGCGAGTGTGTGGGCGCCCTGGCGCGTTTTTACAAGATTGCGCCCGAGCAATGCCTGGTCGTGCACGATGAACTCGATTTCGCGCCGGGCGTCGCCAAGCTCAAGGAGGGCGGCGGCGTGGCCGGACACAACGGCCTGAAGGATATCGCCGAGCACTTTGGCACGCAGCATTTTTGGCGGCTCAGGATCGGGATCGGACATCCCGGCGACAAAGATGTCGTTGCGGATTATGTTCTGTCGAAGCCTGCGCCCGAGGAGCGCGAGCTGATCGAACAGGCGCTCGCAAGGTCGCTGGACGCGTCGCCGCTCGTTCTCGCGGGCGACATGCACGCAGCAATGCTCAAGCTGCATACCAAGGCGTGAGGGGCGCATGTCGTTGAAATGCGGCATCGTCGGACTGCCCAACGTGGGCAAGTCGACGCTCTTCAACGCTCTCACCAAGGCGGGCATCGCGGCGGAGAACTATCCGTTCTGCACCATCGAGCCCAATGTGGGAATCGTCGAGGTGCCCGATTCGCGCCTGGCGGCGATCGCCGGTATCGCCAGGCCGCAGAAGGTGATCGCCGCCGCGGTCGAATTCGTCGATATCGCGGGCCTGGTGGCCGGGGCGTCCAAGGGCGAGGGACTGGGCAACCAGTTTCTCGCCAACACCTTGGGCTACCATGGGATTTGCAGACCGCATAAACGGCCACTGGCTCAACCGTCGGATGCGGCAAACCGCATGTCCGGTGGTGTGGGAGGGCTGACGGGCGTAATCCCGTTAGCTCGACCCGATCAGGCGCGATCGCATGAACTCGCCAGTCATTGAATCGTAGAAGAAAGGAACCCAATGAAAGTCGCACTCGTCGGTCTTCCACAGAGCGGCAAGACATCCCTGTTCACGGCCCTGACCGGCACCGAGCCGAGCCGCGAGAAAGCGGGGATCACGATCGGCACTGTGAAGGTCCGGGACGCACGCGTCGACAAGCTGTCCGGGATGTACCACCCCAAGAAGACGACTTACGCCGTCATCGAGGTCGTCGAGGCGCACGCCCCTCACAAGGACGAGAGAAAGGCGAACAAATCGGCCCTGGACGCCGGGTTCCTGAACGTGGTCAAGCCGATGGACGCCTTCCTGCTCGTTGTGCGTGCCTTCGATGAGGAGGGCCTGAACGACCCGCGCGCGGACGTCGACACACTGCTGTCCGAAATGATCCTGGCCGACCTGATGCTGGTCGAGACGCGCCTCGAACGCGACGACCTCGAGCACAAGAAGGGCAAGCCGGGCATGTCGGGCGACGAGCGCGACGCACTCAATCGTTGCCGCAAGATCCTCGATAACAACCAACGCATCTACGAAGATGCGAACCTCGCGGCCCGTCCCGAACTGCGGACTTACGCCTTCCTGACGGCGCGTCCCATCCTGGCCATGGTCAACGTGAGCGAGGACGACATCCCCAAGCCGACGGCCGAGGTCCTGGCGCGCTTCCGCCTGCCCGTAGCCGGCATCCCGACGTTCGCCTGTTGCGCCAAGTCCGAGGGCGAGATCCAGGCCATGCCCGAGACGGATCGGAAGGACTTCCGCGAAATGCTCGGCGTGCGCGAGCCGGTCCTCGACATCATGGTCCGGGAGGTCTACCTGGCCCTCGGGCTCGTCAGCTTCCTCACGACCGGCGAGGACGAGTGCCGCGCCTGGACCATTCGCCGCGGCACCTTGGCCCCACGCGCCGCCGGCGCGGTCCACGCCGACATCGAGAAGGGTTTCATCCGCGCCGAGGTCATCAGTTACGACGACTTCATAGCACTCGGTAGCGAGGCCGCGGCCAAGAAGGCCGGGAAGTACCGGTTGGAGGGGCGCGAGTACGTGGTGCAGGACGGGGATATCGTACACTTCCGGTTCAACGTCTGAGCAAAATTCAGGATTTCGCAGCGGATATGGCGCATCTCCCCGGGCTGCATGCGGCGGAAGCGCCACTGCGGCGGAATCGTCATGCCACGACTCCTTCAACGAGCAACGTCTTGTGATTCACTGGTGATTCAATCGCGGAGTATTTCACCGCTGTTGCTTCCGTGTCAGGCTTTCACGCTGCTCAAGCGCAGCATGAGCGTCATCGGATGCGTCGGCGAGGACTGAAACCCGTAGTGCTCGTAGAACTGCTTGGCCTTCGCGTGAAGGGCGTGCACAAGAAGGGCTCTGACGCCAGCGTTCTGCGATACGGCCACCGCGCGATTGACGGCGTCCTGGAGCAAGGCAGCACCCAAATGCAGTCCCTGCGCCTTGCGATCGACCGCGAGCCGGGCGAGAACCATGACAGGAACCGGATCAGGCATGTTGCGTCGCACGCCGCTCGTTGCGAGTTGGTGCGAAACGGCGCCGGCTGCCATGGCGTAGTAGCCGCAGACGCGACTGTCCTGATCGGTGACGACAAACGTGCGGCTCGCCCCGCTTGACTGGTTGGCCAATGCCCTGCGCTTGAGCCAGTCGTCGAGCACAGCCTCGCCGCACTCGAAGTCATCCAGTCGATGTGAAGCCGCCAAGGGCTCCGGCGGACCGAGTTGCAAGCTCAGGCCTTCGCGGACTTCCTGCCCCAGGGTGCCTTGACCGCCATGAGGCGCTCAAGCCCCGGATTGCGCGTGGGCGGCGCGTCGAGCAGCTTGGTGAACTGCCGGAACTTCTCGGCATCCAATTTGAAAAATACCTGATCGAGCAGCACCGACTGGGCCTTGTCGCAGGCGGCTTCGAGCATGAAATCGGAGCGGTTCTTGCCGAGCAGCTGCGCAGCCTGGTCGATCAGTTCCCGCTGCTCGGGACGTGCCCGCAGGTTGATGGCGGCGTCGCGCATGAGTTTCTCCCGGTTCGTACATACAACAGATATACGAATCTTACGATTCTGTATAGCAGTTGTCAACACACGGCCGGTCGCGCTGTCGCGAGACAATAGCCTTGCCTTGCTGCAGCGCGATTGCCCGGCAATGCACAGAGAGGGTTGCAAAATACGCTTTCGGCAGGAGCCTGCGGACCGCGCGCGCGGTTTCCCCGGTGTCCACCAGGTCGTCGATGAGCAGGAACCCTTCGCCGTCGCCGCTCACGCCTTCGAGCACTTGCAGCGCGAATTGTCGTGGCCGCGCCGGGGGGCGGAGCGCGCTCCACTGCCCCAGCCCCGGCTAGAATAGGGGAAGGCAGGCGCCTGTTTTTCGGGGAGGCGAATCGCATGCGAATCGAAGAAGACCTCAAGCTCGATTTCAAGGACGTTCTCATTCGGCCCAAGCGCTCGACCCTCACGTCGCGCTCCGAGGTGGACATCTCGCGGCAATACGCGTTTCGGAATTCCGCGGGCAAATACCGGGGCATTCCCATCATCGCCGCCAACATGGACACGGTGGGCACGTTCGAAATGGCCCGGGCCCTGTGCGCGCACGGGCTATCGGCAGCCCTGCACAAGCACTACGATGAACCCGCGCTGGCGGGATTCTTCCGCGGGCTGGCCGCCGAGGCGACGGTGTTCTACTCGATGGGAATCACCGGCGCGGACTACGACAAGTTCCGCCGCGTCAGGGACGAGGTCGGCGAGGCGATTGCCTACGTCTGTATCGACGTTGCCAACGGGTACACGAAGTCTTTCGTCGATTTCATCGAGAAATTCCGCACGACCTACCCCAAGGTCACGATCATGGCCGGCAACGTGGTCACCGGTGAAATGACCGAGGAACTCATCCTTCTGGGCGTGGACATCGTCAAGGTCGGCATCGGCCCGGGTTCGGTATGCACGACGCGCAAGATGGCAGGGGTCGGCTACCCGCAATTATCGGCCATCATCGAATGCGGCGACGCGGCGCACGGCCTGGGAGGTCTTATCTGTTCCGACGGCGGCTGCACCGCCCCGGGGGACCTCGCCAAGGCTTTCGGCGGCGGCGCCGACTTCGTCATGCTGGGGGGAATGTTTGCCGGACATGAGGAATGCGCCGGCGACGTCGAGGAACATGGCGGGATGCGCAAGGTGAGATTTTACGGCATGAGTTCGCGCACCGCCATGGACAAGTACGCCGGCGGGGTGGGGCGCTACCGCGCCTCCGAGGGCAGGGAGGTGCTGCTCGACTATCGCGGGCCGGTTGAGGGAACGGTGCAGGAAATTCTCGGCGGGGTGCGTTCCGCCTGCACCTACGTCGGGGCCAGGCGCCTCAAGGAATTGTCCAAGAGGACGACCTTCATTCGCGTGGCCCGCCAGATGAACGAGGTGTTCGGCGCGGCCTAGGCCGGTTCGCGGGCCGAGCGTTCGGCCGGCGCGCGTTTCAGCGCACCACCAGCACCGGTATGTCGGTGTGCATCATCACCTTGTGCGTTTCGCTCTGGATCACGAAACGCGGTATGCCGTGGCGAATGCGCGACGCCATCACGATCAGGTCGCAGCGCTGCTCCTTCGCGACCCGAACGATGGATTCGTAGGGCGAGTAGCCGGTGATGAATGCGACCTCGGCGTCCACCCCGGCGGAGGCAGCGATCGCCACCGCCGCGTCGAGCAACTGGCGCTCTTCGACGGCGATTTCTTCCATCACCTTGCCTTCGCCCAGGCGCGACAGGGCGCCGCCCTCGACGTGGTGCGGAATGTCAATCGGTGACCTGACATGCAGCAGCAGCATTCTGGCCCCCGCGAACTTGGCCAACCGGGCCGCTTGCATGACGGCCTTCCCGGACAGTTCGGAGCCGTCGGTGGGTGCGAGGATATGCCGATACATGATGGCCCGCGTCGAAACGTTACCGAAGCGCCGCGCACGCACAGACTGAGCTCAATCGCCCTGTCCATCCGTGGCCCTGAAAAGCTTGCTACACTTTTCATTCTACGGCGTTGAGCCGTTCCCTCCAACCGCGACTTGCCGGATTCACCTGGTCCCCATATGAGTCCTCTCCACTACAAATCGTTCGGGCTTCAAGATGCTGCGGCGCCGACACTGGTTTTCGTCCACGGGATGGGGGGTGGCCACTGGGTGTGGCGCCACCAGACCAGCGTATTGGCCAAATGGCGGCTGATTGCGGTGGACTTGGCCGGCCACGGGGCGAGCGCCCCGCCGGTGCCGCGGCGCGTGCATGAGCACGTGCCTTCGCTGCTCGCGCTTGCGGATTCCCTCTCGGTAAAGCGGGCGATCTGGTGCGGTCATTCGCTGGGGGGGGCAGTCGCGATGGAATTGGCGCTGCAATGCCCCGATCGCGCAGGGGCATTGGTCCTCGTCGGGGCGCCGCCCGAATTCGATGTGCCGCCGGAGCGCATGCACCTTGTGCGCCACCAGCCCCTTGAGGCCCGCAGCGACCGCCGCTGGCTGCCCTGGAGCGATGCCACTGCCGCGGAAGTGCGCGCCGCCTATGCGTCGGCGGGGCCGGCGGCCCCGCCCGAGGTGGTGCTTTCCGACCTCGAGGCGCTCGCGCGCTTCAAGATCACGGGCCTGCTGCCCGACATCGCCTGCCCGGTGCTGGTGATCACGGGCGCCGAGGACCGCTACATCGACAAGATCCGGCTGGAGCAAAAGTACCTGCGCTCCGCGCGCTACCACGAAATCGATAAGGCCGGCCACCTCGTGATGTGGGAGCAGCCGGAGGCGACCAACCGGCTCATCGAAGAATTTCTCGCCGGTATTTCGCTTTAGGGAGGCTCTGAAAGAACTCGATCTTTGTCACCCCCGCGAAGGCGGGGGTCCAGTCGAATCAAGGATTTTCTGGATTCCCGCCCCCGCTTCCGCGGGGGCATGCTTACCACGCGGGAATGACGTTTTTCAGAGCTTCCTTAGGCGCTTGGCGAAGGGACCTTGACGGCGTTGGCGGGAATTTGCCGCTAAATATCTCTCCACGCTCTTGCGCAGTTGCCGCGCAACTGCGCAAGAGCGTGGAGATCGATAAACGACAAAACCAATACCGCGGCGTCCGGCTCGCTTGGCATGGGTCTAGCGAGTCAATCGCCCTCGAACTCGCACAAGGCGAACACCTTGTGCTTGAGTTTTTCCAGGCGCTTGCGCCCGCCGATGTCGGGCAGGTCGATGACAAAGCAGCATTCGACCACCTTGCCCCCTATTTTCTCGATCAGCTTGACCGCCGCTTCGGCCGTGCCGCCGGTGGCGAGGAGGTCATCGACCAGCAGCACCCGCTCGCCCTTCCTGATCGCGTCGGTGTGCATCTCGATGCGGTCGGCGCCGTATTCCAGTTCGTAGTCGTGGCCGACGGTTTCGGCGGGGAGCTTGCCCTTCTTGCGAATCGGCACGAAGCCGACGCCCAACTGGTAGGCGAGCGCCGCGCCGATGATGAAGCCGCGCGATTCGATGCCGGCGATCTTGTCGATGTCCTTTGCCGTGTAGCGATGGACGAATTCGTTGATGGTGACGCGAAATCCGACCGGATCCTTGAGCAGCGTGGTGATGTCGCGGAACATGATCCCCTGCTTGGGGTAATGCGGAACGGTGCGGATGAGCGATTTGATGGTCACGATTCATTCTCCCTTCTTGCGCGTCGATTGCAGCACGCGTCCGGCGACGGCGTCGAGACGCTCGAGCATGCCGCGATCGCGCGCCGCAGGCGCGGTGATCAGGGCGTGCTCGAGCGCGAAGCGGCACGCGCACCGGCTCGCCTGCGAATCATCCCTCACCCTGGGGGCCAGACTCTTTACCATGGTGCGCGCTTTTTCGGCGTTGGCGAGCAGGACCTTGACGATCGCATCCACGCTCACGTCGTCGTGGTGGGGGTGCCAGCAGTCATAGTCGGTCACCATGGCCACCGTCGCGTAGCACATCTCGGCTTCGCGCGCGAGCTTTGCTTCGGGCATGTTGGTCATGCCGATGACGTCGCAGTTCCAGGTGCGGTAGAGCTCGGATTCCGCCAGGCTGGAGAATTGCGGTCCCTCCATGACGAGATACGTTCCTCCGCGCGCCATCTCGATGCCCGATTCCCGGATCGCCTCCTCGAGGTGGCCGGCCAGGCGCTCGCATACCGGGTGGGCCATGGAAACATGCGCCACCAGCCCCGTGCCGAAAAAACTCTTGTCGCGCGCAAAAGTCTTGTCGATGAACTGATCGACGATGACGAACATGCCCGGATGCAGGTGCTCGCGCAGCGAGCCGACGGCGCTCACCGAAATGACCTCGGTCACCCCCAGGCGCTTGAGCGCGTCGATATTGGCGCGGAAATTGATATCCGATGGCGGCAGCCTGTGCCCGCGCCCGTGCCGCGGCAGAAACGCCATCGGCTGGCTTGCGAACTCCCCGCACAGGATCTCGTCGGAGGGTTCCCCGAACGGGGATGCGACCTTCACCCAACGCTTGGCCCGGAGGCCGTCGATATCGTAGAGGCCGCTGCCGCCGATCACGCCCAGCACCGGCCTGACTTGCTTCGCGTTCACCATGCCCTCGAATCCCTCTGCCAGAACTCAGCCGCCAAGTGTACGCGATCGGGCGCGAAAACGATCTTCGTCTACAACAGGTAATCGGTCATCAACTGCCACTCCGCGCCCGAGCGCACCTCGACCGAGTAAAGCTGCGGCTGCCGCGGCATCCCTGCCCCTTCGGGCAGCGCGCGGCGGTGTTTCGCGAGCGCGCGTTCGCAGTAGCGGCGCCAGTGCGGCGAATCGAAGCTGCCGGCAGAATCGTGCACGAGGAGCAGGTCGCCCGCCACGGCGCAGCGGCAGCCGGCGAGATGGGCGCGGAACGAAAAATCGAAATCGTAGCCGTGCCAGCCATCGAACGTCTCCGCGTCGAAGCCGATCTTGAGCGCCGCCTCGCGGCGGCAGGCGAGGAAAACGCCGTCGAGGGCCTGCGCAGCGCCCGCGGCGAGGCGGCTGCCGAAGGCCGTGACCGTCAGGCGGCCGTCTTCCCCCGGCACGGCGATCTGGCCGGCCAGGCCGAGCCAGCCGGCGCCGAGCCATGAGGCGGTCACCGCCTGGCTGGTGCCGGCGACGCCGACCACGTCCGCACTCTCCATGTGCTTGAGCAGGCGCGCCGCGAAATCGCTCGCCGCGATGTCGACATCGTCGTGGGAAAACACCACCAGCTCGCCGCGCGAGGCGGCGAGACCGCGGTTGTACCCTTCCGCGAGCGAACGCGCATCGCGGACCGCGACCACCTCGTGCGCCACGCCGGCGAAAGCGCGATCATACGCAGCCGATGCGCGCGCCAGGTGCTCGGGACGAGCGCTGCAAATGACGATGGAAACGAGCTGCGGCCGCTGCGCCGGCGCCTCGGCGAGGCGCGGAAGGACCCCTGCTGCCAGCTCGTGCCGCGCGCGGGCGAGCGCAGCGCAAAGCCGGGCCTGGAGCGCGAGCGGATACTCCGGGGCAAGCGCGAGGGCCTGATCGAAGGCGCCTTGCGCCGCCTGACAGTGATCCGCGTCGAGCAGGGCGCAGCCCAGCAGGTAGTGCAGGGCGGGAAGCGTCGCGTCGATGGCAATCGCCGCTCGGGCGGCGCGCGCCGCCGCGGCGTACTGGGACAATTGCCACGCGCCGCTCCCGTAGTCGTACAACGCGTCGAGCGCGCGCGCGGCGTCTTTGGCCCGGCGCGGCTGGGTGCTCGCGCGCTTCAGCGCGAGCGCGCGCAGCTCAAATCTGGGTTGGCGCAGCACGAACACTTCCGCGAATCCCGCCTGGCGCAAAGCGCGCTCCAGCGTCAGCGCGGTGAACCCGGTCTTGTGTGCGTAATACGGCTCGCCGCTGCGCCTGATCTGCTCGCCGAATCCGTAGATCACATCGAGGGTTGAAACCGGTCCGGCCTCGGCTTCGTACAGGGTCGCCTCGAGGTCCTCGCCGGCGGCCGAGGCGTGCTCGAATACGGCCTGCATGTCGGGCACGCGGATTTCGCAGAATCCGCTTTCCTTGAGCACGTGCCCGAATCCGGCGAGCACACGCGGCACTTCGTGGTGATAGTAGTGCTCGAGGTTATGCGAGCAATACACCGCGTCAAAGCGCTCTCCCGGGAGTTCCCCGAGCCGGCGCGCATCGCACACCAGGTCGACGCCCGGTGCCGCCTTGATGTCGAGCAGCACCTGGTTCCAGCCGGCATAGCGCGGCGGAATCGCGATCGACTTCAACCCGCCTCCGACGTTGAGCACCGAAGGGGCCGCCTGCCCCGCGACCGCAGGCGCGTCGGAGGCTGCGCTTTCTTCGCTGGCACGCGAGGAAACCAGCCGGCGAATCTGTTCAAACATGCGCCATTCTAGCGCCTGCTTCCGGGCGCGGTCCGCTTCGCTCGCGCAGCCGAGCGACGTTTTGACGAGGCAGGCGCCAGTCGGTAGCATCTGCGTGTTGCGGGGCAGAAGCGTACACGGGATGGCTGCGCCGCCGTGCTTGCCGGCACCGGGTGGCGGCAACCGCTTCAACCCCAGGGAATTCCCCGGGTTCAGCCTTCCGGTTCATCGTCAGGAGACGAGCTATGGCAGACGAGCAACGCCGGCTCGCGGATTACGCCGCGTGGGAGAAGTCCGCGCGCGAGTCGCTGCGCGAGGGATCGCTAGATGACCTCCTCTGGCGCACCCCGGAAGGAATCGCGGTCAAGCCCCTGTACACTGCCGCGGACCTCCAAGGGCTGCCCTATTGCGATACGCTGCCCGGTTTCGAGCCGTTTGTTCGCGGCCCGCAACCGACCATGTATGCCGGCAGGCCCTGGACCATCCGCCAGTACGCGGGGTTTTCGACGGCTGAGGATTCCAACGCATTCTTCCGCCAGACCCTGCGGGGCGGCGGCCAGGGCGTCTCGGTGGCATTCGATCTGGCCACGCATCGCGGCTACGATTCCGACCATCCGCGGGTGGTCGGCGACGTGGGCAAGGCGGGCGTCGCGGTCGACTCGGTCGAGGACATGAAAATCCTGTTTACCGGGATTCCGCTCGATCGCGTTTCGGTGTCGATGACCATGAACGGCGCGGTGCTGCCGGTGCTCGCGGGCTACATCGTCGCCGGCGAGGAGCAGGGCGTGCCGCAGGACAAGCTCTCGGGAACGATCCAGAACGACATCCTGAAGGAGTTCATGGTCCGAAACACCTACATCTATCCGCCCGAACCGTCGATGCGGATCGTCGCCGACATCATCGAATACACGACGCGCAACATGCCGCGCTTCAACTCGATCTCGATCTCCGGCTATCACATCCAGGAGGCCGGGGCGACGCAGGCCCTCGAGCTCGCCTTCACCCTCGCCGACGGCAAGGAGTATGTGAAGGCGGCGCTCTCGCGCGGCATGGACGTGGATGATTTTGCCGGCAGGCTGTCGTTCTTTTTCGGCATCGGCATGAATTTCTACCTCGAGGTCGCGAAACTGCGCGCGGCGCGCTTCTTGTGGTGGCGGATCATGAAAGGCTTCAGTCCGAAGAGCCCGCGCTCGCTCATGCTGCGCACCCACTGCCAGACTTCGGGCTGGTCGCTCACCGAGCAGGACCCGCACAACAACGTCGTTCGCACCGCGATCGAGGCGCTGGCCGCGGTGTTCGGCGGCACGCAGTCCCTGCACACCAATGCGCTCGATGAGGCGATCGCGCTGCCTTCGGATTTTGCCGCGCGCATCGCGCGCAACACCCAGCTCATCATCCAGGAAGAGACCCATATTCCGGCCGTGATCGATCCGTGGGCCGGCTCCTATATGATGGAGCGGCTCACCCAGGAAATGGCCGACAAGGCCTGGGAGGTGATCGAGGAGGTCGACCGCATGGGCGGCATGGTGCGCGCGATCGAGTCGGGTATGGCCAAGCGCCGGATCGAGCGCTGCGCCGCCGAGAAGCAGGCGCGCATCGACCGCGGCGAGGACGTGATCGTCGGGGTGAACAAGTACCGGCTCGAAAACGAGGCGCCGATCGCGGTGCGCGACGTGGACAACACCGCGGTGCGCGAGGCGCAGGTGCGCCGCCTGGAGGAAGTGCGGAGCAAGCGCGACGCGCGCGCAGTCGAAGCGGCGCTTGCAGCGCTTACCGAGGCGGCGCGCAGCGGCTCCGGCAACCTTCTCGATCTCGCAGTGCGCGCGACGCGCTCGCGTGCCACGGTAGGCGAGATCAGCTCGGCGCTCGAAGCGGTCTACGGTCGCTACCGGGCATCGGGCGAGATCATCTCCGGGGTCTATGGCGGCGCATTCGGGCGCGATGAGAACTGGCAGCAACTGAAGGGCGAAGTCGAGTTGTTCGCGAACGAAGAAGGCCGCCGGCCGCGGATTCTGGTTGCCAAGCTCGGGCAGGACGGCCACGATCGCGGCGCCAAGGTGATCGCCAGCGCCCTGGCCGACCTGGGGTTCGACGTCGATGTCGGACCGCTGTTCCAGACCCCCGAGGAGGCGGCGGCGCAGGCAATCGAGAACGACGTTCACGCCGTCGGCGTGTCGACGCTTGCCGCCGGCCATAAGACGCTGGTACCCGCGCTAATCAATGCGCTGCGCGCAACCGGCGGGGGCGATATCGCGGTGGTCGTGGGCGGCGTCATCCCAGCGCAGGACTATGAAATGCTCAGGGCCGCGGGCGTCGCCGCGATATTCGGACCCGGGACCGTGGTTGCGCAGGCTGCGCGCGAAATCCTGAAGGCGATTCGCGACGCCCGTCGCATCGCCGCTGCGTGAGGGGCTGATGGCGCCAAGGCCGGTGCCCTCTGCCGCCGGCCTCGATTCGGCCGATCGGGAGCTTGCCGAGGGGGTGCTTGCAGGC
>JACPRN010000129.1 GCA_016189945.1 Betaproteobacteria bacterium
GGTACTTGAGGCGGTCGGCGACCGGCTGGAGGAGGCGGTCTTCCTCCGGGTGCCGGAAGGGGAGATCGCGCGGCCGATCTGAGCCGGCCGCGGCTAGGCGCTGCGCACGTCGCGGGAGGAGGCAAGAGTGCAGGAGTACGAGACTTTCTACGGCCGTGAGCTTCGGGAGGGCGAGCCGTTCGACGTCGAGCTTATCGACCGGGACACCCGGGAGATTTTCATGGCTCGCGTGCGAACGTCGCGCGACCCGGACGAGCTACCGGGCAGCACCCGGCTCATCGTCCGCGATCACCTGCAGGGCAACGTCGCGCCGCGCGAAACGTGGTTCGTCACGGTCCTGAAGCGGCTCGACGAGGACGAGGTCGCCGCGCTGGTCCAGAAAGCCGAGATTCCGCTCGAGGAGCGGCAGGGATTTTTGCTGCGGTCGCTGCTCGAGGAGCGGCTGAAAGGGGAAGAGCAGAAGTGAGCAGCCACGCAGGGACGTCGAAAAACCCGGCCAGTCAGAGAGGAGGGTAAAACTATGCCGATGGATCTTCGGGACTATCTCAACAAGATCGACGAGCTGGGCGAGCTGAAGGTCGTCGACCAGGAGGTCGATTGGAACCTCGAAGCCGCGGCGATCGCGACGCAGCTCAACCGGACGGCCGGCCCGGTGGCGCTGTTCCGGAACCTCCGCGGCTACCCGGCGGGGCACGGGCTGCTCGCGGAGCCCTTCTCCGGGACGTGGGAGCGCCCTTGGCGCCGGTTCGCCGTCGCGATGGACATGGACGCGGACATCAATTGGAAGGACTTCCTGGGCAACTTCGGGAAGCGGCTCAATCCGATCAAGCCGACGGTCGTTTCGCCCGCCGACGCGCCCTGCAAGGAAGTCATCAAGACCGGCGACAAGGTGAACCTCTTCGACCTGCCCTGGCCCTACGTCCACGAGGGTGACGGCGGCCGGTACGCCACGATGCACTGCATCATCGCGAAGGACCCCGACACCGATTGGGTTAACTGGGCGAACTACCGGTTCATGGTCCACACCCGGAACAAGCTGGGCATGCCGCTCCAGTACGGTCAGCAGACGGCGAACCTGTACTTCTACAAGTACGAGGCCCGCAAGCAGCCGATGCCGGTCTGCATCGCGATCGGCGGCGACCCGACGATCTTCCTCGCATCGGGTATGCCGTTTCCGCCCGGCGTCAGCGAGGTCGACTTCGCCGGTGGCTTCCGCGGCGAGCCGATCGCGCTCACGCGTGCCGAGACGAACAGCCTGTACGTGCCGGCCGACGCCGAGATTGTCATCGAGGGTGAAGTCAGACCATACGAGCGGGCCGACGAAGGACCGTTCGGCGAATATGTCGGGTACATCCATGGGCCCCGCGAGCCCCGGCCGGTGATGCGGGTCCACGCCATCACCCACCGGCGCAATCCGATGATCCCGTTCACGAACGAGGGCACGCGCGACTCGGTGAGTACGTCGACGAGCGTCATCGCGAGCATCATCCCGGCGGCGATGTACTTCGACCTAGCCTACGGCGCCGGGCTGCCCGTCACCGGTGTCGCGGTGCCGACGATCTGGCCGTGGTCGATGATCGTGATCTCGACCGCGAACCCGTTCCCCGGCTATATCCACGCCGTCGCCCGGAAGATCTTCAGCGTCGGCGTGACCGTCTATCCGGACTTCCTCTGCTTCGTCGACGCCGACGTCGACCCGACAAACGCCGCCGACGTGCTGGAGGAGATCGTCCTCAAGGCGCACCCGCTGAACGACTTCCACGGCCTTGGCCGGTACGAGGGGCCGAAGGCCAGCCTGAACGTCTACATGAACAACGACGAGCGCAAGCGGCTGATGACGTCGAAGGTGTACATCGACGCAACGACGAAGAAGTGGGACAGCGGCCGTGGCCCGCGCCGCATGAACTATGAGAGCGTCTACCCGCAGGAGGTCCGCCAGCGCGCCGAGCAGATCATCGAGAACCTGACGGCGGCGAAGGCGTTGGTGTGACCACGCGCCCGAGCCGCCAACGGCGCGCCCGCCATCGACCGCGAACAAGGAACGGAGGCATAGAATGGCGATTGTAAACCTCATCGAGCAGATCGACCGGGACAAGGCGAAAGGCTCGATGACACCCCGCGAGATCGTGGCGCTCAACGTCGACTTCACCTGCACGTTGCAATGCGAGTCATGCGAGCACTTCTTCGAGTGCAACGCCGACTACAAGTGGGAGACCTATCAGCGGCGCCGGATGTCGCGGGCGCGGCAGGTGATGTCGAAGATCAAGCACAAGATCGCCGTCGTCGGCGGCAAGGGCGGTGTCGGAAAGTCGATTACGACGGCGAACTTGGCCACCGCGATGGCGATGAAGCGCAAGCAGGTCAGCATCCTCGACCACGACTTCGACGGCCCGTGCATCCCGAAGATGATGGGGCTCTCCGGCCGCATGAAGCTGGGCCGTGAGGGCATCATCCCGGCCGAGGGCGTGCTCGGGATCCAGGTCGTCTCGATGGGCCTGATCCTCGCCAATGACGAGGTGCTGACGTGGTTCCACGACATGCGGCGGAACGCGACCGAGGAGTTCCTCGCCCACGTCGAGTACGGCGAGCGGGATTACCTTTTCGTCGACCTGCCGCCGGGAACCAGCTCGGATTCGGTCAACCTGATGCAATACATCCCGGAGATCGCGGGCGCCGTCGTCGTCACCATCCCCTCCGAGGTGTCACAGGGTGTCGCGCGGAAGGCCGCGCTGCTCTGCCAGAAGGCCAAGGTGCCGGTCTTCGGCGTGATCGAGAACATGAGCGGCTACGTCTGCCCCCACTGCGGCGAGGAGTCGTTCATTCTGCAGAAAGGCGGTGGTGAGCGCCTCGCCGAGGAGATGGGCTTTCGGTTCTTCGGGCGGATCCCGCTCGACCCGCGTCTGAGCCGGGCGTCCGACGAGGGAATTCCGTTCGTCTATCAGCACCCGGACAGTCCCGCCTCGGTGGCGGTGCGCCGCATCGTCGACGAGCTCGAGGAGATGATCGAGGGCACGACGACACCCTATCAGCAGCCGGCTCGAATGTAGACCTCGCGCCGACGACACCCTACGGAGGAAACGATGGTCAAGTACGAAATCTGGGAACAGGAGATCGAGCGCAATCGCCGGGCGATCGAGCGCGGCGAGCCGTTCGTCACAACGCTGCGCGACGAGAACCTGATGTGGAAGAAAGCCGAGGCGATCGTCTCTCAGCAACCGTTTGAGGGCGGCGAGCCGGCCGCCATCCTCGGCGACCGCAGCGGGATCCGGGACAAGGGCAAGTGGTTCGTCAAGATCCTGAACGAGCTGCCGGACGAGGAGTTCGTCACGACGGTGTCGTAGTTTCTCGTTTCTCGTTCGGGACCTGGAGGCGTCAGTCGATTTCCAGTCCCGAACGCGAAGCAATGACCCATCAACGACGAACTCAGAACCAGAAACTAGAAACCAGAATAGGAGGTAGCAATGGCCCTGCGCGATACACGTTCCTTCCTCGAGAAGCTACAGGAGGCCGGGGAGTTGCTGGTCGTCGATCAGGAAGTCGACGCCGACGCCGAGGCCGCCGCGATCGTCGCGAAGCTGAACGAAGATGGCGGCCAGGCCGTCTGGTTTCGCAACGTCAAGGGGGCGACGTCGGGCGCCTCGCTGGCCGGCGGACTGTATGCCGGCCCCGGCCTGCTCTACTACCGGACACGAAAGCCTTGGACGCGGATCGCGCTCGCCCTCAACATCGAACCGGACGTGACGTACGAGGACTTCCTCTTCACGATCAACGACCGCTCCCAGCGCGGCCAGATCAAGCCGCTACGGCTGGGCGCGGGACGGTGCAAGGACATCACGAGTTCCGGCGACGACGTCGATCTGACCCGCTATCCGTTCCCGCAGGTGCATCCGACCGATGGCGGGCGCTACGGTGTCGGAACGACGTTCGTCCAGGACCCGGATACGCGGGCGATCCACGCCGGCGCCTACCGCTGGATGGTCCTCGGGAAGGACCGGATCGTCTGCAACCTCCCGCCCGACCGGCCGATCTCGGCGATCTTCAAGAAGTACCAGGAGCGCGGGGAGGCGATGCCGTTCGCGATCGCCTTCGGCGGCAGCCCGGCGCTTCAGGTGGCCGCGCACATGGGCCTGCCCGCGACGGCGGACATCCTCGGGATCGCCGGTGGGCTCTGCCAGGACCCGATCGAGCTGGTCGGCGCGGAGAACGACGGCCTGCTCGTGCCGGCCGACGCCGATCTCGTGCTCGAGGGGACGTTCTCGCTCACCGAGACGGCGAGCGAGGGGCCCTATGCGACGTTCATCGATATCGGGACGGTCAGCCAGCAGCCGGTCGGCACTGTTCGGGTCATCACCCAGCAGGAGCACCCGATCATCACCTTCGGCGTCGACTCGGCCCGCGGCGGCGACCTGATGAACCTGACGTCCCTGCTGCACGCCGCGGAGCTGATGGCGATCGCGAAGACGGCGATCTTGCCGGTGCGCTGGATCGCGCTCCCGACCGAGACCCGGCTCGGCCTCTGCGTCATCTCGAGCAAGGTGCCGTACAACGGCTTCGCGTTTCAGATGACGGGGCTGATCTTCGGGTCGAGCGCCTGGTTCGACAAGCTCCTGATCGTCGATTACGACGTCAATCCGGAGCAACTCAATCTCGCGGTGAACGACATGCTCAACAAGGCCAATCCGGCGCGGGCGTGGTACCGCTCCGACGCCGACGCGCCAGCGACGAAGGTCGCGAAGTATCCGACCGAAAACGGAATG
The DNA here is from genome assembly GCA_016189945.1 of Betaproteobacteria bacterium. GTDB lineage: Bacteria > Pseudomonadota > Gammaproteobacteria > Burkholderiales > SG8-39 > JACQTO01. The sequence continues at coordinate 4,758 of JACPRN010000129.1, forward strand.
ACGGCGCAGGTCTACATCCTGGCGACGTGGGACGCGCAGGCGAAGCGCGAGGAGATCGGCCAGAAGATCGCCTTCGAGAGCTGCTATCCGCCCGAGATCCAGGAACGCGTCCTGTCCCGCTGGAAAAAGGACTACGGCTTCACCCACGCCGAACCGATCGTCTATCGCACCGTGTCCGGCTAGCGGGAACCGGAAGTTGCCGCTGGGACAGCGTAAGGGCAAGATGCTCGCGGAGATGATCAAGGAAAGACAGGAAAAGAAGGAGAAGAAGTAATCGGCAGTGTGGGCTCGAGCCGGCAGGATTCCGGGGAAAGCATGAAACTGAAGGGGGTCATCCAAAAAGGGGTCGGAAAGGGGGCCTTTTTTACGAGCCTGGATTGGGTGGTTGCCCAGTTCCAGAACGCCATGGGGTTTGCACCCTATCCGGGAACCGTGAATGTGCGCATCGCGGAAGAAGACCTTTCCCGGTTGGCCGATTTTTTCTCCAAGAAAGACTTTGCCATCGTTCCCACAGACCCCAGATTCTGCGCGGGTTCTTTCAAGAAGGTGAAGATCAACGGAATCGCGGGTGCGGCCGTGTTCCCGAGCGAAGAGGTCCGGGTCCACGGAAAGGACGTCATTGAGATCATCTGCGGCTGCCATATCAAGGATACCCTGGGTCTAAAGGACGGGGACCCGGTGCTGATAACGGATTTTCATGATCCCTCTTATCCCTTTTAGAAAGGATTAGACGACCGTGGCCCTGGAAAAGGAAGAACCTTTTGGGTACGACGATCTGAACCGCTTTCTGGCGGCCCTCCGGGAAACCGGAGACTTAATCGAAATAACGGAGGACGTAGACCCCAACTTCGAGATCGGTGCCGTATTGAAGCTGCTGGGCGAAAGAGAAGGGCCGGCCGCTCTGTTTCCCAAGGTTACGGGCCATCCGGGGAAGACCATCGCCGGGAATGTTGTCGGCCATCGAAGACGGATTGCCCTGGCCTTCGGGGTCCAGGAGGATGAACTCGCGGCCGCCTACCTGGAGCGGAAAAACAACCGAATCCCGCCGGTCCTGGTCAAAGAGGGTCCGGTGAAGGAGACC
>JACPRN010000130.1 GCA_016189945.1 Betaproteobacteria bacterium
AGGAGGCTCTGAAGAACTCGATTTTTGTCACCCCCGCGAAGGCGGGGGTCCAGTCGAATCAAGGATCTTCTGGATTCCCGCCCCCGCTTCCGCGGGGGCATGCTTACCACGCGGGAATGACGTTTTTCAGAGCTTCCCTAACGGCGGTATTTCGGCGCGAGGTGTTTCGATGGCGGCGGGCAAGGAACAAGAGCGAGCGCAACTGATCGACGTGCACCATCACATCATCCCGCCTTTCTATCTCGCCGAAAACCGCGATCGAATCGCCGGCTCGCGCGGCGGCCAGATCACGCCGGCGTGGCTGGAATGGACCCCCGAGGCGGCGCTCGCGGCGATGGATGAGCACGGCGTCGCGACCGCGGTGCTGTCGCTCTCTTCGCCCGGGGTCTGGTTCGGCGATGTCCAGACGGCGAGAAGCAGCGCGCGCCGCTCGAACGAATACGCGGCGGCGCTCGCGCGCAAGCATCCCGGCCGCTTCGGGCTGTTCGCCGCCCTGCCGCTTCCCGATGCCGAGGGCAGCTTGCGCGAAATCGAATACGCGCTCGAGGTGCTGAAGGCCGACGGGATCGGACTGTTGACGAGCTACGCAGACAAGTGGCTCGGCGATCCCGCCTATCAGCCGGTGTTCGAGGAACTCGATCGGCGCAAGGTGGTGATATTCGTTCATCCGACCACGCCGACCTGCTGCCAGACGCTGATGCCGGGCGTCGCCACGGTGGTGGCCGAAGTTCCGCACGACACCACGCGCACGATCATCAGCCTGCTTTACTCCGGCGCCCTGGCGCGATTCAGGAACATGCGCTTCATCTTCTCGCATGCCGGGGGCACCCTGCCGGTGGTGGCCGGGCGCATCATCAACTACGCGCCTCCGCAGCTCGCGAAAAACGCGCCGCACGGCGTCGAGCACGAGCTGAAGCGCTTTTACTACGACCTCGCCATCAGCGGAAATCGGCCGGCATTCGCGGCACTTGCGAGCCTGGTTCCGATGTCGCAGATCCTGTTCGGCAGCGACCATCCCTACCGGCCGCTCGTCGAATCGGCGCAAGGCATGGCGAATTTCGGTCTTTCATCGGCCGACCTGCGCGCCATCGGCCGCGACAACGCGCTCGCGCTCCTGCCGCGGCTCGGGGGCAGCGCAGGTCGTTAGTCACCAAGGCAGGGGCGCGGCTCGCGCGCCTGTATCAAGCTGTTCCGCGAAGCGGGATTCCGCTTCGACTGAAGCGGAGAAATCCATCAACCGTGTCGGATTTGCGGGAAAGGGGCAGCGCCAAGCGGGCGCCGGAACAATGTCACGCTAGGACAATGTCATAATGCTTGCGCTAGATCAATAATCGCACCCGGCCGGTTCTGCATTCTCCTCGCGCCTTACCCGTCGCCGAGAGGAGAGATGCAGTTGAAATTGCTGGTTGTGCTCATGGCATTGACGTTATCAGCATGCGAGTCGGGAACGCCGATAGCTCTTTGGCCTTCGGGCCCATCCCCGGAGGGGATGCGGGCAAGACCGGCAAGCGATCGCCAATCGCCGCCCAGTTCGCTCTGGGGGCTGCGCGGGATCCTGGAGCTTGATTTGGCCGCGGGGCCTGTCCGCGCCGCGTAGTCGAGCGCGCCGGCGAACGGCCTGCGCCGGCGGCGTGCGACCCGCGTCAGCAGGGCGGGTCACGGCGGGCCGATCGGTTCCTCGAGGTAGTCGCGTGCGCGCGAATCCCAGCGGAACGCCTTCACCGTGCGCACTTCCCCGTTTCGCACCGACACGACGATCTGGGCCGCCTGCGGATAGATCGGTTCCCCGCGCGCGCCGCACGCCTGCCTGCGGTCTTCGGCCGAGAAGTAGGCCTCGCGGTCCGGGTGCGAGTGATAGATGGCGAGCAGGCGCAATTCGCCGCGCTCGCTGCCGATGAGGAACGGCGCGGCCTCCGGCCCCATCGTGTACGCGACCGCCGCCGTGCGCGGGAAACGCGCCGGGTCCTCGCGGTGCAGCTCGTTCTGCGTGTTGCTCGCCCGCACCGCTTCTTCGCAACCGCCGCGCTCGACGATCAGTCCGCAGCACTCCTCCGGATAGGCTTCGCGCGCGTGCGCGCCCATGGCCTCGAGGCTGCGCTCGCTCAGCGCGAGGGCCATCGCGATCCCGGCCGTTCCGGCGCGGCCCGCCCCCGCCCAGGCAGGCACTCGCTATACTTCGATCTGCAAACGCGGATCGGCTTCCGGCGAAGATCCCGGCTCGGGGCGGGCGTGGAAATCAACACAAGAGGAAATCCCATGCGAGAACCAGGTCTCCAGGTCACGGCCAATTATGTTTCCGGCCACAAAGTCATCGAACAGCGGGTGATCGAATTGCAGACGGAGCTGGATGGCCTGCAGGTGGCCAATCTTGCCTACGCCGTGGTCAGGGCAAACAGCTACAGCCAGGGGCTGACAAAACTGCGCACGCTGCACACCAAAGGCCAAGCGGCTTTCCAGCCGAAGTATGCACGATCGAACGGGCGGCCAACGGTGAGACCCCTGACTTTTCAGGAAACGATCGATGCCAAGGTGAACGCGTACGAGTCGGGCAACAAAGAATTGTTCAAGACCTGCCTCAGCACCAGCTCGGGCATAGTATACGAGGGGACATCAAAGTTCAAAATCATACCGTTGGCGCAAGAACTGGTGAGCTTGCCCAGATCTTTCGAGGGCGCCTTTGCACAGGCGGCTTACGCGCTGGCAGACGTGCAGGAATTGGACCGGAGCGCATCGAAGTACAAGTACAATGACCTGCTCGGGAGGGAAGAGGCTCTGAGGCATCCGGCGTGGAACGAGGCGGTGCCCGACAAGGCGTTGCTGAGGGCCTATCGAGACATCGTGTTCGATGAGCTGAACGCGGTGCATACCGAAAAAGCGATGGGGTTCTGGTTGAGCACCGACCCGCCAAGGGATTCCTTGTGGGCGCTGGGCGTCGACCTGCTGCTTGGCTGCTATTCGAAGGCCTACAGTCTCGACGACCTCAACGGCGAGGCCCGTTTCATCCGGGTCGCCCAAAAAGCAGCGGGGGTCGGGTTGGCAGCGCATGGCGGCGATTGAAGCGCGGGCGCGAGGCATGAAGATCGTCATGATGGGATCCGGCGGGGTGGGCGGATTCTTCGGCGCCCGGCTCGCGCACGCGGGCTACGACGTGAGCTTTGTCGCCCGCGGCGAACACCTCGCGGCGATGCGCGCGCGCGGGCTCGCGATCGAGAACGAGCCGCAAGGCGACATCCGCGTTCCCAACGTGCGCGCGAGCGATGATCCGGCCGCACTCGGTCGAGCCGACCTCGTCATCCTGGCGGTCAAGCTGTGGGACACCGAGGCGGCGGCGCGCGCGATCCGACCGCTGGTGGGACGCGAGACCGCTGTCCTGTCGCTGCAGAACGGCGTCCTCAAGGACGACATACTGCGCCGAGAATTCGGCGCCCCGGCGGTGATGGGCGGGGTCTGCTATGTCGCCGTGCGCATCGCGCGCCCCGGCGTCATCGGCCAGACCGGCACCATGCAGCGGGTTGTCCTGGGCGAATACGACGGTCGCGACTCGCCGCGCGCGCGCTTTCTGCACGAGGCCTTGCAGCGCGCGGGGGTCAAAGCCGAGCTGGCGAGCGACGTGCGCAAGGCGATTTGGGAGAAGTATGTCTTTCTGGTCGGCCTGTCGGCGACGAGTGCCGCCATGCGCGCGACGCTCGGCCCGATCCGCGAGAACCCGCAAACGCGGGCGTTCCTCCTCGATGTGATGCGCGAGACGGTCGCAGTCGGGCGTGCGCACGGCGTCGCTCTTCCCGAGGATTACGCCGAAGACCGCCTCGCTTTTGCCGACACCCTGCCGGCGGACATGACCTCTTCCATGCACCACGATCTCGATCGCGGCAACCGGCTCGAGGTGCAATGGCTGAGCGGAGGCGTCGTGCAGCTCGGGGCCGCCGTCGGCGTGCCCACGCCCGCCAACCGCGCCGTGTGCGACATCCTCGCCCTGCACGCCGCCGGCCGCCCGAATAGATGAGACGAGGTCGGGTTCGCTCCATGCAAAACAGCTTTCGCGCCGCCTGCATCCAGCTCGAAATCGGAAAAGACGCGAGCGCCAATCTGGCGAAGTGCCTCGCGGCGGCCGAAAGGGCGGCTGCGGCAGGCGCGCAGCTCATCGTCCTGCCGGAACTGTGCAACCACCCCGGACCGTTCGACTCGCGCGAATCGGCCTGGGCCGCCGCCGAGCCCGAGGGAGGACCGTGGGCCCAGGCGATGGCGGCACTGGCAAGGGAGCGCGGCGTCACGATCGCCTACAACGTCCTTGCGCGCGGCGATCGGCCCTACACCTTTATCACCACTTTTGTCGTAGACCCCCGCGGCGAGCGCATCGCCGAGTATTCCAAGCAGTTTCTGTTCGCGACCCAGGCCGATTGGGCGCTGCCCGGCCGCTTGCCGCTTCCCGCGGTCGAGACGCCGCTGGGTAGAATCGGGATCTACATCTGCATGGATGGCCTCATTCCCGAGCCCACGCGGGTGCTGCAGCTCCTGGGGGCCCAGGTGCTCTTGAACGCGCTCAATTCGGCCGGGCCGGACGAAGCCGATCTGCACGTTCCCGCGCGCGCGGCGGAAGTTCGCGCCTGGGTTCTTTCCGCGAACAAGGTCGGAAGCTTGAGCGCTGCGCATGCGAGCGTCTATGCCGGCGGCAGCTCGATCGTCGCCCCGGACGGTACCGTCGTCGCCCGCGCGAGCGACGATAAGGAAGAGACCGTCTATGCGACCATCACGCCGGCGCTCGCCGATGACAAGTCGCTTGACGATGGCGACGATCTCGTTCGCGACCGGCGCCCCGAGACCTATGGGCTGCTGCTCGAGCCCAACGAGCGCTTCCCGTCCTACAAACGAGATCCGGCGCCGGAACAAGTGGTCCGATTCGCGACGGTTCAGATCAATGCGCAGTCGGTCGATGACGAGCGCGTGCTCGAACGCGTCCTCAAGCGGGTCGAAGAGAAAGCAGGCGAGGGCGCCCAAGTTGTCGTGTTGCCGGAATCGTTCCTGTGGATGCCGGGTGCGGTCGCGTCCGATCCGGCGGCGGCGGTGGTACGGTCCATCGTTGCGCGAGAGCGCCTGCTCGATCTTTGCCGTCGGAGCAAAATTCTGTTGGCGGCGAATCTCATCGAAGCCGGCGAGGCGGGAAAGCGCTACAACAGCGTCTATCTGCTCGGACCGGGAGGCGAGCTGGGCCGCTACCGCCAGGTGCACGTGCGTGCCGCCGATCGCCTCTGGGCCCGCACCGGCGATTCGTTCCCGGTGTTCGACACGCCGTTCGGAAAGTTCGGCCTGCTGCTTGGCTACGACGGGCTTTTCCCCGAGGCGGCGCGGATCGTTGCCCTGCAGGGGGCCTCGGCAATCCTTTACCCGTGCAATTGGCGGCTGGCAGCCGAGCCTCGCCTGATCGCAATCGAACGCGCTGCGGAGAACCACCTCGCCCTGATCGCCGCCAACCGCAGCGACTCAAAGGTCGCCTCCGGCAGCCGGATCATCTCGGGCGCGCGCTACCCGACGCGCCAGCACTGGAAGATGCGCTTTCCGGAATCGACCGAGCTCGCCCATGGGGTCGAGGATGCGCTCGTCGCCGCGATCGATCTCGGGGCCATGGCGCAGAAGCTCGTCGCCTACAAGACCGACCTCATCGCCGACCGGATGCCCGAGCACTATCGCATCCTCGCTTCCTGAGCCGCTGTCACGCCGCAAGCCGCGCCCGTCCGTCCTGCGTAAGCAGACCCGCCGCGATAAGTGCGCCCTTGATGCGCTGGATCTCATCCCCCGAGAGCTTCACGAGCGGCGGGCGCACCGCTGCGCAGTGCAATTTGCCCAAAAGCACCAGGGCCTCCTTCATGCGGTTGTGCATGTCGGAGCGCGGATCGGCGTAGAACACGGTTGAGGTGGCGCGGATGCGGAGGTTGATCTCGCGCGCGGTTCGCAGATCGTCGGCCTGAATCGCGCGGTAAAGCCGCGCCTGCAGGTCGGCAATGACGCTGCCGCTGCCCGAGAGCAACCCATTGCAGCCCAGGACCAGCGAGCTGAACAGCCAGGCGCTGTGGGTGGAGAGCACATTCACGGGGCGCGGAAGCGACTGCAGCGTCCGGATGTGCTGCTCATGCAGCTCGGGGTTCGCGCAGCCGTCCTTGATCGCGCGCACGCTCGGCACGGCGTCGATGATTTTCAGCATCGTCGGCAGAGAATACCCTTGGCCGCTCGCGAGCGGATATTCGAACAGCACCAGCGGCAGATCGCTCGCCTCGGCGATGCGCCGGAAGTGCTCGACCGCCATCTCGGGCCGATGTCCGTAGCGGTACACGTTGGGCGGGAATACGAGCAGGGCGGAGGCGCCGGCCTCGCTCGCCATGCGCGCGATTCTCTGCGCCTCGAGACTGCCGTCGGCGTACACGCCGTTGACGATCGGCAGCCGGCTCCCCACGGCCTCGAGCGCCACATCGAGCACCTGCCGCTGCTCATCGAAGGTGCAGGAGGAGACCTCGGTCGAGTGCGCGTTGATCGTGAGCGCCGTCACCCCCTCGACCGCGCCGACGTCGTGCAGGTGGTTCCCGAACGCCTCGGCATCGATGGAGAAATCCTCCTTGAACGGCAGCAATACGGCCGGGATGACGCCTTGAGGCACGAAATTCGCGAAGCGAGGCATGATGATCTCCCTTGTCGATGACCTCTGGGCTATTATGGGCTTCTCGCGCATTTTCGTGTTCCGGGAAATCGAGAAAAGGCCGGGGTGATTCTTCGGCGTAAAGCGCGGGAACCTGGTTAGCGAATCAATCTTGAGTCGATAGGGGAGGCCAGAAATGAAAAAAGCACTTTCAGTTTTGCTGCTTCTTTGCTTGAATTCGGCGATAGGCGTCGCGCCGGCTGCGGATTATCCGACCAGGCATATCACCATCTACGTAGGTTATCCGGCGGGCGGCGCGACCGATACGGCGGCGAGAATCGTCACCAACCAGGTGAGCAAGTACCTGGAGCAGCCGATGATCGTGAGCAATAAGCCCGGCGCCGGGTCAGCGATTGCCGCCGAGTTTGTCGCCAAGTCGAAACCCGACGGCTACACGCTGTTCAGCGCCACGGCCACGACCGTCATCCAGACGGTCGCGATCCGCGATAACCCGTACAAAATAAGCGACTTCACGCCCATCGTCGGACTGTACAGCATGCCGCTGGTGATCGTGGTGAAAGGGGATTCGAAACTCAATACGATCGAAGATCTGATCGAATTTGCCAAGAAGAATCCGAACAAGCTAAATATGGGAACGCCGGGGGTCAACAGCGTTCACCATTTCGCGCTCGAACTGCTCAAGCAGGAAGCCGGGATCGAGGTGCACCATATTCCGTTCCAGGGCGATGCTCCGGCCGCAACGGGTTTGATGGGGGGTCATGTGGATGCCGCCTTTCTGGGCCTGGTCGCCGTGGCCGAGCCCATCAAGGCCGGCGCGATGAAGGCGCTGGTCATGACGACTTCGAAGCGCGTCTCTCAGTTCCCGAATCTGCCCACCATGGCTGAAAAAGGGTTCAAGAAGACCGGCAACATCATCTCCTGGGGCGGGGTCGCCGCGCCTGCGGGCCTTCCCGCTGCCATTCTGGAAAAACTCTCGGCCTCCTATCAGAAGGCGGCCAACAGTCCGGAGGTCATCAAGCAACTGGAAAAGGTGGGGTTTGCGACGACCTACATGAACGCCAAGGAATTCAATGAATTCGTCAAGGAGGAGCACAAGCGGCTCGCGGATATCGCCCAACGCGCCAAGATGGTGAAATAGTGAAATAGGGGTCGGGTTCGAACCTGACCCTTTTTCTACTCGCGCTCGAGGATATGCAGGCCGCGCACGCGATCGATGAGATAGATGAGGCCGCGCTCATCCACCGTGACATCGTTGCTCTGAGCGCGCGGGGCGCCCGGCGCGGGCGCCGGCAGATACCAGGCCGCCTCGCGCGGCCGGTGCGGATTGGAAAAATCGACCACGCGCAGCCCGTGCGCGAACCAGGCCACCGGGATCTCGGTGCCGGTGACTTTCTCGCACGGCTGATGACAGCCGGTGAGGGGCGGGCGCGGCGAACCGTCTTCGGCTTCGACCTGGAAGCTGCCGAAGGGAACGGGGTGTTCTTCGTCGGTGATGTCGACCATCCATAGGAACGCCGGCGGTTCCTTGTCGCTGCGTGCGGTGTCTTCATCTGCGACGATCATCAGGCGCCGGCCGCGCACCGGAAAGGGCACGGGAAGTGCGGTGTGCGTGGGCGAGGCGAAAGGCGGACTCCAGTCGAGCGCCGAGACGAGCTTCGGCTTTGCCATGTCGTCGATGTCGAGGATTCTCAATCCCGCGAGCCAGCAGCTCGTGTAGAGCCGATTGCCGAGCTTGAGCGGATGGTGGATGCGGTGATTGGCGCCTTCCCAGCCCGGCTGCTCGCCGCCCGCCGTCCACTGGCCGGGGATCCACCAGCGGCCGACCTCTTCTGGATTTGCGGGGTTGCGCAGGTCGAGGATCTTCAGGATGTGACCGACGTAGCCTTCCTCGGTGGCCGAGATGTAGGCGAACTTGCCGTCGAAATCGAAGCGGTGCACGCCCTTGCCCGGAGTCGTCCATTCGCGGATGCATTTCGGATGGCTTGGATCGGTTAGGTCATAGATGCCCAGTCCGCCCTTGAAGTCGGCGGGCGCGAGCTGCGGCGAAACGAACTCGCGGTTTACCAGCATCAGGCCATCGGCGACGCGCACCTTGTGCGAGTGCGCCCCCGCCGCCATGTCGAGCCGCGCGATTTCGCGCGGACGCTTCGGGTCGCTCACGTCGAAGATCATCGTGCCGACGGGGCTCGCCATGCTGCCGACATAGGCGACGTCCTTCTCGACCACCACCTGGCCGCCGCCAGGACAATCGACGTAGGCGATCTTGCGGATACCGTTTCCCTGTCCCATCTGATTCCCCTCGTCTGGTTCGACGCCGTGCCGGCGCGATGGCCGGCCTTGAGCCAGTTTACTCCCGGCCGGCGGAACGAGCGAACGGATGCTTGCCGGTCCCCGGAGGAATCCAGCGCTCGCAGCGACCAGCGCGAGCGGGCAAGGAAGCGCGGAACCCGGGCCGCTCAATCCGGCTCAAACGTTTCGCAGCACAACGCGGTGCAATAAGCGCATCGGACCCCCAACTCTTCGAGGAGAATTGCCATGATGGTTGCCCGCTGGAGCATTGATGCCAAGTTCGGATACAAGCAGAACGTGATCGACCTGATGCAGCGTTGGCTACGGGAGATCGGCCCCCAGGCGGGATTCAAGGCGGACGGCATGAGGCTGGTCACCGGCTCCATCGGCGCACCGGAGTCGACTATTCAAATCGATTATCTGGTCAAGGACCTTGCCGAGCTCAATCAGGCTTGGGAAAAACTGGCCACGGTGGCGGCCCATAAGCAGTGGGGCAAGGACATGGAACCACATGTCGTATCGGGGACCAACCGCTGGGAGATCTATCGGGTCTTGTAATTCGCTAGGGCGCGGTGCCGCCGTCAAGATCGTGCTCTTGGCTCGGCGCGTCCGCAATACATGAAACTCATCGGCCGCGGACCGCGCGCGTACCGCATATCGAGTTCCGCGAACCGGAAGCCCGACGCCTGGATCAGTTGATCCATCTTTCGGTTCAGGTTGCATCCGCCGGTGATCCTGCGCCAGAGCGGATTGATCGCATTTTGCCAGCGCTGCACGCCGGCCTCCGCGGCAAGGCCGTGCTCGGCAAAAAGCAACGTCCCGCGAGGCTTGAGCA
>JACPRN010000131.1 GCA_016189945.1 Betaproteobacteria bacterium
CGGCTGCGGTTGCTCGGCGTAGCCCTTTTCCCAGAAAGCCTCGAAGGGCGGCAGCGCCACTCCGGCCTTGGCGTTGGCAGAGCGGGTCCGATCGTAGATGAATCGCAACCACTGCATTTCGTCGCGGCCTTCGGTGAACGCTGGCGCGAATCCACCGCGGCCGGCAAGCTCGGCGAAGATGTCGAAATCGTTCCGCGCGCTGCCGACAGGCGCGATCGCCTGGTGCATGGCGAAAACGAAGCGATCGCGCGATGAGCCGCCGACATCGTTGCGCTCGAGCGTCGTCGTCGCCGGCAGCACGATGTCGGCCCGTCGCGCCGTCGCCGTCCACCAACTGTCCTGGACCACGATGGTCTCGGGCTTCTCCCACGCCCGGCAAAGCCGGTTCAGGTCCTGGTGGTGATGGAAGGGGTTGCCGCCCGCCCAGTAGACCAGGCGAATGTCGGGATAGCGCTCGCGGGTCCCGTTGAATTCGTATTCCTCGCCGGGGGCGAGCAGCATGTCGGCGATGCGCGCGACAGGAATCGCTTTGGCTACGGGGTTGCTGCTCGCTGCCATCTCCGGGGCCGGGGTTTCGATGCGCGGGTGGCCCACGCCGTTGGTGGAACCATGGCCGAAGCCGAAGCCGCCTCCGGGGAGCCCGATCTGCCCCAGCATTGCCGCCAGCGCGATCATCATCCAGTAGGGCTGCTCACCGTGGTGCGCGCGCTGCAGCGACCAGGTGGCCGAGAGCATGGTGCGCGGGCTGCGCGCCAGACGTTGCGCGAGGGCGCGGATCGCCTCGGCTGGGATCCCGGTGATCGATGCGGCCCACTCGGGGGTCTTGGGCACGCCGTCAGAGCGCCCGCTCACGTAAGGACTGAAGCGCTCGAAGCCGGTGCAATACTGGTCGAGAAACGCCCGGTCGTGGCGCCTCTCCGCGAGCAGCGCATGCGCAAGGGCGAGCATCAGCGCGGTGTCGGTATTGGGCCGGATCGGGATCCAGGTCGCATCGAGAAATTCCGGGCAGTCGGCGCGCTGCGGGCTCACGAGAACGAACTCGCAGCCGGCCTCGCGCGCCGCGCGCAGCCACATCGCCATGGTGTGCTCGGCCGCGCCGCCGTTGCCCACCTGGCCGTTCTTCAGCGCGAGGCCCCCGAAGGCGACGAACAGCCGCGTATGGGCGACGATGCTTGGCCAGTGGGTGACCTTGCCTGCGCCCGGCGCAAAAGTGCCGATGACGTGCGGGAGCAGGAACTGCGCGGCGCCGAAGCTGTAGTTGCCCACTTGGTCGGTGCAGCCGCCGCCGGCATAGAGGTAGCGGCGCGCCAGTCCCCGCGCGTGATGCAGCCGCCCGGCCGAGGACCAGCCGTAGGAGCCGCCGAAGACCGATTCCGATCCGTGCTCGGCGCGCACCCGCGCGATTTCGCCGGCCACCAGCTCGAGCACGGTATCCCAGGACACTTCGACAAATGCTTCTCTGCCGCGCGCTGAACGCTCGCTTTCGCTTCGCCGCTTGAGCCAGCTCCTGCGCACCGCGGGCCGGGCGATTCGCGTCGGCGAGTGCACCATCGCCGGAATCGCAGCGAGCATGGGCGAAGGGTCCGGATCATGGGCGAAGGGCTCGCAGCCCACCACGCGGCCGTCTTCGACCAGCGCGGTGAACGCGCCCCAATGCGACAGGGAAGGGAAACGCCTCGCAGGCATACGGTCGGGTGAGGGGGCCGCGGCGCCGCTACAGCGGCCTGATTTGCACCTTGCGGAATTTCACCACGCCGGCGCCATACTGCAGCGCGAACGGACCGGATGCGAACTTGCTGTCTTGAACATCGACGGTTTGCACGCCGTTCAGCTTGAGGGTCAGCCGCGGTCCCTTGACCGTGATGTCGTAGGTGTTCCATTTGCCGCCTGCCTTGGGCATGGGCGAAACGGGGGCGACCCAGACCACCGCCCCAGTACCGTAGGTCGGATCGGGACGCCGGTCGAAGATATTGGCTTCGTAACAGGTCTTGTCGGTGACCTTGTTGCCATCGGCGCAGCGCATGAAAATGCCGCTGTTGGCATCCTCGCTCACCCAGAATTCGGCCCGGATCTGAAAGTCCGCATAGGGCCGCTTCGAAACCAGGTAGCTTGCGGCCTTCCCGGTCTTCCTGTCCGCCTGGATGGCACCGTCGGCCGGTTTCCAATTGGCGTCACCGATACGGTTCCAGTTTTCCAGGCCGGTTGTGCCATCGATAAGCGTGATCCACCCGGCATCGGCCCGGCCTGACGGCTGACCCGCACAGCCAAGAAGGATTGAAGCGGCCACGACAACTCCGATCAAAGACCATCGATTCATAGCGACCTCCGTTTGTGTGTGCGTCTGTGGCAAATGCACAGGGTGCGGAGATCAGCTAACAGCAAGAGCAACCGCCTTATTCCCGCTTCTACGGTTTCAGTCCCTGGAACAACTTCTCTCGCCCGAGCTTGACGTCGAATCTGCCGTCGAACATGAAGATGTCGGCGGTGGCGAAAGTGTCGAAGTAGTTCTCGGGGATGAACGATCCGGTGCCGACCACGTCGACGGGCGCGCGCGCGCTGGCGAACACCTTGCACTTGAACAGGTTGAACCCCGAGGAGGCGACGATGCGGCAGGCGTTAAAGCCGTGCGCATCGAGCGTCTGGCGCATGTGGATGACGCTTGCCACCGACACCCCCGTGCCGAACAGCACGCGGCGCGCGCGGTCCTTGGTGATGTTCAGGCTGTCGGCGTCGAACGCCTCCTCGCCCATCACGTAGCGTACCGCTTCGAACTCGTTAGGCACATGCAGCCAGTTGACGACCGTTTCGACCGATTTTTCGTAATTCAAGTCCTCGGCGTAGCGCTCCCCGTGGGTGTCCAGGCGCAGCGCCAACTGGCGCGTGCAGGTCCTGTCCGCGGGCAGGTACTCGTTGAACCACCAGCGGCACACTTCCAGCGCGTCCGTGTACTCGCGGCCGTAATAGTCGATGAGCACCGTGAGATTGTCCTGCGGGTGGGCCTCGACGAACATCTGCGCCGCGCGCAGCGTCGATCCGGCATAGCCGACGATGCCGTGCGGCATGGTGCCCACGCCTTGCTCCTGCCCGTAGAAGTGGGCGCTGAGGTCCTGCGACGAGCCGAGGAAGCCGACGGCGCCGGCGAGCGTGGCGATGCGCGATCCCACCGATGCCCCGTAGGCGGCAAGCAGCGACATATCATCGCCGCTCGCATGGCGCGCATGCATGTCGATGAAGGCGACCTTCTTCAGCACCATCGCCATCTTGTAGGCGTTGTACGCGGACACGCAGGCAACGCCCGTGCGCTGCAGTATGAGGGTCTCCAGCTCGGCGAGCGCCGCGAACGAGCCGGTATAGGTGAACAAGGGCTTCTGGTCCGGAACGAATGCGCCTTCTTCGTACAGGCGCGTGATTCCGAGCGGCGCGGCGTCCTGCGGGTAATACCGGCGCAGGACCTCGATCGCGGGGTTGACGGCGCAGATCACGCCGCGGCGCAGAAAGACCCCATAAGTGACGGTGCGGTCGCCGAAACGCTCGATGATTTCGCGCGATTTGGAAAAATACTTGTCGGTCCGCTCGCGCAAATAACGGATCTTGTCGGCCGACAGCGTCTCAATGAGCTTGTTCATGCAAGCCTGCCTCCAGCCGGCCTCGGGCCGGCGTCGGTTTCGCTTTTCATTCTAGCAGGGGCCCGGCGGCGTGCGGGCACAGGCGCGCGGACCTGTGGTAGCCTCATCCGGCAATTCGACTCTGCGGCCCGAAGCGCCAACTGACACCGCTTGCAACGCCATGCGACGCGCCCTGATCCTGTCGGCTTTGCTGCTCTGCGGTTGCTACGGGAACGTTGTCTACCAGTCGAGGCTGGCACCCGGCGGCGCGCAAGCGGCCGGACTGAACGTTCGCGCGGGCAGCCACAGCAGCACGCTCGCCGGCCTGCTGGTGATCGCCGTGCTGCTCGCCGACGGCACGCAGCAGTACTACCTGCGCTACCCCGACGGCAGCATGGTTCCTTACGGATCGCTGC
>JACPRN010000014.1 GCA_016189945.1 Betaproteobacteria bacterium
CCGAACGAGCTGAATGTCGGTTGCGAGGTCTGCCACGGCCCAGGCTCAGAGCACGTGAAGTCCCCGCAGGCGAAGAAGGCGGCCACGATCGTGAACCCCGCCAAGCTCGCCTCCGAGCGCGCCACGGTCGTGTGCAACCAGTGCCACAGCCGGCCCCAGGGCTACCTGAAAAACGACCAGCCGGTGAGCAAGGAAAACCGGATGCTCACCCCCGGTACCAGCCGCAACGACTACCTGATCAACTACACCACCCGGGAAGACGGGGCGCAGAAGGATTTCTGGGGGGATAGCGTCCACTCCAGGGGGCACCACCAGCAGGCTACCGACTTCATCCGCTCCAAGCATTACGTCAACGACAAGCAGATCCTGTCCTGCTACAACTGCCACGACGTCCACGGCAAGGCCGACTATGTCAAGCACCAGCTCAAGCTGGCAGTGCGCGACGACAAGAATTCCCTGTGCGCGTCCTGCCACAAGGAGGTGAGCGTAAAACCGCACACCCAGCAGAAAGTCGGGTTCGAGCACGCCACGCAGATCTACTGCGTCGATTGCCACATGACGCGGACGATGCAGTCCGGCGCGGGGCTCGGCAAAGGGCTGGCGCGGAAGGACGGCCAGAACTACTGGGTAAACGACATCACCTCCCACCTCTTCACCGTTCCGCGCAAGGACAACAAGGCGGTGAAGGGGGTGGAGCCTGGCAGGGCGATGCCCATTCCCTATACGAACGCCTGCGGTTCCTGCCACGACGTTGAAAGCCTGAAGTAGGCGCACGCGGCGCTTGCGCCGGTCGGCCAGGCCGCCCTCGGGCGGCCTGGCCATCAATTCGCTCGAAAGACCGCCTCAGGCCGCGCCGGCGAGCCCGCCGCCCTGCTCGAGCTCGGAAAACCGCACCGGAAGGACGTCCCTGGTCGCCAGCTTGCCGTTGGCGGCCTTTTCCACCAGCACGAGCTGCTGCTTGTCGGGAATTCCGGTCGGGATCACCATTCTGCCGCCCGGTTTCAACTGCGCGATCAGCGGCGGCGGGATCAGGTCGGGCGCCGCGGTCACCAGGATCTTGTCGAAAGGCGCGTGTTCCGGCCAGCCGTAGTAGCCGTTGCCGATGCGCACCTCGACGTTGCGATAACCCATGCGGCCGAGCCGGCGCTTGGCGTCCACCCCAAGCTCTTCGATGATCTCGATGCTGTAGACCTTCGACACGAGCTCAGCCAGGATCGCCGCCTGGTAGCCCACCCCGGCGCCGATTTCCAACACCGCATCGTCTTTTTGCGGTTCCAGGAGGTCGGTCATCAACGCGACGATGAACGGCTGCGAGATCGTCTTGCCGTAACCCACAGGCAGCGGACCGTTGACATAGGCGTACTGGCGCAGCTCCACCGGCACGAATTCGTGGCGCGGTATCCTCGCCAGCACCGCGATAACCCGCGGGTCGAGCGTGGACTTGCCGATTTGCGGCGTGACGAAAACGGTTTCCGCGACGATTTCGGCGATCATCCGCTGCTGCAAAGTCTCGATCTGCTGCTTGTCCATGTGTCGGGCGGCTGAATGCGTTGATCTTAATCCATTGCTCTACGACCCGAATGCGCGCGCCTTGGTTCTGCGCCCGCGATCGCGGCGCCCGCCTCGCCGGGGGGCGATCGGCGCTCGATGTCCCTGAAACGCGAGCGGTTAAGAACCTGTTTCATGATCCGGCCTGCAGCGCGATGCGGCGGCTGAGCTCGCGGTATCGCTCTCCGGTCTGCTGAAGTTGTCGTGCTCCGCGTTCCATGCGCTGATGGGGTCCGTCATCGCGTCCTCCGTCGGTCTTCAGGTGAGGGAATGGGCGCCAGGTACATGATACGATGCTCGTCAAATCACCACAGGGGTGCGGATCGCGCGATCGACTCGCGCCAGAGCGAGACCGCCTGGGCGAGATGCGAGCGCGTGATCTGCTCGATGCGCGGCTCCAGCGAGGCAAGCGCCCCCGAGTCCTTGAGGCGCACTTTCACGTCGGCAACCTGCGGCTGGTCGATCGGTCTGCCGATCCGGCTGAGGAGGTAGCAGTATGCTTCCTCCGCGCCATCGATTTCGCCGACGAGCGCCGCGGCAATCCGCTGTGCCAGGATGTTATAGAGCTTGCCCACGTGCGAAATTGGATTCTTTCCGGCGGCTGCTTCCAGGCTCATCGGCCGGTACGGCGTGATGAGGCCGTTGACGCGGTTGCCGCGGCCGACCTCACCGTCGTCGCCGGCTTCGGCCGAGGTGCCGGTGACCGTCAGGTAAACGCTTTCTGCAGCGGCGCCGTCGGCGGTGTTGACCTCGACCTCGACCGATCCGCAGGTGTAATCCTGCGCCGCGGCAAGGGCGAGAGCCCTGATCGAGTCCTTTTTCGCGAAGTAGTCGTGCAGATCCGCGACGCAACGATCGACCAACGCGCAAGCGACAGTGAGCCGAATGGCGGTGCCCCGCCTCGCGCCCATCACCTTCACGTCCTCGCCGATTTCGGGATGCGCCGCCTTGGTTTCGGCGTCGTTGAGGCGGCGCTCGACGGCAAGGACCACCGTCTCGAGGGTATCGAGCGGCGCGAAGCCGACGCCGAACGAGGTGTCGTTGGCAAGGGGGCTTCCCGAGCCATGCTGCGCGAAGAGACTGGTCAGATCGGAGGAGGTCGGGCGCATGAGCGGGTGGATGCGCACGTGGCGCTCGGGGTCGAGGAAGCGCAGGTTTTCCTTCAGCCAGCGCCGGCTCGTCTCGATCGCGATTGCTTCGACGGGCACCTTCACGCCACGTGCCTCCGCGCTCGCCCGGCCGGCGAGGAAGATCTCGACCGGCTGCAGGATTTCGCCGCCGCCGAATCTGCTCTGCGCCGCGCCGCCCCAGAGCAGTCCCTTGTCGACGTTATGGTGCAGGATGACGCCGAAGCGCTCGAGATAGAACCGCGACAACGCGACGCTCAAGCCCTCGGCAAGGGCGTCGCAGATCGTGTCCGGGTGGCCCAGGCCTTTGCGCTCGACCAGTTCCAACGGGAGCCGCGCGGCCGGCGGGCCCTCGAGTGCGGTAACGCTCACTTCCATGACCGGTCCGGGGCGGAGATTTTTGCGCTGGTGAACGCGCCCAGAGTCCATTCATCCCCGACTTGATCGTGGCGCAGAATATAAGTGTTGCCGTCGCCGGCCTTCACCTTGAAGTAGCGATAGTCTGGCGCGAGCCAACGGTCGAGGATCTCGAGCGCTTCGAGCCTGCGCTCGCCCAGCCAAAAAACGCGCGGCTCCTGCTCGCCCCGGTAGCCGCAATAGCACTCGACGCGGATTGCCATCGATCCCCCTGCCCCTGCGATAATCAAGACAGCCCGGCTAGCTTACTCGCTTTTCATGCCAACGCTTTTTGACGCAAGTCTTGTCAACCCGGATTTCGGCGATCCCGGGATGTACCTCGACTTCCTCCTGGAGAGGCGCGCCTTCCTGTTCGACCTCGGCGACAATGCGCCGCTTCCGCCGAGAAAACTGCTGCGTGTCTCGCATGCATTCGTGTCGCACACGCACATGGACCATTTCATCGGCTTTGACCGGCTGCTGCGCGTGTGCCTCGGACGCCATTCAGGCGCGCATCTGTTCGGTCCGCCCGGGTTCGTCGCCCAGGTCGAACACAGACTGGCCGCTTATACCTGGAACTTGGTACACAACTACGCCGAAGACTACACGGTGACCGCAACCGAGATCGCCAGGCCGGACTCCCACGGAGAACAGCGCGCGGCGAGCGCCCGGTTCCGTGCCCGGCTGCGGTTCGAGCGGGAGAATCTGCCCGAAGCGGCCATCGCCGATGGTGTCCTTCTGGAAGAAGAGGGCTTTCGGGTCCGCGCTGCGCTGCTCGATCACCGCACGCCCTGCCTGGGCTTTGCCATCGAGGAAAAGCTCCACGTCAACGTGGCGAAGAACCGCCTGCTTGCCATGGGACTGCGCCTCGGGCCGTGGCTCAAAGACCTGAAGCGGGCGGTTCGCGCCGGGCGTCCCGACGGCGAACCGGTGCGCGCCTGGTGGATGGAACACGGA
>JACPRN010000125.1 GCA_016189945.1 Betaproteobacteria bacterium
ACGCAGGGGGGCACGATCTTGAATTCCCGACATAACCCGTCCGAAACCCGCATCAGATCAAGCCCACACCCACCGGGGTTCGGCTATTTTGGACAGCAGTGATGCCGAAAGATAACCTCAAGACTTGATATTGCGCGGCATCGCGGCGTCGGGTGTCGTGTTATCGGCGACCAGCATCGGGGGCGCAGGATTCACCTGCCGTTTTATTTCCGCTCATGCCTCAAGACTTCTTTCCTGCCGTCAAGTCCACCTGTTGCAGGCACAGCCACCGCGGCGAAATCAGTACGGCAACGGCGCCTCGGGTTTGGCCGCCTGCAGGACGCGGCGGAAATCCTCCTGGATGCGCTGGAGCGCCTCCGCGCTGTCGCCCTCGAAGCGCAGCACGATCACCGGGGTCGTGTTCGAGGCGCGCGCCAGGCCGAAGCCGTCCGCGTACTCGACGCGCAGGCCATCGAGCTTGATCACCTCGGTCGCGCCGGGAAAGGTCGCGCTTTGCTGCAGCTTCTCGATCAGCCGGTGCGGCTCGCCTTCGGCGAGTTTCCAGTTCAGCTCCGGGGTGTTCATCGAGTCGGGCAGCGATTCGAGCGCCGCGCTCGGATCGGATTCGCGCGCGAGGATCTCCAGCAGGCGCGCGCCGGCGTACTGGCCGTCGTCGAACCCGTACCAGCGCTCGGCGAAAAACATGTGCCCGCTCATCTCTCCGGCAAGCGGCGCGCCGCGCTCCTTCATGCGCGCCTTGATGAGCGAGTGTCCGGTCTTCCACAGCGAGGGCACGCCGCCGAAGCGGCGGATCCAGGGCGCGAGGTTGCGCGTGCACTTGACGTCGTAGACGATTTCGGCGCCGGGCGAGCGCGACAGCACGTCCTTGGCGAGGAGCATGAGCTGGCGGTCGGGGTAGATGATCTTTCCGCTTCGGGTGACCACGCCCAGGCGGTCGCCATCGCCGTCGAAGGCGAGCCCCAGCTCCGCGCCCTCGCCGCGCACCGCCGCGATGAGGTCGGCGAGGTTCTCTGGCTTCGAAGGATCGGGATGGTGGTTGGGGAACCTGCCGTCGACCTCGCAGAACAGCTCGATCACTTCGCACCCCAGCCGCCGATAGAGCGCGCCGGCGCTCGCCCCGGCGACGCCGTTGCCGCAATCGACGGCGATTTTCATCGGCCGCGCGAGGTGAACGTCGGCGACGATGCGATCAGAATAGTCGTCGCGGATGTCGGCGCTCTTCTGCGCGCCCTTGCCGCTCGAGAAACTCCCCGACTCGATGCGCGCGCGCAACTGCTGGATTTCCTCCAGCGCGAGCGTGACGCCGCCCAGCACCATTTTCAGGCCGTTATAGTCCGGCGGGTTGTGGCTGCCGGTCACCGACACGCAGCTCCCGCAGCCGAGAAAGTGCGCGGCAAAATAGGTCATCGGCGTAGCCAACATCCCCAGATCGATGGCGTCGACGCCGCTCGCGCGGATGCCCTCCATCAGCGCGCCGGCGAGTTCGGGCCCGGAGAGCCGCCCGTCGCGGCCCACAGCGATCGCCTTCTGCCCGCGCGCGCGCGCCTCGGAGCCGAGCCCGCGGCCGATCAGCCGCACGCCCTCGGCGGTGAGCGTCTTGCCGACGATGCCGCGAATGTCGTAGGCCTTGAATATTTCGGGCGGAAGCGTTGCCATGATGCCAACTCCTAAGTCGGTTGGGGTCAGGTCTTGCCTTGAGGCGTATGCCTCAAGGCAAGACCTGACCCCACTGTTCAATGCAGCGTCTTCGCCGGCGGATCGACATGCGCACCGGCCGGTTGCGGCGCGGGCGAGGCGTGATGCACGACCATGCGCCACCCGGTGGTTCCGCGCTGATAGACGTTGGTGACCACCACCGGCGCGCGCGCGCGGCTTTCGCCCTGGACGAGAATATTCTCGTGCAGGCTGTGGATGGAGAGCATCATGCCCTGCACGACGACCTGATCGGCCAGATGCACCTTGAGCGCGCGCCCGGAGCGCAGGATTTGCGCCCAGCTCTCGCGCACCTGCTCGACCCCGGTCAGGCGCTCGCCGCCCGGGTGCACGCACAGGATCTCGTCGTCGTCGGACCAGACCTCCATCAGCGCGTCGATGTCGCCGCGCTCGATCGCTTCGTAGAACGCGGCCTCGGCGTCTTCCGGCGTGGGAAAGCTCGCTTTTTTCACCGCGCGCATGGTAGCCCAAACGCGCCGCTCCCGCCAGCGGGGATTCGGGCTAACGGTTATAGAGAAGCTGCGGCACCCAGAGGCCGATTTCGGGGAACGTGTATAGAAGCACCAGCGCCACCACTTGGATCCCCATGAAGGGCAACATCCCGGCGAAGATCTGGTTCAAGGTCACGTGCGGCGGTGATACGCCCTTGAGATAGAACGCGGCCATCGCCACCGGCGGCGACAGGAACGCGGTCTGCAGGTTAAGCGCCACCAGCAAGCCGAAGAACAGGGGATCGATGTTGAAGTGCGGCAGCAGCGGAATGAAGATCGGCATGAAGATGATGATGATCTCCGTCCACTCCAGCGGCCAGCCGAGGATGAAGATGATGAACTGGGCGAGGATCATGAACTGCACCGGCGTCATGTCGAGCGACAGCACCCATTTCTCGATGAGCTCCTGACCGCCCAAGAGCGCGAACGCCGCCGAGAAAATTCCGGAGCCGACGAACAGCCAGCAGACCATGGCGCTCGTCTTGGCGGTGAGGAAGGACGACTCCTTGACGATGACGCCCAGCGCTTTCACCGTGTTCCAGATCGTCTTGCCGATATCCGTGCCGCCGGACTGAGCCTCGCGCCAGTGGCCGACAAAGCGGTAGACCCCCGCCAGGACGAATCCGCCGAATGCGCCGACCGCAGCCGCCTCCGAAGGCGTCGCCAGCCCGAACACGATCGAGCCGAGCGCAGCCACGATCAGCAGCGCGAGGGGAAAAAACGAGGTGAGAAGCAATTTGAACACCTCAAGCCGCTCCCAGTTCCAGAGCCGGTAGATCACCGCGATTGCGGCAATACCGACGCCGAAGACGACCCACAGCCACAGCGGCACCGGGAGCCGCTCGGGTGCCGCGGCTGGTGCTTCGGCGCGTTTGTCTTCGGCTGCCGGCTCAGAGCCCGGCGGCTCCTGCACGCCCTCCGCTGTATTTTCCTCGGGCTTGGCCGCCTCTTCAGCCGGGGCTTCGCTGAGCTCCGAGTCCTGCTCCTCCGCTTCGGGTTCGCCGATGATTCCCGCTGAGGCTTCCCTTTCCAGTTCGGGCGCCGCGACGGTGCCCCCGGCCTCGACCAGGCCGGCGGTGCTCGCCACCACTTCCGGCGCGGTTGCCACACGGTAGGTAATTCCCAGCACCGCGGCGATGAACACAGCCGGCACCAGCGTCACCACAAGCTGCGCGAGCACCCTGCGCCTGGTGACTTCGCCCCCTGCGGCAAGCGCTCGCGCGAGCCCGATCAAGGCGTTGCCGCCTTGGCGCGCCAGCTTCTGCACCCAGGGCCGAAGCTCGACGCGCCGGTCCTCCTCCGAGAGCGGCGGCATGAGCTGGGGTTTCCACTTGGCAAGCAACACGATGTAACCGATATACAGTGTCCCCAGCATGACGCCGGGGAGAAAAGCACCGGCGTAGAGCTGCACCACCGATACCCCGGCCACGGCGCCGTACACGATCAGCAGCA
Organism: Betaproteobacteria bacterium; assembly: GCA_016189945.1. Taxonomy (GTDB): domain Bacteria; phylum Pseudomonadota; class Gammaproteobacteria; order Burkholderiales; family SG8-39; genus JACQTO01. Next base: position 3,657 of record JACPRN010000125.1, read on the forward strand.
CCGAGGGCGGGATCATGATGCCCAAACACCCGCCCGCGGTGACCACTCCGGCGGATATCCTGACGTTATACCCGGCTTTCAGCATCGCCGGAAACGCGAGCAGCCCCATCAAGGTGACCACCGCGCCGATGATCCCGGTGGCCGTGGCGAAAATGGCGCAGGTGACGATGGTGGCCACCGCAAGCGACCCCGGCACACGCGCGGTCGCGAGATGCAGGCTCCTGAACAGACGGTCGATCAACTGCGCGCGCTCGACCAGATAACCCATGAACAGGAACAGCGGAATCGCGATCAGGACGTCGTTCGACATCACCCCGTAGGTGCGCTGCACGAACAGGTCGAGCACCCGCTGGCCCGCGGTCGCCGGGTCTACGCTGCGGTAGGCGAGCCAGGCAAAAAAGACGCCCATCCCCATGAGCGTGAAAGCGGTGGGAAAGCCGAGCATGATGCCGACGCAGATCAGCGCAAGCATCATCAAGCCCAGGTCCCCGTTGGTGAGATTCCCCCACGGCGTGAGCAGGATCACCGGGATGACGATCGCCGCCATCAGCGAGAAGCCGAACCAGAGTTCCTTGCGCAACTTCACTTGGCGGGCTCCTTGCGCGTGACGTATTCATCGAGTTTCTGGATGTCCTCGTCCCTGACGTGCATCATTTCCTTGAGCTTGTCCACATCCACTTCCTGGACGTCGGCCTTGCGCGAGGGCCATTCGCCCTGCTTGATGCAGATGATGCAGCGGATGATCTCGACGATCCCCTGGAGCAGCACGAAACCGCCGGCAACCGGGATAACCGTCTTGAAGGGGTAGACCGGCGGTCCCCCGGCGGTGATGTTGGAGTGCTCGTTGATCGCCCAGGATTCCGCGGCGTAGGTGTAACCGGCCCACACGAGCGCGATCACTCCGGGAATGAAAAACACGATGTAGAGGATGAGATCGAGGATCGCCTGCGCCCGCGGCGTGAAAAAGCCATAGATGACGTCCCCGCGCACATGGCTGTTCTGGGCCAGGGTGTAGGCCCCGGCCATCATGAACAGCGTCCCGTACATCATGATCATGGCGTCGAAAGCCCAGGCGCGCGGGCTGTCCAGCACGTAGCGCGAGAACACCTCCCAGCTTACGTGCAGGGTGAGGGCGACGATCAGCCAGGAAAATGCCTGTCCGACAAAGTTGCTTACCTTGTCGATGAAAAGCAGCAGC
>JACPRN010000120.1 GCA_016189945.1 Betaproteobacteria bacterium
CGCCGCTTCGGCCAGCGCCTTGACCCGGCCGTGGTACTTGTAGCCCGCGCGGTCGAAGGCAACCTCGCTGATTCCCAGACCTTTCGCCTTCTCGGCGATGCGCTTGCCCACCACGGCGGCCGCGGCCTTGTTTCCGCCGCTCGGGATCGACACCCGGATTTCCTTCTCCGCAGTGGAGGCGCTCGCGAGCACCTTGGTGCCGTCGGCAGAAAATACCTGCGCGTAGATATGGCAGTTGGAACGGTGCACCGCCAGGCGCGCGCGCTTCAACTGATAGATCTTGTGCCTCGCCTTGGCCGCCCTGCGCAACCTCGCTCGTTTCTTGTCGATCATGGCCGTGCCCCGTTACTTCTTCTTGGTTTCCTTGATGACCACCCTCTCGTCGGCGTAGCGAACCCCTTTGCCCTTGTACGGCTCGGGCGGGCGGTAGCTGCGCACTTCGGCGGCGACCTGGCCGACAAGCTGCTTGTCGAGTCCCTTGATCAGGATTTCGGTCATGCTCGGCGTCTCGACCTTGATTCCCTTGGGCATCTCGTGAACGATTGGGTGCGAGAACCCGAGCGAAAGATTGAGCTTGTCGCCCTGCGCCTGCGCGCGAAAGCCGACGCCGACCAGCGTCAATTTCTTCTCGAACCCCTTGGTAACGCCGGCCACCATGTTGGCAACCAGCGCGCGCACCGTCCCGGACATCGCATCGGCGAAGTCCGAATCGTCGGCTGCCTGGAACTTCAGTTGGTCGCCTTCTCTGCTGATCTTCACGCTGCCCTGGAGCCGTTGCGTCAGCGTGCCGAGCGGGCCCTTGACGGCGACCGCCTCGCCCGAGAGCGTCACGTCGACGCCTTTCGGCACGGCCACGGGATAGTCTGCAATGCGCGACATCTTTCCCCCTCAGGCAACGATGCACAGCACTTCGCCGCCGACCCCGGTGGCGCGCGCTTTTCTGTCGGTCATGACGCCCTGCGAGGTGGACACAATGGCGATCCCGAAGCCGTTCATCACCTTGGGTATGTCATTGCGTCCCTTGTAGATGCGCAGGCCGGGACGCGAGACGCGTTCTATTCTTTCGATCACCGGTTCCCCGGCGTAGTAGCGCAGGCTGATTTCAAGCTCGGACTTTCCATCGCTTTGGCGCACCGCGAACCCGTCGATGTAGCCTTCGTCCTTGAGCACCTGCGCGATGGCGGCCTTCAGCCTCGATGCGGGCATCGTGACGCTGGTCTTCTGGTTGCCCTGCGCGTTGCGGATGCGGGTCAACATGTCGGAGATGGGATCGGTCATGCTCATCCTCGGGCCTCCCGTTACCAACTCGCCTTGATCACGCCGGGTATCTCCCCGCGCATCGCAATCTCGCGCAGTTTGCCGCGCCCGAGGCCGAACTTCCGGTACACGCCGCGGGGCCGGCCGGTAAGCTCGCAACGGTTGCGCAAGCGAACCGGCGAAGCGTCGCGCGGCAACTGCTGGAGCTTGGCTCGCGCCTCGGCGCGGGCCTCATCGGATTGCCTCGAGTCGTTGATGGTCGCGAGCAGCGCCGCGCGCCGGGCGGAGAACTTCGCCACCGTCTTGCGACGCTTCTGATCACGATTGATAAGTGCGCGCTTGGCCATGTGCCTGTCTCTCAGTTGCTCTTGAAGGGAAAGCGGAAAGCAGCGAGCAGCGCGCGCGCTTCCTCGTCGGTCTTCGCCGTCGTGGTAATGCTGATGTTCATGCCCCGCAGGGCGTCGATCTTGTCGTACTCGATCTCGGGGAAAATGATCTGTTCCTTGACCCCGAGCGAATAATTGCCGCGGCCGTCGAATGCGCGGCCGGATACGCCGCGGAAATCGCGAATGCGCGGTATCGCGACCGACACCAGCCGATCCAGGAATTCGAACATGCGCTTGCCGCGCAGCGTGACCATGCAGCCGATGGGAAGATCCTTGCGGATCTTGAACGTCGCAATTGAAGTCCTCGCTTTGGTTATCACCGGCTTCTGACCGGCGATCTTGGCCATGTCGCCGACAGCGTTGTCGAGTATCTTCTTGTCCGCTGTGGCCTCTCCGACGCCCATGTTGAGCGTGATCTTGGAAATGCGCGGGACCTGCATCTTTGTCGCGTAGCCGAACTTCTTCATCAGCTCCGGCACGACCGTTTCGCGGTAATAGTTTTGCAAGCGAGCCATGAGTCTTGCACCGTCCTTGCCGATCAGGCGTCCACCATTTCGTCGTTGGACTTGAAAACGCGTACCTTGCGACCGTCCTCGACCACCTTGATCCCCACACGGTCGGCTTTCTTTGTCTGCGGGTTGTACAGCGCGACGTTCGACACGTGAATCGGCATGTCCTTGTCGACGATGCCGCCGGTGACGCCCTTCGCGGGATTGGGGCGCATGTGCTTCTTCACGCGGTTGACGCCTTCGACAAGCAGATGATCGCCGTCCACGCGGCGCAGCACCGTGCCGCGCTTCCCCTTGTCGCGGCCAGCGATCACGATGACGTCGTCACCCTTGCGGATCTTGTTCACGTTCGGGCTCCTCTCACAGCACCTCCGGAGCGAGCGACACGATCTTCATGAAGCGCTCGGTGCGAAGCTCCCTGGTCACAGGACCGAAAATGCGCGTGCCGATCGGCTCCATCTTGGGCGTCAGCAATACCGCGGCGTTCGCGTCGAAGCGGATCAGGCTGCCGTCGGCGCGCCGCACGCCCTTGGCGGTGCGCACCACGACCGCGTGGTAAATTTCGCCCTTCTTCACGCGCCCGCGCGGGGCCGCGTCCTTGACGCTCACCTTGATCACATCGCCGATGTTGGCATAGCGGCGCTTGGAGCCGCCAAGCACCTTGATGCACATCACCGAGCGTGCACCGGTGTTGTCGGCGACATCGAGCACCGTCTGCATTTGAATCATTTGAACTCTCCAACTTATCCCGCCGGCGACGCCGCCACAAGGCGGGTGCTGCTGCCGCCCTGAGGCGGGTGTTGCATGTCGCCTGCAGACAGTCTTGGACCCAGTCCGGGCAGGAATCCCGCCGCCGGCCGCGCTCGGCCTTCGCCGGAGGGCGTGGCAAGACGGGAAAGCCGGTTATTATACGTTCAGAAGCGTCTTGGCTGCAAGTCATGCATGCGACTTCGGTGCTGCTTCAAACCTCGCGTGCCTTCTCGATCAGTTGGCTCACCCGCCAGGCTTTGGTCCGCGATAGCGGCCGGCACTCCTCGATCATGACAAGGTCGCCTTGATGGCATTCGTTCTTCTCGTCGTGGGCGTGATATTTCCTGGAGCGCGTCACGATCTTGCCGTAGAGCGGGTGGGTGACCCGGCGCGTGATCAGCACCGTCACGGTCTTGTCCATCTTGTCGCTGACCACCCGCCCCGTCAGCGTCCGGTGAGTCTTGCGTTGCTCGCTCATTTGGCCATCGCCTTCTCATGCATGATGGTGCGCACCCTGGCAATGTCGCGCCGCACCTTCTTCAATTGACTGTTGTTCGTGAGCTGCTGCGTCCCCTTCTGCATACGCAGCGAAAATTGCGCCTTCAGCAATTCATGCAATTCCTTCTCCAGGTCTGCCCGATCCCTCGCGCGAAGTTCACTGGTCTTCATCGCTCACCCCATCTGGCGGTAGACGAAAGTGGTCAGGACCGGAAGCTTCGCGGCGGCAAGCGCAAAAGCGGCACGCGCGGTAACTTCGTCGACGCCGTCCATTTCGTAGAGCACTTTTCCGGGCCGAATCTGGGCAATGAAATACTCCGGATTTCCCTTGCCGTTGCCCATGCGGACTTCGGCCGGCTTCTGCGAAATCGGCTGGTCCGGAAAGATGCGGATGAACACCCGTCCGCCGCGCTTGATGTGGCGCGTCATGGCGCGTCTTGCCGCCTCGACCTGGCGCGACGTAATGCGTCCGCGAGTGGTCGCCTTCAGGCCGTACTCGCCGAATGACACCTTGGCGCCGCGCGTTGCTACGCCGCGGTTGCGGCCCTTTTGCTGTTTGCGGTACTTGGTTCGTGCTGGCTGCAGCATGTCTCTCTCCTACTTTTTCTCGTCTCCGCCGGCGTCGCCTTCCTTGGCCCTGCGCACGCGCTTAACCGTTGTCGTCACCTTGGGTTTTGCCGTCGCCGCACCGGCATCGGCCGCGGCACGGTCCTTCTCCGCTGCCGACTTGGCCGCCGCCGCAGCCGCCGGCTTGCGCGCACGCGGCGCGCGCGCCGGCGCCCTGGGCTTGGCCTCCGCCGCGCCGGAAGGCGCTGGAGCACCTTCGGCGGCCTTCTCCTCGCTGCGCGGCCTGACCGGAGCCTTCCTCACCTTCCTGGCGGCCGGCTCCTCGGTCGCAGCCGGGGCCGGCGGGGCGACAAGCTGGTCGCTCTTCGCCGGCATCTCGCCCTTGTAGACCCACACCTTGATGCCGATGACCCCGTAGGTCGTCTTGGCCTCGGAGAATCCGTAGTCGATGTTGGCGCGCATCGTATGCAGCGGCACCCGCCCTTCCCGATACCACTCGGTGCGCGCAATCTCTATGCCGTTCAGCCTGCCCGCGCTCATGATCTTGATGCCCTGGGCGCCCAGTCGCATCGCGTTCTGCATCGCACGCTTCATGGCGCGCCGGAACATGATGCGCTTTTCCAACTGCTGCGCGATCGAGTCGGCGACAAGCTGCGCGTCGGTTTCGGGCTTGCGCACTTCCTCGATATTGACATGCACCATCTGCACGCCGAGAAGCTTGCGCAAATCTGTCTTCAGGACCTCGATGTCCTCGCCCTTCTTTCCGATCACCACGCCGGGCCTCGCGCTGTGGATGGTGATGCGCGCGTCCTTGGCCGGCCGCTCGATGATGACTTTCGATACCGAAGCATGCGCGAGCTTGCGCTTGAGGTAGTCGCGAACCTTGACGTCTTCGATCAGCATGCCGCCGAAGTTCCTGGAATTCGCGTACCAGCGCGAGGACCAGTCTTTGTTGATGCTGAGCCGAAACCCGATCGGGTGGATCTTCTGTCCCATGGCGTACCTTTATCCCTTTGCCTGTTTGGTCGAACCGCGCGTTGGTTTGCGCTTGGCCTCGGGCTCGCCCACGGTGATGAAAATATGGCTCGTCGGCTTGACGATGCGGTTGCCGCGGCCTTTGGCCCGCGCCGTGAAGCGCTTGAGCGGCGTGCCCCGCTCGACCATGATCCGCTGCACCCTGAGCTCGTCGATGTCGGCGCCCTCGTTGTGCTCGGCGTTGGCGATCGCCGATTCGAGCACTTTCTTGATCAAGCGCGCGCCCTTCTTCGGACTGAAGCTGAGTATGTTCAGCGCCCTGTCGACCGGCAGTCCGCGAACCTGGTCGGCGACCAGGCGGCCCTTCTGCGCCGAGAGGCGCGCGCCGTAAAGCTTGGCTTTGGTTTCCATCGTTCGCTCCTACTTCTTCGGCGCGATCGGTGACGGGGCCGCCACCTTCCGGTCGGCCGAGTGGCCTTTGAATATGCGCGTCATCGCGAACTCGCCCAGTTTGTGCCCGACCATGTTCTCCGAGATGTAAACGGGCACATGCTGCTTGCCGTTGTGCACGGCGATGGTCAGCCCGACAAAATCCGGCAGGATGGTGGAGCGGCGCGACCACGTCTTGATCGGCCGCTTGTCGTTGACTGCGCGCGCCGATTCGATCTTGTCCAGCAGATGCCGGTCTACGAAAGGTCCTTTTTTAATCGAACGTCCCATGGTCTTGCGTCCCTATCGCTTGTGCCGGAACTGGATGATCATGCTGCGCGTGCGCTTGTTCTTGCGCGTCTTGTAGCCCTTGGTGAGCACGCCCCATGGGCTCACCGGGTGCTGCCCCGCCGCGGTCTTGCCTTCGCCGCCGCCGTGCGGATGGTCGATCGGATTCATCGCCACGCCGCGCACCGTTGGACGCACGCCGCGCCAGCGCATGGCGCCCGCCTTGCCGATCGAGCGCAGGCTGTGTTCCTCGTTGCCGACCTCGCCGATGGTCGCGCGGCAATCGACGTGCACCTTGCGGATTTCGCCCGAGCGCATGCGCACCTGCGCGTAGCTGCCCTCGCGCGCAAGCAGCTGCACCGACGTACCGGCCGCGCGCGCCATCTGCGCGCCCTTGCCCGGCTGCAATTCGACGCAATGAATGGTGGTGCCGACGGGGATGTTCCTCAAGGGCAGTGCGTTGCCCGATTTGATCGGCGCTTCCGCCCCCGAGATGAGCTGCGCGCCCGCGACGAGCCCCTTGGGCGAGATGATGTAGCGCCGCTCGCCGTCGGCGTAGCAGAGCAGCGCCAGGTTGGCACTGCGATTCGGATCGTATTCGATGCGCTCGACCTTGGCGGAAATGCCATCCTTGCTGCGCAGAAAATCGACGACGCGATAGTGCTGCTTGTGCCCGCCGCCCTGGTGGCGCGTGGTGATCCGGCCCAGGTTGTTGCGGCCGGACTTGCGGTTCTTCTTCTCCACCAGCGAGGAAAGCGGACGCCCCTTGTAGAGGTTGGCGTTGACGAGCTTGACAACTCCGCGGCGGCCATTGGAGGTCGGTTTGATCTTGACGAGCGCCATGGCCTACTCCAACGCCTGAAAGTTGATTTCCTGCCCCGCCGCGAGCGAAACGTAAGCCTTCTTCCAGTTCCGCCGCCGCCCCAGCGAACCCGCAAAGCGCTTTTCCTTGCCCTTGACGTTGGATACCTGAACGCCCTTCACCTTGACCTTGAAGAGCAGCTCGACGGCGGCCTTGATCTCGGGCCTGGTCGCGTCTTCGCTGACGCGAAATACCACCTGGTTGTGCTTTTCGCCCACGAAGGTGCTTTTCTCCGACACTGTCGGCGAAAGCAATATCTTCATCAAGCGTTCTTCTCTCGCGCTCATTTCAGCAACTCCTCGAATCTCGCCACCGCCTTGCGCGTGAGGATCACGTTCCTGAAATGGACCAGTGAAACCGGATCGGCGTGATCGACGTCGCGCACCTCGACGTTGGCGAGGTTGCGCGCCGAGAGATACAGGTTATGGTCAACGCTGTCGGTGATGACGAGCGCCGATTCGAGACCCATCTCCTTGATCTTGCGCGCCAGCAGCCTGGTCTTCGGCGCCTCCACCACGAAGCTGTCGACGACCTTCAGACGGTCCTCGCGCGCCAACTGCGACAGAATCGAACACATGCCGGCGCGGTACATCTTGCGGTTGACCTTTTGCGCGAAGTTCTCGTCGGGCAGGTTGGGGAAGATTCTGCCGCCGCCGCGCCACAACGGGCTTGCCGTGTCGCCCGCACGCGCCCGTCCGGTACCCTTCTGGCGCCACGGCTTCTTACCCGAGTGGCGCACGTCTCCACGGGCCTTCTGCGCGCGGGTCCCCCTGCGGCCGTTGGCCTGGTACGCGGTCACGATCTGATGCACGAGAGCGCGGTTGAACTCGCGTCCGAACAGCGCATCGGAGGCCGCGATCGTCGCCTGGCTCTGGCCCTGATCGTCAATGATCTTGAGTTCCATTGCCGCCCTCACTTCTTCTTCGCCGGCGCCGCAGCGGCGGCCGCGCGCTTCTTCGGCCTCGCCGTCGGGCGCACGATCACGTCGCCACCCTTGCTCCCCGGAACGGCGCCCTTGATCAGCAGCAACTGGCGATCAGGGTCGATGCGCACGATCTCGAGGCACTGGACCGTGCGCTTCACCGCGCCGAGATGTCCGGCCATGCGCTTGCCCGGAAACACGCGGCCCGGATCCTGCGCCTGGCCGGTCGAGCCCGGTTTGCGGTGCGAAACCGAATTTCCATGGCTGGCGCGATTCGAGGCGAAGTTGTGTCGCTTGATCACCCCCGCGAAGCCCTTGCCCTGGGAGGTACCGCTGACATCGACCCTCTGCCCCACCTGAAAAATGCCGATGCCGACCTTCTCGCCGACCTTGAGGTTGGCGAGATCCGGCTCGGCGACGCGAAACTCCTTCAGGAGGTGGCCCGCCTCGACCGCCGCCTTGGCAAAATGACCCGCAGCCGCCTTGATCACGCGCGATGGCCGGCGCCTGCCGAAGGTGACCTGCACGGCGCCGTAGCCGTCCGAAGAAGGCGTCTTGATCTGGGTGACGCGGTTGTCGGACACGTCCAGCACCGTCACCGGGGTGGAATCCCCTTCATCGGTGAAGATGCGGGTCATGCCGACCTTGCGGCCGACAAGTCCTAAGCTCATTTTTCTACCCTCTTCTGAGGTGCCGGCTACAATTGGCCGGCCGGTTCAACGACACAGGACCTAGGTCCTCACAACTTGATCTCCACATCGACGCCGGCCGGCAAATCGAGCTTCATCAGCGCATCGACGGTTTTGTCGGTCGGGTCGATGATGTCCATCAGGCGCAGATGGGTGCGGATCTCCAACTGGTCGCGCGAGGTCTTGTTCACGTGCGGCGAGCGAAGCACGTCGAAGCGCTCGATACGGGTGGGCAAAGGGATCGGACCCTTGACCACCGCGCCGGTGCGCTTGGCCGTATCGACGATCTCCAGCGCCGACTGATCGATCAGCCGGTAGTCGAACGCCTTCAAACGAATTCTGATTTTCTGGCTTTGCATGCTTTGTCGGGGCCTCGATTCCGCCTCTGGTTACTCGATGATTTTCGCCACCACGCCGGCGCCGACGGTCCTGCCGCCCTCGCGGATGGCAAAGCGCAGGCCCTCTTCCATGGCAATGGGCTGGATCAGCGTGACCGTCATCGACACGTTGTCCCCGGGC
>JACPRN010000107.1 GCA_016189945.1 Betaproteobacteria bacterium
CTACAACGCAAATGGAACGCTCGACAGCACTTTCGGCAGCGGCGGCAAGGTGTCGACATCGCTCGGTACAGGCGGCGGCTGGGCGAGCGCGGTTGCGATTCAGTCGGACGGCAAGATCGTCGCCGCGGGTTCCGTTCCGGGCAGCAACTACAACATCGCTTTGGCGCGCTACAACAGCAATGGGACTCTCGACAGTACCTTCGGTAACCTGGGCAAAGTGATCGACGCCGGTGGATCGGGCGATGATGTCGCCAGCGCAATCGCTATTCAGCCGGACGGCAAGATCCTCGTCGCCGGTTATAGCTATAACGGCGCAAACCACGATTTTGTCCTGCTGCGCTTCACAGCGGACGGATCTCCCGATCCGGCTTTTGGTGCTGGTGGCAAGGTGATGACTCCGGTCGGAACGATGGACGACTACGCCAGCGAGATCGCCATCCAGCCCGACGGCAAGATCATCCTTGCCGGATCGAGCCAGACGGATGCGACCGGCGCGGTGATTGCGCTGGCGCGCTACAACAGTGATGGTTCAATTGACAACAGTTTCGGCAGTGGAGGAAAGCTCACCACTGCGGTCGGATCCATCAATGATTCGGCTAACGCCGTCGCCCTTCAGGCCGACGGAAAAATCGTGATCGCAGGGTCCAACAGCAGCAGCGCAGTCGCCTGGGACTTCGCGTTGGTTCGCTATCTTCCCGACGGCACGCTGGACGCGGGCTTTGGCAGCGCCGGCAAGGTCACCGCAGCGGTAGCCGAGTCCCAGGGTTCGGCAGGCGCGGTGGCGATTCAAGCCGATGGCAAGATCATCGCCGCTGGCAATGCCGCCGGTAATGCCGGGAACTACATCGCCGTGGCTCGTTATTTGGGCGGGGATACGACGACCACCACCTCGACCACAACCACGGCAGCGATCACGACAACTACCGCGAGCACCACGACCACCACTCAAGCACCGACGACGACTTCGACCACTTCAACGACGAGCACCACGAGTACAACTACAACGATGGTCGCGCCAACCACGACCACCACAGTCGTACCGACAACGAGCACCACCACGACAACGACTGCAGCACCGACCACGACGACCACCGCGGGCACCACGACCACCAGTTCGACCACAACGACCATCGGGTCCACAACCACCACGACTTTGGCCGGCGGCGGAAACTTCAGCTTGGTGTCCGGCTGGAACCTGATGGGTAACAGCTCCGGCGAAGCGATCGACGTGCCATCGACTTTTGGCGACGCCAACAGGGTGGTGACCGTGTGGACGTGGGTCGCTGCCGCCACCAAATGGGCGCTCTACGCGCCTTCCCTCGCGGGGCAGCAGCTGAGTGACTATGCGGCGGGCAAGGGCTACGACGTGCTGGCCACTGTCGGTAGCGGCGAAGGGTTCTGGGTGAACGCCAAGACCGCTTTCACTAGCCCTGTCGCGGGCGGCGCGCCGACCGTAACGAGCGCTTTCCAGAGCGACCCGTCCACCGGGGCTTCGAAGCTTGCGACCGGGTGGAACCTGATCGCAATCGGGGATAGCAAGACGCCGAGCCAGTTCAACGCGTCAATCGGGGCACCGCCGTCGCAGGCGGGAGAGGTTCCGATAAATCTCACCACGCTGTGGGCCTGGGATGCGAACCTGTCCAACTGGTACTTCTACGCCCCGAGTCTGGAGGCGAAGGGCGGTACGGCGCTCGCTGACTACATCGCCGGCAAGGGCTACCTTGACTTTGGCTCGAAGGTGCTGGAGCCAACGATGGGATTTTGGGTCAACAAGCCATAACCGCGCGCGGGTGAGTTCGTGCAGCTTCGTACCTGAGGAGCGGGTTCGCAGTGAGGTTGCTATTCTCATGTCAGAGCCCGAGCCGCCGCGTGCAGAGAAGACTGCGTGCCAAATACCGCACTCGTTAATACGGACGCGTGCTCATCGCGCTACTTAATCGGCGCGATACTATCCACAACGAACGCCCGGCGATACATCGCCAATCAACGGAGAGACCCGTGCGCCGCTTTGTCGACCTGTCCATCTATCTGGAAAACGACGTCAAGTCCGATCCTCCGGCGATGAACCCGCAGATCGAATACTTCACGCACCAACAGACGTTCGAGCGGCTCTCCGATTTCTTTCCGGGACTGAAGAAGGAGGATCTGCCCGATGGGGAGGCCTGGGCCTTGGAGAAGGTTCAGCTCACGACGCACAACGGAACGCACCTGGACGCGCCGTACCATTTTCATTCCACCATGAACAAGGCGTTGGGCAAACCGGTGCGCTCCAGCACCATCGACGAGATACCGCTCGAATGGTGCTTTCAGCCCGGCGTCAAGCTGGACTTCCGCGCCAAGCCCGATGGCTACGTGGTGACCGCGAAGGACGTCGAAGACGAGCTCCGCCGCATCGGACACGCTTTGAGTCCGCTGGAGATCGTGGTGGTCAACACGCGCGCGGGCTCGCGCTACGGTTGCGACGATTATGTTTCCGCAGGGTGCGGAATGGGCTACGAGGCGACCGTATACCTGCTGGAGCACGGCATCCGGGTGACCGGCACCGATGGCTGGAGCTGGGATGCGCCCTTCGTGCATACCGCGGAGATGTACCGGCAAACGCGTGATGCGTCGCTCATCTGGGAGGGCCACAAGGCGGGCAGGGACATCGGCTATTGCCACCTCGAGAAGCTTCACAATCTGGAGGCCCTGCCGCCCAACGGCTTCACCATTTGCTGCTTTCCGCACAAGATTCGCGGGGCGTCCGCGGGCTGGACGCGCGCCGTCGCGATATTCGATTCCGCATTGAATGCGTCGGCGAGCACGGCATCGGCCGCTCATGCCTGACCCAGGACGATGGCAACTTTGCTGCCGCCGCCGATGGTGGCGCGCTGCCTTCAACCGACAAGCGGATTTGTCACCTTCAAGTCCGGAAAACGCCCGAAGTCGCGGTCGGCCGACCACAGTTCGCTGACACCGTGCTGCAAGCACAGCGCCGCAATGCGCGCGTCATGCACGTTAGGGCCGACGACCTTGCTGCTCAACACCAGGGCGCGGAGCTGGAGCCAGTACGTTTCAGATTCCGCGAGCAGCGCGACCGTCGGCGACTCCAGCCACGCATCCGCCTGATCAATTGCCCTCGCGATCGGCGTAGGCGGGGAGAAGATCCGAGGATGGGATACGATCGCCAGGAATTCATGGATGCAGGGCCAGGGAATGGCCCACGGCGCCCGGCCTTCCGCAAGTTGTTTGACCCGCGCAAGGGCGCTCGCGTGCCACTCGGAGTCCTCGCGATGCGCGTAGACGAGGATATTGGTGTCGACGGCGATCACCCGCCGCGTCCCTCATAGCCCAATTCCCTCAGCCGCGCCCAGCCGGCGCTCCTTGCTTCCGCGCTAAGTCCCTTCCCCTTGAACGTCGCCTTTCGCAGCCGAAACGGGCGGCGCAGTTTGCGCTGCGAAACGGCGTGGCGCAGACCCTGCTCGATGAGGATTTTCACGGTCGTGCCTTCCCGCCTGGCCACCTTCCTTGCCTCGCTGAGCAGCGCATCTGAAATCTCTACGGTCGTCTTCATATGGCTACCCATAATTCGAAATACAGTGGCCCATTCTCCGCTCAGCCCGCCACGAGGTCAAGCGGCGACGTGGGGGCGTGGACAGGGTCAGGATCGATCGCTCGCGCGGCTGGCGCGCACAGCTTCGCGAGCTTGCGCCGCGCGAGCACGTCCTCGAGCAGAGGCGGCAGCGGCGCAAGTCCTCAGGGCGCGGGCGAGGTAACCTTGACGATAAGCTCGCACGCCGGGTCGCCTCTGAGCATGCAGGTCGGCTCGGTGATGGCAACTCTCTCCTCGTAGTGTTTGGCCAGGCCCGAGACGATGCCCTTCGCGAGAGCGCACATCTTGCGCGGGGAGTCATACCTCACGATTACCTCGTGCGGGCCGCTTTTGCGGCACTGCAATCTGGGCGGGCTGTTGTACGAGCCTTCGCTGCGCAGCATCTGGTGAACGGTTTGCTCCGTGTTGGCGATGAGGTCCAGGGTCTTCCACTCGGGGTTGATCCAGTACCGGGACATCATGATGAGATCGGGGACTATGAACTCGCCGAGACTCTCCAGAACCGCCGCGACGGGTTCCTTCAGCCTGGCCGACAATGCCGAAAGAAGGGCGACCGCTTCCTCATCCGCGTAATCGGAGATGCGGAAATAGATCCGCGACGGAACGCCTGCCAGGCGAACGATCTCCCGCCACGCCTCGTCGCCCAGCCGCGATTGCGCGAATTTCTCGATTTCAATGAAGACCAGCCCGTTCAAAACACAGTCCTCGCTGCGCGCCGATGCAGGATCCACCTCCCCAGTATCGGCGCGTTCGGCGCCCGCTTCACTCGACGTTCCACGGCTCGCAGAACCCGGAGTACGAGGAGCTGGCCAGGCGCACAAAGGCGCGATCGGGATTCTGGTGCACCGACTGGTCGAAATGCCAGGCGTTGACCGCCGGAAAGCGCCGGCAAGTCCGCGTGCCGTCCCGTCTCGCCTTCCAGGCGTCGCAGGCGAGGACGGTGGTCACGATGACGCTCCCCGACAGGTCCTGGACGAAGTGCACGCCGGTGTCGGAGGGATAGACGCGAACCGGCTTGGCCCCGACGGAGCGGCTGGAGACGATGCGCGTATCGCGCGCGCCCGCATCGATTCCCTCGACGACGAGGAGCATGTCGGGCTCGCCGCCGCGCCGGGGAGCGACGCCGCTCTTCTGGAATTCGCAGATCACCTCGCGCGCGTCGATGAGCGCGTCGTATGACGCGCTGGCCGCCGCGGGCAGCGGCGTGATGCCGGCTGCAAGCAGCGCCACCAGCTTAGGTGCGATATTCATTTCCCGATGACCTCCTTTCGATAGAGGCCGCAGAGGCGCGAAAGTTTCCGCTAAATGATTGTAGCCTGTCCGCGCCGGCCTAGGTGCCGCCCGCGGTGAACAGTGCGCTCCACTTCTTCTCGGTTTCGCGCAGGTAACCGGGATCGACCTGGGCAAGCTTGGGGAACTCGTCGATCCACTCGTAGGGACGGCAGGCGTCGATCACGGCGCGCGAATTGAACAGCGGCTGGCCTTTGCGCAGCATCGGCTCGGCTTTGCTCGCCCAGGCGCGGCGGATGAAGTCGATACTGGTGGACGGATCGGTGCGCGTGCACACCGCCCACATCACCTCCTCCAGGTTCGTGACATCGATATCCTCGTCCACCACGATCGTGTACTTGCCCATGTAGGCCGCCGCGTGGCACTGCGATGCGACCATCGCCGCCTGCCGCGCGTGCCCGGCGTAGCGCTGGCGGATGGCGACGACCACGAGCTGGCGGGCGCCGCCGCACTCGGGCGCATAGACCCCCTTGACCTCGGGGATCCCCGCCGCGACGAGCGCGTCGAAGATCAATGCCGACTTCATGATGGTGCGCATGTACGAAAAATCGTGCGGCGGCCTGGCCGGCGGCGAGCCGAGCATGATCGGGTTGTTGCGATGGAGAACGCGCTCGATCCTGAGGAAAGGCTCCTGGCCCACGCCGCTCGCGTAGTAGCCGGTCCATTCGCCGAACGGGCCCTCGTCGGACTTGTCGCCTTTCTTGATCCAGCCTTCGAGCACGATCTCGGCGTCGGCGATGATCGGCAGTCCGGTGATGGTGCTCTTCACCACTTTCAGCGGCTCGCCGCGGATCGCCCCGGCGTAGTTGAGCTCGCTCACCCCCGTGGGTACTTCGACCCCGCCCAGCATCAGGAACAGCGGGTCCATGCCGATGTGGATCACGACCGGAGCGCGCCCTTCACGTTCCATCCATTTCTGGATGTGGATGTAGCCGTGTTTGCCCTGGTGGATGCCGAGGTTGACGTGATTCCTGTCCTTGAGCATCGTGCGGTACGCGCCCAGGTTCACCCATCCGCTTTCCGGGTCGACCGTGGCCACCGCCACCCCGGTGCCGATGTAGCGCCCGCCGTCCAGCTCGTGCCAGAGCGGCGCGGGGAACTTCATCAGGTCGACCGCGTCGCTTTCCATCACGTTCTCGAATACCGGCCCGGTTTCGACGTACACCGGGTCGAAATCCCTCGAAGCCTGCTCCCAGCGGTTGGGCGCGCCGCGCAATTCGGCCACCAGCGAAGCGTCGCTGTGCTCGCTTCCCAGGCGCAGGGTGAGGCCCATGCGGCGGGCGCTGTTGGTCGAGGAGGTGAGCAGGCGGTAGCCGGCGGGATAGCCCTTGATCTGGTCGAACAGGAGCGCCGGGCCGCGCTTCTTGTAGTCGATCTCGGAAATGGCGCCGATCTCCAGGTTCCAGTCCGCGCCCAGGGGATGCGCCAACTCGCCGATCGCCTCGACCTGTTCGAGCCATTCGCGCAGATCGTTGTATTTGTTCGTCATGGGGTTTCCTCAAGTGCGGTTAATCGTTCTCGGTGCAGAAGGCGGGAGTCGCTTGGCGTTGTTCTAGCGGGAGTCGATGATACCTGTGGCGAGGCGGGTTGTAACCGAGGCGTGGCCTCTCGCTTTATAATCCGCACAACGGCAAGCAGATCGCAATGACGATAACTATTCGAGTGCAACACTCCAGCATTTTTCCCCCGCACCGGCCCCCGCGAGCAGACGCCATTCCGGCCCTAGGCTCGCTCACCGGATAATCCCGCGTGCGCATTCTCGAATATTCGGGCCTGGACACCTCCCGCGTCCGGGAACAGTACCGCAAGGTGTGCGAAGCGCTTGCCCGGGGCGACTGGCGTTCGGCCGAGGTGAAGAAACTCTCCAATCTCGCGCACGGCAAGTTCTACCGCGCGCGGCTCGATTACGCCAATCGCCTGCTTTTCACGCTGCTGCGCCACGGCGAGGAGACCTGTGCGCTCGCGCTCGAAGTGATCGAGCAGCATGCTTACGAGCGCTCGCGCTTCCTCAAGGGTGCGGTTGTGGAGGAAGACAGGATTCAGGCCGTCGAGCCCGCCGAAGCCCGTCTTGACGCCGCGCCGCTCCCCTATCTGCACCGGAAGCGGCGCGAGATCCACTACCTCGACAAGCCGCTCTCTTTCGACGATGCGCAGGAAGCGGTCTATCGGATTGCGCCGCCGCTGGTGCTGGTCGGCGGCGCGGGCAGCGGCAAAACAGCGCTCGCGCTGGAAAAGCTCAAGCACGCCGAAGGCGAAGTGCTGTACGTGACCCACTCGGGATATCTTGCCCAGAGCGCACGCGAGCTGTACTACGCGGCAGGCTTCGAGCGCGAGGGGCAGGAGGCCGAGTTTCTCTCCTACCGGGAGTTCGTGGAGACGCTGCACGTTCCGCCGGGGCGCGAGGCGAGCTGGCGCGACTTCAGCGGCTGGTTCGCGCGCCAGCAGCAGGCATTCAGGGGTGTCGATTCCCACCAGGCGTTCGAGGAGATCCGCGGCGTCATCGCCGCGCAGCCGGGCGGCGTGCTGAATCGCGAGGCATATCTAGCGCTCGGGGTGCGCCAGTCGATTTTTGCCGCGGAGGAGCGCAGCCGGCTCTACGACCTTTTCGAGCGCTACCGCGCCTGGCTCGCGGAGGCGAAGCTCTACGACTTGGGTCTCGTGGCCCAGGACTGGCTGCCGCGCGCTGCGCCGCGCTACGATTTCCTGGTCATCGACGAGGCGCAGGATCTCACCCCGGCGCAGCTCCTGCTCGTGCTGCGAACGCTCAAGCACCCCGAGCGCTTCCTCCTCTGCGGGGACTCGAACCAGATCGTGCATCCGAATTTCTTTTCCTGGAGCCAGGTGAAGACGCTCTTCTGGCGCGACGAGGCGATCGCCGCGCGCCAGGACCTGCGCATCCTGCGCGCCAACTTCCGCAACGGCGAGGAGGCGACGCGCGTCGCCAACACGCTGCTCAAGGTGAAGCACCGGCGCTTCGGCTCGATCGATCGCGAGAGCAATTTCCTCGTCGAGGCGGTCGGCGCGGACGCGGGCAGCGTGACGCTCGTAGCCGACCGGGAGGCGGCCAAGCGCGCGCTCAACGAGCAGACGCGCCGCTCGGCGCGCTTCGCGGTGCTCGTGCTGCGCGAGGAGCAGAAGGCCGAGGCGCGCCGCTACTTCCAGACGCCGCTCGTGTTCGCGATTCACGAAGCGAAGGGCCTGGAGTACGAGAATGTGGTGCTCTACCGCTTCGTCTCGGACCAGCGCGCCCAGTTTGCCGAGGTCGCCGCCGGGGTGGCCTTGGACGACCTCGAAGGCGGCGATCTCGAATACCGGCGCGCCCGGGACAAGTCAGACAAGTCCCTCGAGATCTACAAGTTCTACGTCAACGCGCTCTACGTCGCGCTCACGCGCGCCGTCCGCAACGTGTACCTGATCGAATCCGATCTGGACCACGCATTGCTGAAGCTTCTGGGTCTGGCGGCGGCCGCAGAAAGCGTGCGCGTGGAAGCGCGCACTTCCTCGCACGAGGAATGGCAGAAAGAGGCGCGCAGGCTCGAGCTGCAGGGCAAGCAGGAACAGGCCGAGGCGATTCGCGCCACCATCCTCAAGGAGACGCCCGTGCCCTGGCCGGTGTTCGACGAGGCGCGCCTGCGCGAGACGCTCATCCGCGTGTTTCGCGAGCGCGCTCCCGGCGGCAAGGCGCGGCAGCAACTCCACGAATACGCCACCTGTCATGACGACCCGCAGCTTGCGCGCTGGCTCGCAGAAGTCGCCGGACACGACGCGGCGCGGCGCTTCGATGCGCAGCGCGGATCGCTCGGGCGCAAGCACTACATGCCGTATTTCTCCAGGAATGCGCGCGAGGTGCTGCAGCAGTGCGAGCGCCACGGCCTGGAGCACAGGACGCCGATGAACCAGACGCCGCTGATGGCCGCGGCGGCCGCGGGCAACGCGGCGCTAGCAGAGGCGCTCCTTGAGCGCGGGGCCGACCCCGAGGCGAGCGATCATCTGGGGTTGAACGCGCTGCATTGGGCGATGCGCGAAGCGTTTCGCGACGCGGCGTTCGCGCGCGGCGCTTTTGCCGCCTTATACGAGCGCATCGCGCCGGCGGCGATCGACGTGATGGCAGGCGAGCGCCTGGTGCGGCTCGACCGGCATCTGTCGGAGTATTTCCTGTTCCAGACGCTGTGGGTCCTGTTCAAGCAATCGTTCGCTGCGCGCGAGTGGCGCGCCCGGGGCGGTTTCGATACGGCCGCTGTGCTCAAGGCCTGGGAGCACATGCCGGCGAGCGTGCTCAGACCTGAGCGCAAGCGGCGGGAGCACCTCTCCGGAGTCTTAGCGCGCAACGAGATCGGGCGCGAGTACGCCTACAACCGCCGGTTGTTCAAGCGCATCGGCCACGGCTGGTACCAGTTCAACCCGGCGCTCGCGGTGCGGCGGCAAAGCAAGGGTGAGGAATCGTGGACGCCGCTATTCGCCGCGCTCAACCTGCCGCTGGTGCACGAGCTCTCGCACCCCAGGCACTGGTCGCTCGCCGAATCGCTGTGGCGCACGGCCACGGGCGGCGAGCTCGGTGTTCCGATCGCCGGAGAGGCGTGGATGAAGCGCCGAGAGGAGGAGCTTGCGACGGCGCGGGCGCTCGAGGGAGCTCTGGATCCAAGCCCGCCGCCGGGGCCGGCGCCCTGGGGGACGCGGGAGGCGCGCGAAGCCGAGATCGAGCGCCTCCGCGCGGCGATCGCAGCCAAGCGCCGTGCCGAGGAGCAAGAGGATCGCTGAGCGTTACGCGCCGCGGATGACGATCTTGCCGAAGTGCGCGCGGCTCGCGAGATAGTCGTAGGCGGCGCGCGCCTCGCCGAAGTCGAACTGCCGGTCGATCACCGGTTTGAGCCGTGCGTGAGAGATGGCCCGATTCATCGCCTCGAACATCTCGCGGCTGCCGACGGAGATGCCGTGCACGTTGGCGCGCTTAGCGAGGATCATCTGGGGATTGATCTGCGCCTCGCCCGCGAGGTTGCCGATGGCGTAGAGCCGTCCGCCCGTGCGCAGCGCGAGAAGCGAATTCCTGAAGGTTCCCGCGCCGCCCAGCTCGACCACGTGGTCGGCGCCCTCGCCGCCGGTGAGATCGAGCACCGCGCGCTCCCAGTCGGGCGTCGCGCGATAGTTCACGACGTCGGTGACGCCCATCGCCTTGAGCCGCGCGATCTTCTCTTCGCTGCCCGAGGTGACGATCACGCGTGCGCCGGCGAGGCGCGCGAACTGCACCG
Source organism: Betaproteobacteria bacterium (assembly GCA_016189945.1). GTDB lineage: Bacteria > Pseudomonadota > Gammaproteobacteria > Burkholderiales > SG8-39 > JACQTO01. The sequence goes on from JACPRN010000107.1 coordinate 10,129, forward strand.
CGAACAGCGACACGCCGCCGGTCCCGAGCGTCAACACGGTCTCGCCCGCAGTCAGTCCCCCGCGCGCAAAGAGCGCGTGCCAGGCGGTAAGGGCCGCGCACGGCAGCGTCGCCGCTTCCTCGAAGTTCAAGTGCGTGGGAATCGGCACGACGCCCTCTTCGGAGAGCACGACGCGCTCGGCGAGCATCCCGTCCGAGGGACCGCCGAGCACGGAGGATGCGTATGCCGGATCGGCGCGCCCGGCAAGCCAGCGCTGCGAGAAGATGGCGGCGACGCGGTCGCCGGGCTTCACGCGCGTGACCCCGGGGCCGATCTCAACGACTTCGCCGGCGCCGTCCGAAAGCGGGATCGGTCGCGGCTTGATCGTTCTCGGGTCGTAGGCGCCGGCAGCGACTTTGAGGTCGCGGTAGTTGAGCGAGGTCGCGCGGATGCGGATCGCGATCTCGCGCGGCCCTGGGCGCGGCTCCTCTTCGTTGCAAAGCTTCAGGCCGTCGAGCGTGCCGATGGGGTCGAGTCGGTAGAGTTTCATGTGCTTGGCCTCCCGTGGAGATTCTGGATTGGAGCTGGAGAAAGATAAGTGGGAGCGGTTACCGCTCCCACCGCTGGAGCGAAAGAACGTCCCTGAACGGCTTGCCCTGGGGCGTGCGGAAGACGGCGAAGTCGGCCGCGTCGAGAGTGAGGATTTCGCGCGCGCCGGAGCGCCCGGACAGCCAGATGAGCGACGCGTCCGCGAGGTCCATCGGCCGGTCCAGATACTTTTCCATCATGCGGATGACGCCCGCGAGTTCTTCGGACGGTCTTTCCACTACCACGGCCCCGCCAGCTACGACCCCGCGCAAGA
>JACPRN010000108.1 GCA_016189945.1 Betaproteobacteria bacterium
ATGTCCGTGCAGCAGCGCCAGCCCTTGGTCCCAGGTTGGCCGGGACTGGAGTGTTCTTGTGCTTTCGGCTGCGCGATCGCGTGTTTAGCCCACGGCGCCGCGCGCGAAAACCGGCTCTCGCGCTTGTGAGCTTCGGTCATGACCCCACACAGCGTGTGGATTTCATGCTGAAATCTTTCGGGCATTTTTGTCCTATGTTAGACTCGCTTCGAGTGTCGGATTAGCAGCAAGTAGCAGCCACGATGGGCGGTACGCGATGCGCAACCGCACCTGTCCCCGGTGGCCCGTTTGCCTCGCTACTGCGCTCCAAATTCTGTGCCGACGTATCCCTAAAAGCGATGAATAAGAGAGGTATCAACCTTGTCAACTATTGACCCGATTACGCTGTCGACCGTTTGGTACGGGTTCCAGTCCCTGTGCCGCGAGATGCGCAGCGTAGTGACCCGGACCGCCCAAAGTTACCTGATCTCGACACTGAGGGACCTGTCGGTGGGGGTGTGGCTGGCAGACGGCTCCACGGTGGCCGTCCCGGAAGGTTTGCCCAGCCAATTTCTCGGAACCTCCTTTGCGATCACCGACATCAGCAAGATGTACAAGGATGATCTTCACCCGGGAGATGTGATCCTCACCAACGACCCGTTCCACGGCGGCCACAACAGCCACCTTCCCGACTGGGGCTATATCCGGCCGATCTTCTATGAAGGCGAGCTCGTGTTCTTCACCCTGGTGCGCGGGCACATGATGGATACAGGAGGCTCCTTTCCGGGCGGATACTTCGCCAATGCCTACGACATCATCGCCGAAGGCCTGAACATCCCGCCGCTCAAAGTGGTCAAGCGCGGGGTGGTGGATGCCGACCTCAACAAGCTGATCTTCAACAACGTGCGCTGGCCGGTGGAAGTGAAGATCGACACCGACGCCATGATCGCCACGGGCAAGTTCGCCGAGAACCGCATCGTCGACCTGCTGCGCCGCTACGGAAAAGACACGGTGCTGGGGGCGATCCACCAGATGATGGACCGCACCGAGCGCGCGGTGCGCGCGGAGATCGCTGCCATGCCCGACGGCACCTACTCGGGGGAATCGGCGACCGACGACGACGGCACGGTGCTCGACGAGCCGGTGACGGTGCGGGTGGATGTGACCATCAAGGGCGATGAAATCACGCTCGATTTCTCGCGCAGCGATCCGCAGCGCCCGGGATTCATCAACTGCGTTTATGCCAGCACTTATGCGAGGGCCGCCGCCGCCGTCATCGTCTACATGGATCCGGCGCTGGCGGACTTCCACAACGAAGGATCGCTGCGGCCGATCAAGGTGATTGCGCCGCTCGGAAACGTCACCAACTGCAAATATCCGGCGACCGTGGGCGCCTGCCCAATCAGCATCGGCGGCCAGATACTCGAATCGGCGGTCGAGGCCTTGAGCAAAGCGAAACCCGACCGCTCGATCGCAAGCTGGGGCAAGCACCGCGGCGACTATACCTTCGCCGCCGACCCGAGGACCGGCGAGCGCTATGTGCGCACCACCTTCGATTACGACGGCAGCGCCGGCGCCGTGTGGGGCCACGACGGCATGTCGGGGCCGACGACTCTTACCACGCTCGGTTCGGTGCAGCGCGGGAGCATCGAAGAGGCGGAGATCCGCTTTCCCTGGCGCATGTTGAAGCTCGAGGGACGGGCGAATTTCAACGGTCACGGCCGCTGGCGCGGCGGTATGGGCTTCGACTGGCGCGCGGTGAACGAAGGCAGCGACGGGCGCATGTCCACCGGCAGCTCCGATGGCGACGTGGTCCATGGCAAGGGCGCGCAAGGCGGCCAGCGGGTGCCGCTTGCGCGAACTTTCATTTTGCGCGGGGAGCAGAAGGTCCGCGTCAAGCCGCACCGGATCGATCCGGTCAAAAGAGGCGACGTGGTCGTCAAGCTGAGCCCGGGAGGCGGCGGTGTGGGCGATCCGCGGGAGCGGCCTGTGGAGCGGGTGGCGATGGATGTGAGGAACGAGAAGGTGACCGTAGAAGCGGCACGGCTGATTTACGGGGTGGCGGTCGATCCCCGGAGTCTGAAGCTCGATGAAGCGGCGACCAAGAAGCTGCGCGCGAAGCGCCCTGAGGGCCGCTATGAAGCGGTGATCAACGAGCAGACGCTCGAAATCGAGCTCAAGCCCTATAGCGAGGAAGAGGAAAAAGCACTGTGAGGCGTTCGACAACCATCGACCCGATCACGCTTTCGACCATCTGGTACGGGTTTCAGTCCCTGTGCCGCGAAATGCGCAGCATGATGACGCGGACCGCGCAGAGCTATTTGATCTCGACGCTTAAGGACCTGTCGGTGGGCGTGTGGCTGGCCGACGGATCCACCGTCGCCGTCCCCGAGGGACTGCCGGTTCAGTTCTTGGGAACCTCGTTCGCCATCAACGACATTCGAAAGATGTACCAGGATGACCTGCATCCGGGCGACGTGATCCTCACCAACGACCCGTACCACGGCGGCCACAACGTGCACCTGCCCGATTGGGGCTACATCAGGCCTGTTTTCTACGAGGGCGAGTTGCTGTTCTTCACCCGGGTGCGCGGACACATGATGGACACGGGGGGCTCCTTTCCCGGAGGCTATTTCGCC
>JACPRN010000004.1 GCA_016189945.1 Betaproteobacteria bacterium
GAACTGCAGTCCGCGATTGGTGTATTTCTTGGCGATCGAGATCACCAGGCGCAGGTTGGCCTCGGTCATCTCGCGTTTGGCGCGCCGGGCTTTCGCCTCGCCGGTGGACATCTGCTTGTTGATCTCCTTGAGATCCCTCAGTGGGATGCCGATCCTCTTCTGGATCTCGATCAGCTTCTGCTGGCGCTCGAGAACCGCGGGCTCGTAGCGCACGAGATTTGCGCTCCAGGGATGCCCCGCGGCGATCTCGTTTTTCACCCAGCGCAGCGACGTTTCGTTGCCCGGGAAAACCTTGATGAAGTGCGCACGCGGCATCAAGGCCTTGTTGACGCACAGGTTCATGATCTCGCGCTCGTGGCTGCGCACCTTTTCGACCATGCCGCGAAGCCCGTCGCAGAGCCGCTCGATGATGCGCGCGGTGAAGCGGATGTTCATCAGCTCGCCGCCGATCTGGTCGCGCACCCTGATGTAATCCTTGCTGCGGTGGCCCTGCTCGGCAAGCGCCTTGCGCATCTTCTCGTAGAGGCGCTTGATCTTGTTGAAGCGCACCATCGAGTCTTCCTTGAGCTTGAGCAAGCTCGCGGTCAATGCGGCCGCGCCGGCCTCCTCCGATTCCTCGGATTCCTCGTCGAGCTCCGCTTCCACGGCGATTTCCTCGATCGGGGCGTCCTTGGCGTTGGGGTCGATCAGTCCGTCGACCAGCTCGTCGATGCGCATCTCGTCGCGCTCGACGCGCTCGGAGAGATCCAGGATTTCGGCGATCGTGGTCGGGCAGGCCGAAATCGCCTGGATCATGTGCTTCAGGCCGTCTTCAATGCGCTTTGCGATCTCGATTTCACCCTCGCGCGTGAGCAGTTCGACCGAGCCCATTTCGCGCATGTACATGCGCACCGGGTCGGTGGTGCGGCCGAATTCGGGGTCGACCGTGGAAAGGGCGGCCTCCGCCGCCTCCTCGGCATCCTCGTCGGGCACCGGCGTCGATGTACTCCCGGAGATCAGCAGCGTTTCGGCATCCGGGGCCTCGTCGTAGACCTGGATGCTCATGTCGTTGAAGGTGGTGATGATCGATTCGATCTGCTCCGCGTCGACCAGATCGTCGGGCAGGTGATCGTTGATCTCCGCGTAGGTGAGGTAGCCGCGCTCTTTTCCGAGCTTGATCAGCGTCTTCAGCCGCATGCGCCGCGCCTCGGCTTCCTCGGGCTTGAGCTCCGCGCGCGCGAGCAGCGCCCGCTCGGCGTCGCCGTTGCGGTTCTTCAGCGGGCGTCCGGGGCGAGCGCGCCCGCTGGCCCGGAGCAGTTCCTGCAGCTTGAGCTTCGCCTCCAGCATCTTCTGCTTGGCCAGCTCCTTTTCCTTGCGCGCCTGCTCGCGCGCCGCCTCTTTCTCCTTCTGCGCGTTGGCCCGCGCGGCTTCCTTTTCCCTGCGCGCTCGCTCCTTTTCCTTCGCCTTCTCCAGCGCCACCCGCTCCTTTTCCTTGCGGCGCGCGTTCTGCTCGCGCTCGCGCTCCTTGGCGAGGCGCGCGCGTTCGCGTTCCTTTTCCGCCTTGAGCCGCAGCTTCTCGCGCGCCGCTTTCTCGCGCGCCTTGGCCTTCTCCCGCTCGCGCGCCTTGACCGCCAGCGCCTGGGCCTTCGTGCGGTGCGCCTTTGCCTTGCGGGCTGCCGCTGCCGCCCGCGCCTGGGACCGGGCTTTGGCGGCAGCGGCAGCCTTGGCGTCGGGACGCGCTTTGCCGGCTTTCTTTCGCGTCGACGCTTTAGCTGTAACTTTCTGTTTCGACATGATATTTCCTGAAAGGTCCTGGGCGGTATGGGATACGGGTAAAACTAAAATTTTAGCACATTGGCTTGGCTCGACCGGCTCTGCTTGAGCGCCGCGTCTTCCCTGATCAGCCGGCGATACTCGTCGGCCTCCTGCTCCGACAGACCGGCGGAAGCGTCCTTGCGTTCCAATTCCTTCAGGCGCGGGTTGGGGCGCTGCGCCCGCAGCGCCCGTATGGCGTCGTGGAACTCTTTTTCGCGCGCTTCGTCTTGCATCGGGATATCGAGGAGCGAAGCGCGCACGACCTTCACGATTTCGGCGTGCTCAGGGACCGACAGGCACGCGATAGCCGATTCGACATCGAGCGCGGCTTGGGCGCGCCAAATTTCTGCCAACGCCGAAATCGCCTGCGCTTCGGGGATGGTGGGGTCGAGTTCCCCCAGCGGCACCTCCTCCCGCAGAGTCGGAGCGACGAGCAGGCCGCACAACAGCTTTCGATAAAGAGAGCGCTGCGGCTGGTGCCAGCCTCTGGCCTTGGACGGCAGTGCCGCGGCTTCCCGAATCCGGGGAAATCCACGCGCCGCAGCGACGGGAATCTCGGTGAGCCGCGCCGCCTCCTCCTGCGTGATGCGCGCGACATCGGCCAATTGCTTCACCATCTGGAGCTGCAGGGCCGGAGCGCCGATGCGCTTGAGCAGGGGTTTAGCCTCGTGGATCAGCCGGGAACGGCCCTCGACGGTATCCGCGTCGGCACGGCTCTTCAGTTCGTCGAGAAGGAATTCCGAGAGCAGCCGCGTCTCCGCGAGCATGCGCTCGAAGGCGTCGCGCCCGCGCTCGCGCACAAAGCTGTCCGGGTCGTGTCCGGAGGGCAAAAAGAGGAATTTCACCGCCTTGTGATCCGCGAGCAGCGGCAGGCTCACTTCCAGGGCATGCCAGGCCGCGCGGCGGCCGGCGGCATCGCCGTCAAAACAGAATACGATTTCGTCCGTCTGGCGCAATAGTTTTTGCACGTGCGCGGCCGAGGTCGCTGTTCCAAGGGTCGCGACCGCGAACTCGATGCCGTGCTGAGCGAGCGCCACCACGTCCAGGTAACCTTCGACCACGAGCGCCTTTGCGCTGGCGCGGATCGCTGCGCGCGCCTGCGGCAAGCCGTAGAGTTCGCGCCCCTTTTCAAACAGCGCGGTCTCGGGCGAATTGAGGTACTTTGGTTCGCCCTGCCCGAGAACGCGGCCGCCGAAGCCGATCACCGTGCCGCGCTGATTGAGGATCGGGAACATGATCCGGTCGCGGAAGCGGTCGTAGCGCCTGTCACCCTCGCCGTCGATCACCAGGCCGCAATCGCGCAACGCCTTGTCCTGGTAACCGGGAAAAACGGCTTCCAGGTTCTGCCATCCGGGGGGCGCGTAGCCGATACCGAAGCGCGCAGCGATCTTTCCGCTCAGACCGCGCCCCTTGAGATACTCGATCGCCGCCGGAGACCCTTTGAGCTGTTCCCGGTAGTAGTGCGCCGCCCGCTGCATGATCTCATAGAGGTCCGGCCCCGCCGCTGCCTTGCTCGCCCCGCGCGGCTCGAATTCGGGCAGCTTCATGCCCACGGATTCGGCCAAGTCCTTGACCGCCTCCACGTAACCGAGCCCCTGGTACTCCATGAGAAAGGAGATGGCGTTGCCATTCACCCCGCAGCCGAAGCAATGGTAGAACTGCTTGGCCTGGCTGACGGTGAAGGAGGGCGTCTTCTCGGTGTGGAACGGGCAGCAGGCGACGTAATTCGCGCCTGACTTCTTCAGCCGCACGTAGCGTTCGATCACCTCGACGATGTCGACGCGATTGAGCAGGTCCTGCTTAAAGGATTCAGGAATCAAACTCTGTCAGCAAGTGTCCGTAGCGCGACCGCAGGCACCCCGAGCGGAAGCGGCGCGCGAGCAGCCGCACCCCCGCGGGCCCTGATCGAATTTTCCATGCCACCAGCCCCCTCGGTTCCGGAGCACGGAGAGCGGGCGGCGGGGAAGGCAACGTCCCAATCCCACGCCGATACGACCCACCCTGATTTATAGGCGATTCCTGCTGAAATTCAAAGCGCCGCAAGCCGCGATTTCACGAGCGCCGAAACTTTGCGCAGGTCGGCTCGCCCGGCGAGGCGCCCTTTGAGCACGCTCATCACTTTTCCCATGTCGCGCATCGCCGTGGCGCCGGTCTCCGCCACGGCTCTGGCGATCTCCCCGGCGATCTCCTCCTCGGAGAGCTGCTTGGGCAAATAACCCGAGAGCACATCCAGCTCGAACGTCTCCGCATCGGCGAGGTCCTGCCGTCTTGCCGCCTGGTACTGCGCGATCGAATCGCGGCGCTGCTTGATCAGCTTGTCCACGATCGCAAGCACATCCGCATCGCCGAGCTCGAGGCGCTCGTCCACTTCCTTCTGCTTGATCGCCGCAAGCAGAAGGCGGATGGCCCCCAGGCGCTGTTTCTCTCCGGCCTTCAGCGCCGCCTTCATGTCATCGGCAATCTTGTCCTTGAGCGCCACGAGCATTCACCCTTGATGGCCCGCTATCCGCACAGAAACGACCCGGGGCCGGACAGGTGGTTCCCGCCCGGCCCCGCTATCATTATCGGTGCTGGATGCGGTTCAATACAGCTTCGGCGGAAGCATGTGACTGCGCAGGCGCTTGTAATGGCGCTTGACTGCAGCGGCGAGCTTGCGCTTGCGCTCGGCGGTGGGCTTTTCGTAGAACTCGCGGGCGCGCAATTCGGTGAGCAGCCCGGTCTTTTCCACGGTACGCTTGAAGCGGCGCAGGGCAACTTCGAACGGCTCATTTTCCTTGATGCGTACAGTCGTCATGAACTCTCTGGACAAGATGAAAAACGGCGTATTTTATCCGCTTTTCGAAACCCCTGCTAGCATCCCGAACCTATGTTTGTTCTCGGAATAGAAACCTCGTGCGACGAGACCGGCGTCGCGCTCTACGACGCGGCCCGCGGGCTGGCGCAAGGCGCAAGGCCGATTGCCGGACTGCTCGCGCACGCGCTGCACTCGCAGATCGAGCTGCACGACGATTACGGCGGCGTGGTGCCTGAACTCGCCTCGCGCGACCACATCCGGCGCCTGCTGCCGCTCATCGAGGTGGTCATGGGGCGCGCCGGAGCCGACGTGAAACGGCTGGCCGCCGTCGCCTACACCGAAGGCCCCGGGCTGGCCGGCGCGCTGCTCGTTGGCGCCAGCGTCGCGGCGAGCCTCGCTTTCGCTCTGGGAATCCCAGCCATCGGGATTCACCATCTCGAGGGCCATCTGCTCTCGCCGCTGCTGGCGCCTGAGCCGCCGCGCTTCCCCTTCGTCGCGCTGCTTGTCTCCGGCGGGCACACCCAGTTGATGCGCGTATCGGCGCTCGGCGAATACGCGCTGCTGGGCGAAACCCAGGACGACGCGGCGGGAGAAGCGTTCGACAAGACCGCGAAGCTGCTGGGGCTGCCCTATCCGGGGGGACCGGCGCTGGCTCAGCTCGCACGCGGCGGGCAAAGCGGACGCTTTCAGCTTCCCCGGCCGATGATCGCCTCGGGCGATCTCGACTTCAGTTTCAGCGGCCTGAAGACCGCGGTGCTCCTTCTCACCCGCCAACAGGCGATGGACGCGCAGGCGCGCGCCGACGTGGCGCGAGCATTCGAGGAAGCGGTGGTCGACGTGCTGGTTGCCAAATGCATCGCCGCCATCGAGGCAAGCGGACTGGATCGACTGGTGGTCGCCGGCGGCGTCGGCGCGAACGCGAGGCTTCGCGCGGCGCTTGATGCCGCCGGCGCGGCCGGCGGATTTGGCGTGCACTATCCGCCCTTGGAACTGTGCACCGACAACGGCGCCATGATCGCCTTCGCCGGCGCGCTGCGATTGCGCCAAATGCAGGATTCAGGTTCCGGGATTGAAGAATCGAGGAAGCCCGGCGGCTTTACCGTGAGGCCGAGGTGGGACCTCGGATCACTCTCACGCGCCTAGAGCGGGTCCCGGCTACCGTCCAATCTTTGCTTCCTCGCCGGTGAGCAGGCGCCGCAGATTGGCGCGGTGCCGCCAGATGAGCAGCAGCGACATCGCCGACACGGCCACAGCGGTCGCATCGATGCCGCCAAGCGCGATCGAGAACAGCGGGGCAAGCGCCGCCGCGACCAACGCTGCAAGCGAGGAAATGCGAAACAGGAGGGCGACTGCGAGCCAGGTGGCCAGCGCGGCGACTCCCAGCCCGAGGTTCAGCGCGAGCAGGATCCCCAGCGCGGTGGCGACGCCCTTGCCGCCCCGAAAGCCGAAATAAAGCGGGAACAGGTGCCCGAGAAACGCGGCGATGGCCACGCCCGCAACACCGGCATCGCCGATTGCGTAATCGCCGGCAAGACGCTGCGCCAGATACACCGCCACCCAGCCCTTGCTCGTGTCGCCGACCAGCGTTAGGGCTGCAGCGAGCTTCTTCCCGCTGCGCAGCACGTTGGTTGCGCCCGGATTGCCCGAGCCGTAGCCGTGCGGATCGGGCAAACCGAACGCACGGCTGACGAGCACCGCAAACGACAGCGAGCCGATCAGGTACCCGGCAACGCAGAAGATGGCGATCACCGCCACGGGGCTGTCCATAAAGTCCGATATTACCTGAGCGGTACGCCGCGCCGGCGATTATAGTTTCGCATGACTTAATGGTCTTTTGACTTAACAAGGCTTTATTCGTTGATTGGAAACTGTCAACAGGGGGGTGCGGGGGCGCATTCGGGGCAGATGACTTAGAATGCGCCTCTGCCACCAACCGGGCGCATGGACACGATATTCATCCGCGAACTCAGGCTCGATGCCTGGGTCGGGCTCTACAAGCACGAAAAACTCGCGCCGCAGACGATCGAGATCGACGTCGAATTCGGTGTGCCCGGCGATGCGGTGTTTCGCTCCGGACGCGTCGGCGACACCATCGACTACAGCCAGGTCGTCTCCCGGCTTCGCGCGCTGCTCGAAAAGGAGCACTTCGGGCTGATCGAAACCCTCGCCGAGCGCATCGCGAAGCTCATGATCGAGGACTTCAAAGCGCCCACGGTCAAGGTGAGCGTCACCAAGCTCGGGGTGGTGAAAGGCGCGGGGCGCGTCGGTGTCACCATCGAGCGCAGCGGCCCGAAGTTCAATCCTTCGCTGGGCTCGGCCGGATGATGTAGCCCCCGGACTTGTCGTCGGGCTCAAGCTCCAGGAGCCTGCTCGCTTGCGCTTCCTCGAGCAGCTTGTTGAATGAGCGAAAGCCGTAATAGGACTCGTTGAAACCCGGGTTGCGGCGCTTCAGGGCCTGCTTGACCATCGACCCCCAGATCCGCTCGCTTTCGCCGCGCTCGGCGGTGAGGGCATCGACCGTCTCGAGAACCAGGTCGAAGGCTTCCTGGCGGCGCGCATCCTCGGTGGCCCGCTGCGGCCGCGCCGCCGGAGCCTGCTTGGCCGGGGACTTGCGCGCGGCCCGCTTCTTGCTCTGTTCGGCGCGCACCAGATCGTCGTAGAAAATGAATTCATCGCAGTTGGCGACCAGCAGATCGGAGCTGGAGTTCTTCACCCCGACGCCGATCACCACTTTGTTGTTCTCGCGCAGCTTCGACACCAAAGGCGAAAAATCGGAGTCCCCGCTGATGATCACGAAAGTCTCCACGTGCGACTTGGTGTAGCAGAGATCGAGCGCATCGACGACCATGCGGATGTCGGCCGAGTTCTTGCCCGACTGGCGCACGTGCGGGATCTCGATCAGCTCGAAGGATGCCTCGTGCATGGCCGCCTTGAATTCCTTGTAGCGCTCCCAGTCGCAGTAGGCTTTCTTGACCACGATCGAGCCCTTGAGCAGCAATCGCTCCATCACCTTCCTGATGTCGAACTGCGCGTATTTCGCGTCGCGAACGCCGAGAGCGATGTTCTCGAAGTCGCAAAACAGCGCCATGTTCTTGATTTCCGGTTGTCCGGCCATTGTTGTCTCTCCGCGCTATCGGTCCCGGCCAGAGCTTACCAGACCCGACCATCTGAATCCCGGATCCGGGACCGAGGAATCCGGAAACAGCTATCCCGCTTTTGCCGTTATCAATCTCCACGTTTCCGTGCAGTTGCAAAGCAACTGCACGGAAACGTGGAGACGTAAGTAAAAGCAAATTCTCGCCCCTTTCGTCAACACTCCTCCCCCAGGCGCCCGACTCCACCCTCCTCACCCCCGCGGATGATGCTCCTTGTGCAGCCTCTTCAGCCGCTCGCGCGCCACATGAGTGTAGATCTGCGTGGTCGAGATGTCGGCGTGCCCGAGCAGCATCTGCAC
>JACPRN010000121.1 GCA_016189945.1 Betaproteobacteria bacterium
ACGGCTTCGAAGTTGCCCATCATGTAGCACACGCCCGCGTCGCCTGTGACGTTGACGCACTGGCGCTCCGGATAGGCGAGCTTGGCCGCGATCGCCCCGGCGAGGCTGAAACCGAGCGTGGACACATTGCCCCAGCCGAGGTAGCCGCGCGGGATCCTCGCCTCGTAGACGGTGCTGAGCTGGTCCCGCGGGCTGCCTGAGTCCGCGGTGATAAACGAGCCTTTGGGGTCGAGCACCTTCATCAGGTCGCCGATCACCCGGTACGGATTTATCGGCGTCTCGTCCGATTCCATCCAGGGGCGGTATTGCGCAAGGAACGCTTCTTTGCCGGCGCGGATTTTCGCGATGAGTTCTGGCTTCATGCGCGCGCCCCCGCCCTGCGCCGACAGCTCCGCGATCAGGGCCTGCAGGGTGAGCTTGGCATCGCCGATCACGGCGCAGCGGGTCTCGTAGCTGCGGTTGATGTCCAGGGTGTCGACCGTGCACTGGACGATGGTCTTCTTGTGCGCCTCCGGCACCGCGTGGCTGAAGCGGTTGGGAAAGAGGCTCGAGCCGACCGAGAACAGGACATCGCACTTGCGCAGGAAGCGCTCGGCGAGCGGCCCGCGAACGCCCACCGACAGGGGATGGTTTTCCGGGAAAGCGCTCTTTGCCTTGAGCGTCGTGAGCACCGGCACCTGGACAAGCTCGGCAAAGCGCAGCAGCTCGGCCGCGGCGTCGGCGTAGAGGACGCCTTCGCCCACATGCAGGAGCGGGTCGCGCGCGGCGAGGAGCAGTTCGATGGCGGCCTTCACGTCATCCGGATCCGGAGCCGATCTCCAGCCCTTCACCGGCTGGTAAGGATATTCGTCCTCCTCGTATTCGCCGAGGTCGCGCGGGAGGATGAGGAGGACGGGACCGGGCCGTCCGGAACGCAGTTGGGTGAAAGCGCGGCGCGCGTAATCGGGCACGAGTTCCGCGCGGTCGATTTTCCCGACCCACTTGGTCACCGGCTTGAACGCTTCGGCCATGTCGTAGTGCGTGTGGCGGCTCGCCCCGGAGCCCACTCCTTCGGCGATCACCAGAACGGGCGAGGAATCCTCCCACGCCTGGGCGATCGCCCCGTAGGCCATCTGGATTCCGGCCGCGTTCAGATTCGCCATGACCGTGCACGCGCCGATCCGTTTGCCGCCGGTGACGCGCGAGAAGCCGTCTGCGACGGCCACCGCAAAGCGCTCCTCGCCCATCATGAGGATGGGCACGCCTTCTTCGCCGAGCGCGTTGTTTACGTGGTTGGTGGGGTAGCAGCTCACCCACGGAACGCCCTCTGCCTTCAGGATCCGGACCAGGCCGTTTGCCGCCTTGACTTTCATGCACCGACCTCCTCGTATTGGGTTGCCTATTGTATCGAGCGCGCATCGCCCGCGTTGGCGCTTCGGCCGGCGGAACTAGTGCGCCTGTGCCGAGTCGCAGATGAATGACCCGCTTCGCCGTCGGTTTTCGAGGCAGAGCCTAAAAGGCGCTTGGTGCCGCGCCGCCTTCTCGCGCCCGGTCGGAGTCCGCTCGTGTCCATCATCTACTGGCTTGCCATTGCGCTCGCGCTGCTCGCGCTCGCGGCCGTTCTGGCCGGACAAATTGGCTTGCTGCAGGGCACGCCCCCAGCCGATCTGGGTGTGCGCGAGGGCAAGCTCAAGCCACCGTCGGTGACCGAAAATAGCGTCTCGAGCCAGGCCGCGCTATATCCCGACCACCCGCAGCGGCGCTATGCCGATATCGCTCCGCTTGCGCTGCAGGGCGACGATGCGGCGACGTTGGCCAAGATAAAGGCCATCTTGGGGACGATGGAGGGCGCCAAGGTAGTGAAGAGCGAACCGGATTACCTCTACGCGCAGTTCACCACCCGGTGGATGAAGTTCGTCGACGACGTGGAGTGCTGGTTCGATCCGGCGCATGGCGTGATCCAGGTGCGCTCGGCCTCGCGCGTGGGCCGCAGAGACTTCGGCGTCAACCGCGAGCGCATTGAGGCGATTCGGGCGGCGCTGGCGGCGGACAAATGATCCCGGGGGCGTTCTACAACCTTTGCATATCCCGCCTGCCGCGACAAGGCTGAGGGCGCGCCGAGCGTTCAGTCGAAGCGTATTCCCAGCGAACGCCCGCACCCCGGTTCGGACGGCGGCGCCGGATCGGCTTCGCTACCACGCGATCGGCTGGCGATCGCGAAAGAAACCGCCGCTCGGCCCGTCCTCGGGAAGCGTGGCGAGCCAGACCACGGTGTCGATGCCTTCCTCGGGCGAACGCGGGGCAGCGGCGCCTCCCATGTCGGTGCGACACCAGCCGGGGCACACCGAATTGACCTTGATCGGGCTTCCCGCCATCTCGGTGGCGAGGATTCGCGTCACGGCGTTCAGCGCCGTCTTGGAAATCCGGTAGGCGGGGACGCCGGAGGCCATGTCCGCGAGCTGCCCCAGCCCCGAGGAAAGATTGACCACGCGGCCCGCGCGGCTCGCGCGCAAGAGCGGCATGAGCGCCTGCGTGACTCTCAGCACGCCGAAGAGGTTTGTCTCCAGCGTTCTGCGCAGGGTGTCGAGGGGAAGGTCGAGCACGCTCGTGCTGTAGCGATCGAGCGATATGGCGGCGCTGTTGATCAGCGCGTCCACGCGGCCGTAGCGTTCGCCGAGCCACTTGGCGAGCGCCGCCGCCGAATGCTCTTCGGTGACGTCGAGCGGGCGGCATTCGATCGGATGGCCTGCACGGCTCAGTTCGGACCGCAGCGCTTCCAGGTCCGCCGGGTTGCGCGCGGTGGCGACGACCAGATGCCCCTCGAGGGCCAGGCGCCGCGCAGCCGCCCGCCCGAGCCCGCGGCTTGCGCCGGTGATGACGGCGATGGGTTGGCTTTGCATTCTCCGGCCCCAAAGTCCTATTTTGGACCAGTTGTCAAGTGCGAGTTGCCTGTTTTTTCCAAAGTGCGCGCACGCGATTGGGATGCGTTCATACTGATATTTTGCCTTTCGGGACGAGCGTGCATTTCGTGAGGCTTGCCCAAGCTCGGGTCGTTCTGTTCGCGGCCGCTGTGCTGGTTGCGGCAGGCGGCCGCGCCGAGGAACTGACCGGCACCGTGGTATCGGTCCACGAAGGCGACACTTTGACCGTTTTGGCCGATTGCGGCGAGGTCAGGATCCGCCTCGCCGACATCGACGCTCCGGAATTGAAACAGCCATTTGGCGAGCAGTCGCGGCAATCGCTTGCCGAGCTATGCTTGGACAAGGATGTTGTGGTGCGCAAGCTGCGCCAGGACCGGTACGGCCGCACCCTCGGGCGCGTCCATTGTGCAGGCACGGAAGCGAACATCGAACAGGTGCGCCGGGGAATGGCCTGGGTGTTCCAGCGCCACCCCCATACCGCCTCGCCGCTCTTTTTCTCTCAGGACGCGGCGCAGCGCGCCCGCGATGGCCTTTGGGCCGATGAATCGCCGGTGGCGCCCTGGGTGTGGCGACGCCTGCCGCGCGCCGCGCCCAAAGCCAAGAAACCAAGGCAAAGGCTGACCTGAAGCGGAGTGGGATCCGCCGCCTGCGCGCGCCGGAAAAAACTTTGCTACAGTCGGACGCCATGAGCGCGAATCTCGCCTCGCTCCTGGTGCGCAGCGCGCACGCCTGGCCGGCGCGCCCGGCGCTCGCGCGCGGTGAACGCACCCTCCACTCCTACGCGCAGCTCGCTGCGCGCGTGTCGAAACTGGCGGCTGGGCTCGCCCGGCGTCTTGCGCCCGATGACCGCGTCGCGCTGGTGATGAAGAATTGCCCGCAGTACGTGGAGGCGCTGTTTGCCTGCTGGCATGCGGGTTTGTGCGCGGTGCCGGTCAACGCGAAACTGCATACGAAGGAGCTGGAATACATCCTTGCGCACAGCGGCGCGCGGCTCGCCTTCGCGACCGCCGACCTGGTCGACGCGATTGCGCCCCTGCAGGGACCCGCGGCGCGCCTGACCGAGGTGGTCGATGTAGAAAGCGCGCGCTACGGCGAGCTGGGCGCGGGAGCCCCCATGCCCATGGCGGCGCGCCGGGCCGACGACCCGGCGTGGCTCTTCTACACCAGCGGCACCACCGGCAGGCCCAAAGGCGTGACGCTCACCCACCGCAACGTGATGGCGGCTACGCTCGCCTATTTTTCCGACGTGGACGCGATTGCGCCGGGCGATGCCATCATCCACGCGGCGCCCATGTCGCACGGTTCGGGATTCTACATACTGCCGCATATCGCGCATGCGGGACTGAACGTGGTGCCGGAGTCCGGCGGGTTCGACGCGGCCGAGATCTACGCGCTGCTCAGGGCGCATCGCGGGGTGTCGATGTTTGCCGCGCCCACGATGGTCAAGCGCCTGGTCGATTTCCCCCGCGATGCGGATAGTTCCAATCTCAAGACCATCGTCTACGGCGGCGGGCCCATGTACGTTGCCGATTGCAAGGCCGCGATGGCGCGCTTCGGCTACAAGCTGGCGCAGATCTATGGCCAGGGCGAATCGCCCATGACCATCACCGCGATGAGCAAGGCGATTCATGCCGATATCGGAAATCCGCGCTACGAACAGCGCCTCGCCTCGGTCGGCCAGGGTTTCACCGGCGTGGAAGTCATAGTCGCCGATTCGAGCGACCGTCCGCTGCCGGCAGGGGAAACCGGCGAGATCCTGGTGCGCGGCGATCCGGTGATGCGCGGCTACTGGGAGAACGCCGAGGCGAGCGCGGAAACGTTGCGGGGCGGCTGGCTGCACACGGGCGACGTGGGCTGCCTGGATGAAGACGGTTTCTTGAGCCTCAAGGACCGCAGCAAGGGCGTGATCATTTCGGGCGGCTCCAACATCTATCCGCGCGAGGTGGAGGAGGTGCTGCTGCGGCATCCGCGCGTGAGCGAAGTCTCGGTCGTCGGGCAGAGCGACCCGCAATGGGACGAAGCGGTGGTCGCGTTCATCGTCGCCAGGGGCGAACCGCCCGCGGCTGAGGAACTGGACGCGCTGTGCCTGGAGAACATCGCCCGCTTCAAGCGGCCGAAGCGCTACGTGCCGCTTGACTCCCTGCCGAAAAACAGCACCGGCAAGGTGCTGAAAACTGAATTGAGAAAGCTGCTGGCGGGCGCGGACAGCATCGGAGCAGAGCGATGAAAGACAAATCGATCGCCGCGGTGATGGAAAAGGCAAACGAGCCTTTGCGCATGCGTGAATTTCCCATCCCGGAGGTGAAGGAAGGCTGCGTCCTGGTGAAAACGCTTGCCTCGGGAGTCTGCGGAACCGACGTTCACTGCTGGCGCGGGCAGGTGAAGATGCCGCTGCCGATGATCCTCGGCCACGAGAGCGTGGGCACGATCGACAAACTCGGGACGGGAAGAAGCGCCGACAGCATGGGCGAGCCGATCGCGCAAGGCGACCGGGTATTCTGGGTCGCCGGCCATCCGTGCGGGAAGTGCTACGGCTGCGTGGTGCTGAAGGACACCACGGTGTGTTCCGGCCGCAGGGCCTATGGGACGAGCTACTCCTGCGCCGATTATCCGTATCTCGCCGGAGGCTATTCGGAGTATGTGTTTTTGACCGAACGGTCTTTCCTGTTCAAGGTTCCCGAGGCGGTTCCTTCCGAGGCGGCCATCGCTTTCGGCTGCGGGTTTCCCACCGCGGTCAAGGGATTCGAAGTGATCGGCGGCGTGCGGCCCGGAACGAGCGTGCTCATTCAGGGAGCCGGACCCGTTGGCCTCTCCTGCGTGGTCCTGGCGAAGCTCGGCGGGGCGAATCCGATCACGGTGATGGGCGCGCCGCAGGCGAGGCTTGAAATGGCGCGCAGGCTCG
This sequence comes from Betaproteobacteria bacterium, assembly GCA_016189945.1. Taxonomy (GTDB): domain Bacteria; phylum Pseudomonadota; class Gammaproteobacteria; order Burkholderiales; family SG8-39; genus JACQTO01. Next base: position 5,803 of record JACPRN010000121.1, read on the forward strand.
GCGCTGATCACGCAATCGATATCGCACCGCTCGCGCGGCCGGAGGACCGGGTGAAGAAAGCAAGGGAAGTGGCCGGCGAGGCGGACCTTTGCATCGAGGCGAGCGGTTTTCCCGGCGCTGTCGCCGAAGGCGTGGAATTGGTGCGCGCCAACGGCAGGTATCTGGTGATGGGGGTCTTCTCCGACCTCGGTCCGGCCCCTGTCAATCCGAGCATCATCGTGCGCAGGAACCTGAAGCTCTTCGGCTCGGTATTCTGGGAGCCAAGGCACCTGCACGAAGTGCTGCGCCTGCTCGCGCTCTACAACGATCGGCTCAAGCTCGAGGATGCCGTCAGCGCGAAGTACGCGCTCGAGAACGCCACCCAGGCCCTGCAGGATGTCGAAGCGCTCAAGTGCGTCAAGGCGATCATTTCGCCTTGCGCAGCCTGAGCGCTACCGGGCGGGAAGGTTACTCGGCCCGCTTGGCCGCTTTCATCATGGCCTCGAACATCGCCTTTTCTTCGGGCTTCTTGGAGGTCACTTCGGCGCCTATGGGGGCCATCGCCTTCATTATCCGCGCCCGTTCGGCTTCGGTGGGCTGCGTGATTTCACCGCCGGCCTTGATCCAGGCCCCGCGCTGAGAAACGATAAAGTCGAGCGACCATTTGTTGACATCCGCGGCCACCTTCCTGGCCGAATCCGCCAGCAGCTTTTGCAGGTCGGGGGGAAGCTTGTCGAACCAGGCCTTGTTGAACACCGCGAGCGAAGCCGCCATCGAATAGTTCGACTCATACAGGTATTTTGCGGCGCTGTAGAAGCGCATCGCCGTGAGCACCGGGATCGACGCCAGCATGCCGTCGATCGTGCCCTGTTGCAGCGCCGGCATGACTTCGCCGAGCGACATCGGCACCGCGGTGGCTTTCAACTGGCGCATCTGCTCGGTCTGCATGGGCGAGGCGAGCACCCGCACCTTCTTGCCTTCGAGGTCCGCGAGCTTGCGCACCGGCGTGCGGGTGTTGACCACCAGCGGTCCGGAGATCCAGATCGCCAACCCCTTGAGACCGCGGTTTGCCCCGAGCGCGAGGAAAGCGGCGCTGAATTCCGGGTCCTGGAACGTGCGCGAGTAATGGAGCGCATCCTTGAACACCCCGGGCACGCTCAGCACTTCATAGCGCGAGTCCACCCCCGTCAGGAATTCCGGCGGTCCGATCCACGCCTGGACGGAGCCGAACTGGGTGCCTTCGATCATGCGCGGAATGGTGCCGAGCTGGCTCGCCGGGTAGATCTCCGGTTTGATGCGCCCGTTCGAGCCCTTTTCGACCGCAGCCGAGAATACTTTCATCCATTCATGCTGGGCGTCGTTGATCGTGGCCGTGCCCATCTTCATGACCAGCGGCTGGGCGGCGAGGGGCACTGTAAAGACGGCGCTGAGGACAGCGGCTGCGGCCAGCGGCGCGCATTTCTTGATCACCTTGTTCATGGAATCTCCCGCAGAATTATCGACATTGAGAGGCCTCGCGGGCCAGCCCTCGTCGTCGCCGATGCAGCCCGCAACCCTCCCGCCTACCGCGCACCGACTGTACCTCCGGCGCGGCACTTGTCAAGCGCACAGGCTCGAAGCGGCGTTGCTCTGTTGCCTGTCAGGCGACGCCGCCCGCGGGGGTGAATTCGGGCGGGCGCTCCGGCTGAATCTCCGCCAGCCCGCGCTGCACGGCGCGCAGGATGTCGAACCGGGTGATAACGCCCACCAGCCGGCCGTTGTCCACCACCGGGAAGCGGCGGAAATGCACGTTCATGAAAAGCCCGGCGGCGTAATAGATGTCCATGGCGGGAGGTATGGTCTGCACCGCCGAGGTCATGAAATCCTTCACCGTCCCCTTGGGCGCTTGATGATTCGCCCCGCCCAGGCAAAGGAGCTTGAGGCAATCGAACTCGGTGACGATGCCCACCAGTTTTCCCTTGCCGTCGGTGACCGGTGCGCCGGTGATGCGCTTCTGGAGCAGAAAGTCCACCGCTTCCATGATGTCAGTGTCCGGCGACAGCGTGTCGACGTACTTGTCCATGAATTCGCGGACGGTGGGCAGGTGGCGGATGGTCATGGCTCCTCCTTGTACGGTCTAAATGGATAAGTTCACATATACCTCAGACCAGGGCCCATCGCCAAGAAATCCCGATGGGGAAGCCATTCCCCAGCGTCCGCGGGGAGCTTTCCTTCTCAGGCGCCTGCCTTGCCCCATGAATCGCGCAGCGTCACCGCGCGGTTGAACACCGGGGCCCCGGGCCGGGAATCCTTGGCGTCGGCGACGAAGTAGCCGTGGCGCTCGAACTGGAAGCGCTCCTCGGCCCTGGCTTCCATGAGCGCGGGTTCGAGCCATGCACGGATGATCTTCTTCGAGTCCGGATTGATCTCCTGGAGGAAATCCCGTTCACCTGCACCGGGGTTGGGGACGCCGAACAGGCGCTCGTAAAGGCGCGCCTCGCCTGCAATCGCATGTCGCGCCGATACCCAGTGGATGTTGCCCTTCACCTTCTTTTGCTCTGCGCCGGGCGTGCCTGACTTGGTGTTCGGGTCGTAAGTGCAATGGACGGCGGCGATGTTGCCCGAGGAATCCTTCTCCACCCGTTCGCACTTCACGATGTAGGCATAGCGCAGGCGCACCTCGGCCCCCGGCGAGAGCCGGAAATAGCCTTTGGGCGGGCTCTCCGTGAAGTCCTCGCGCTCGATCCACAGCTCGCGCGCAAACGGGACGGCGCGTTTGCCCCATTCGGGCTTTTGCGGATGGTTGGGCGCCTGGCATTGCTCCTCGGCGCCCGCGGGGTAATTGTCGATCACGAGCTTCGCCGGATCGAGCACGGCGATGCGCCGCGCCGCGCGCTCGTTCAGGTCCTCGCGCAGGCAGTCCTCGAGGATCGACATGTCGATGGTGGAGTTCTCCTTCGCCACGCCGATGCGCTCGGCGAACAGGCGCAGGGACTCCGGCGTATAGCCGCGGCGCCTGAACCCGGCGATGGTGGGCAGCCTGGGGTCATCCCAGCCCTCGACGTGCCCCTCCTCGACGAGCTGGATCAGCTTGCGCTTGGAGAGCACGACGTAGGTGAGGTTCAAGCGCGCGAATTCGATCTGCTGCGGCAGCGGCCGCGCGAGCGCCCCGAAGTCGGCCAGGCGCTCGAGCACCCAGTCGTAGAGCGGCCGGTGGTCTTCGAATTCGAGCGTGCAGATCGAATGCGTGATGTTCTCCAGTGCATCGGAGATGCAGTGCGTGTAGTCGTACATCGGGTAGATGCACCAGGCGTCGCCCGTGCGGTGGTGGCGCTCGTGGCGGATGCGGTAGATCACCGGGTCGCGCATATTGATGTTCCCCGATCCCATGTCGATTTTCAGCCGCAGCACGTGTGCGCCATCGGGGAATTCCCCCGCGCGCATGCGCCGGAACAGGTCCAGGCTCTCGGCGGGCGGCCGGTCGCGGTACGGACTATTCTCGCCGCCTTTGGTTAGGGTGCCGCGCAGCGCGCGCAGCTCTTCGGCGCTCAGGCTCTCGACGTAGGCGAGCCCGTGCTCGATGAACATCTCGGCGAAGCGGTACAGGGTCTCGAAATAGTCCGAAGCGTAGTACAGGTGCTCGCCCCAGTCGCAGCCGAGCCAGCGCACCGCCTCCAGTATCGAATCGACGTATTCCTGCTCCTCCTTGGTGGGATTGGTGTCGTCGAAGCGCATGTGGCACAGGCCGCCATAGTCGCGCGCCAGGCCGAAATTGAGCAGGATGGACTTGGCGTGGCCGATGTGAAGATAGCCGTTGGGCTCAGGCGGGAAGCGCGTGCGGATTCGCGCCGGATCGGCCGCGGCGGCCGCGTGCGCCGCCGCCGGACCGGGCCGGCCGGCCCAGCGGCGCGCGGCGTATTTTCCGCTGCGCAGGTCCTCCTCGATGATGTTACGCACGAAGTTGGTCGCTGCGGCGTCTCTGGCTGGATTCTTGGATTTCAAGGCTCTTGGCTCGGAAGCGGGAACCGGTGCTGCGGAGCGCTCATTTTACCCGGCTTGAGCGCGGCGGCGCGATTGATTTACCTGCATCACAGCGCCCCGTGGCAAAATCGTCCAAGATATCGGTCCGAAACGACGCCAAGGAGCCGAGGTGAAGCACGCCAAGCAAGCGACCAAGGCGCAGCGCAAGCCGGCCAAGAAGCCGCGACGAGCTGCGGCTACGGGCGCCAAACGCGGCGTCGATCCGATCGCCGATTTTTACGCGCAGGCGATCGTGATCGAGCGCGAAGCGGCCGAGAGTTACCGCGAACTGGCCCTGCAGATGCGCGGCATGGGCAACGAAGCAGTCGCCGAGCTGTTCGAACGCCTCGCCGGCGCGGAGGAAAAGCATGCGATCGGGCTGCGAACGCGGGCCAAAGGCATCAAGCTGCCGCGTTTGCCCGCCGGCGCCCACGCGTGGCGCAATGCGGGGCCGACGGAAGTTCCGCGCTACGAGCTCATGTTCAGCGGCGTGCAGCCCCATCATGTGCTCTTGCTCGCGCTGCGCGCCGAGCGCCGCGCCAAGGAATTCTTCACCCGCGTCGGGGCGCGCAGCGCCGCGCCGGCGATCCGCAAGCTCTCGCTCGATCTGGCGCGCGAGGAGGCGGAGCACGTGAAGATGATCGAGCGCGCCCTGGAGAGCGAGCCGCAGCCCGCGGTCGAGGACGACTTCGCCTCGGGCTGAGGCGTTTGGATTCAGACGCTGATCGCAGGAGCATTGACGACATGGGCAAGATTTTGCTGCTGTCAGATTGAAAAAAAGGCGAGAGCGACACCCCTGGTTCCGGTCCGCAGGTTCGAGGCGCCGGCCGCCTCCGGTTGCGCGTAACTCGCCAGTGGCCTGCTAGAATAGGACGAGCGCTTTCTCCGCAAGGGCCATGCTCAAAGTCTATTCGATCGACGGCATCACCCCGGTGGTCCACCCGTCGGCGTACGTGCATCCCAGCGCCGTCCTGATCGGCGACGTGATCGTGGAGGCGGGCGTATTCGTCGGACCTTGCGCATCCCTGCGCGGCGACTTCGGCCGTCTGGTGGTCAAGCAAGGCGCCAACATCCAGGACTGCTGCATCGTGCACGGGTTTCCGGACGCAGATACGGTCATCGGGAAGAACGGCCACATCGGCCATGGCGCCATCATTCACGGCGCCGTAATCGGCGACAACGCGCTTATCGGCATGAACGCGGTGATCAACGACTACGCCGAAGTGGGCGAAGAGGCGATTGTCGCCGCGCTCGCGTTCGTCAAGGCGCAGATGAAGGTTCCGCCGCGCACGCTGGTGGCCGGCATCCCGGGGCGCGTGGTGCGCAAGCTCACACAGACCGAACTCGACTGGAAAGCGGGGGGCACGCGGCTCTACCAGAATCTCACGTTGAGGTCGCTTGCGACCATGCGCCGCCGCGCTCCGCTTGCGAAAGAGAGCGCCAGGCGCAAACGCTTCAATCTGCCCGAGCTGTTGCCGCTATCGGAACTCAAGAAGAAACCCCCGAAGTGAAACAGGAGGCATTCATGGCCTATCAAAACATCATTACCGAAGTCCGCGGCCGAGTCGGCATCATCACGCTCAACCGGCCCAAGGCGCTCAATGCCCTGAACGACCGGCTCATGGACGAACTGGGCGAGGCGCTGGGCGCATTCGACGCCGACGAGGCGATCGGCGCGATCGTCATTACCGGGAGCGACAAGGCGTTTGCCGCCGGCGCCGACATCGGCGCCATGAAGGACTGGACCTACATGGACGTGTTCAAGTCGGAGTACATCACCCGCAACTGGGAGCGCCTGCGCACGGTGAGGAAACCGGTGATCGCGGCGGTGGCGGGCTACGCGCTGGGCGGGGGCTGCGAGCTGGCGATGATGTGTGACATCGTCATCGCCGCCGATACGGCGAAGTTCGGCCAGCCCGAAGTGAAGATCGGCATCATTCCCGGCGCGAGCGGCACCCAGCGCCTGCCGCGCGCCGTGGGCAAGGCCAAGGCGATGGACCTGATCCTCACGGCGCGCACCATGGGTGCGGAGGAAGCCGAACGCTCGGGCCTGGTTTCGCGCGTCGTCGCCGCGGACAAGCTGCTGGAGGAGGCGATCGCGGCGGCGACCGTGATCGCGGGCTATTCATTGCCGTCGGTGATCGCGGCAAAGGAAGCGGTCAAGCGCGCCTACGAGGTGCCGCTCGCGGAGGGGATCCTGTTCGAGAGGCGCATGATGCACTCGCTGTTTGCCACCGAAGACCAGAAAGAAGGCATGGCGGCGTTCGTGGAAAAAAGAAAGCCGGCATTCAAGCACCGCTGATCGTCTTGAGCACCCCCCGCTGCCAACGGAAGCGGGTTGCAGTCGGCGCAGAAATTCCGCGCGATGTGCGGCAAAGAGAGAGGAGGCGACATGGAGAAAATCTGGCTCAAGCACTATCCTCCCGGAGTTCCCGCCGAAATCGACACCACGCAGTACCGCTCGGTCGGCGAGCTGTTCGAGAAAAGCGCGGCGCAATTCCGCGATCGTCCCGCCTATCACAACATGGGCGTGGCGATGAGCTTCGGCGAGATCGAGCGCAAGTCGCGCGCGGTGGCCGCATGGCTGCAGGGCAGGGGGCTCGCCAAGGGCGCGCGCGTGGCGATCATGATGCCCAACTGCCTGCAGTACCCGGTCTGCATTTTCGGCATCCTGCGCGCCGGCTGCACGGTGGTGAACGTGAACCCCCTCTACACCGCAAGGGAGCTTGCGCACCAGCTCAAGGACTCGGGGGCCGAGGCGATCGTGGTGCTCGAGAACTTCGCCGCGGTGGTGGAGAAGGCGCTTGCCGGCACGGCGGTGAAACATGTCGTCGTGGCGGCGCTGGGCGACCTGCTCGGCCTCAAGGGTTTCATCGTCAACCTCGTGGTCCGCAGGGTGAAGAAGATGGTGCCGGCGTGGTCCCTGCCGGGCGCGACAGGATTCAACGCCATGCTCGATGAGGGAGCGCGCATGACGCTCGAGCGCGTCGAGGTCGGCCATGACGACGTCGCGTTCCTGCAGTATACGGGCGGGACCACCGGGGTGGCCAAGGGGGCGATCCTGCTGCACCGGAATATCCTCGCCAACCTGGAGCAGGCGTGCGCCTGGCTGCTGCCCTTCATGCACGAGGGCGAAGCGCAGGTGATGATCACCGCGCTGCCGCTCTACCACATCTTTTCGTTGACGGCGAATTGCCTGGTGATGACCAAGCTGGGCGGCTGCAACATCCTCATCACCAATCCGCGCGACATGCCCGGGTTCGTGAAGGAGCTGGCGCGACACAAGTTCACCATGATCACCGGCGTGAACACGCTGTTCAACGCGCTGCTCAACCAGCCGGATTTTGCCAAGCTCGATTTCTCCAGTCTGCGCATTTCGCTCGGCGGGGGGATGGCGGTGATGAAGCCGGTCGCCGAGCGCTGGAAACAGGTCACCGGGTGCACGCTGGTGGAGGCCTACGGCCTCTCGGAAACTTCGCCCGCGGCGACCATCAACCCGATCGATCTGGCCGCGTACAACGGTTCGATCGGTCTGCCGATCCCCTCGACCGAGGTCTCGATCCGCGGCGACGACGGCAGAGAAATGCCCCTCGGGGAGCCCGGCGAAATCTGCATCCGCGGCCCCCAGGTGATGGCCGGATACTGGCAGCGGCCGGATGAAACCGCGAAGGTCATGACCGCCGACGGCTATTTCACGACCGGCGACATCGGCGTGATGGACGAGCAAGGTTACGTGCGCATCGTCGACCGCAAGAAGGACATGATCCTGGTGTCGGGATTCAACGTCTACCCGAACGAGGTCGAATCGGTCGTCATGAGCCATCCGGGGGTGCTTGAGTGCGCGGCGATCGGCGTGCCCGATGAAAGTTCCGGCGAGGCGGTCAAGCTGTTCGTGGTGAAAAAGGACCCGGCGCTCACCGAGGCCGATCTGCGCAAGCACTGCGAGGCATCGCTCACCGGATACAAGCGTCCGAGAAAAATCGAATTCAGGGACGATCTTCCGAAGACCAACGTGGGCAAGATCCTGCGGCGCCAGCTCAGGGAGGAAAGGAAATAGCGAGGGCCTCGGCCCGTCCGCGTCAGCGGACTGCGGGGTCTTTTAATTGCGCCTGACGGCTCGCGGCGGTTTGCGCCTCCAGATATCGTATCAAGGCCTGTACGTCCCCGTCGCCAAGGCCCAAGTTGGGCATCCTCACGCCCCTGTACTTGGCGAAGAGCACCGTGGCGACGGGGTCCTTCTCGGCGAGCACCTTGTCCGGAGTCTTGATGTAGCGCGCGAGCCACGAGCGCTCTCGAATGCTGGTTACCCCCAGCAGGTCGGGTCCCACCGCATCGCCGTTTCCAATCGTATGGCAGGCGGCGCAGCGGGTGCGAAAGAGGTAGCTTCCCGCGTCGAGCCCCTCGATGGGGCGCGCTTGAGCATAACTCTCGCGCGGCACATCCCGCTGGTTTTTCCAGCCGGCCAGGAAAGTGCTGATCTTGGTGGCGAGAAAGCGCGGGTCGTCCACCGCGGACTGACGCATCCACTGCCCGTTCGGCTCGTTGCCTATCATGAGGCTGGCCAGATGCCCATCCGGGTCGTAGGCATCGGTGCGCGACCACAGGCCGAGCTTTTTCTGCACTCGGGTGATGTCCTCCTTGTTTCCGGTCAGGAACAGCCATCCGGGGCCGGCGCCGAATTTTTCCCTGTACGCCTTGAGCACCGCCGGCGTATCGCGTTCCGGATCGATGCTGATCGAGTGGAAGAAAATAGCCTTGCCGACGCTCTCCCCGAGCAGCTTCTGGACCTGGGCGAGCCGAGCGCTCATCAGCGGGCACTCGTCGGTGCACTCGGTGTAGATGACGTTGATCACCACCCGCTTGCCCTTCAGGAGATCGTCGTAGAAGCGCACTGTCCTGCCCTCGTGCGTCAGGAGCGGCACGTTCGGGAAATGGCCCGCCCGCCAGCGCTCATTTGCGGCCGAGGCGGCCGGCGCGGCGGGTTGGTTGCGCGCTTCGGCAGTGCCGTCGCGCGGCGTGCCGGCATGATGTTCGCCATGCGCGAGGCCGATGTCGGGGAGGGCGGCGGCAAGAAACGCCGCGGCGATTGTCCAGCTAACGTTCGTCATCGAAATGCCGTCGGGAGAATCTCGGTGGGCGCCTGGAAGCGCACCCCCTGCGGCGTCGGGATCGGCGTGGGCAGCGGGCGCAGGAACGCGCCGCCCCCGTCGTCGATCTCCCAGCGCAAGAGCATGGCGTTGTCTTCGTGCGTGGTGTTGTGGCAGTGCTCCATGAACATGCCGCAGAAATCCCGGAACTGCAGCGTGATGGTGACGCTCCCGCCCGGGCGCAGCCGATAGACGTCCTTGCGGCCTTTCTCCCACGCCGGAACATTGCTTGCGCTTCCATCGCGGGCGAGGATCTGGCCCTCCTCGAAGTGGATGTGGATGGGGTGGTCCCAGCCTCCGCCGCCGTTCTTCAGCGTCCAGATTTCGCGCGTTCCGTACTTGGGCGCCCCGGATATGCGGCCGAAGTCCGCGGCGAGCATCTCCCCCCCGTCCACCTTGACGCCCCACGGGCCGAAGAAAGTCGAGACAGGGTCGTTGGTGGTCTGGGAGGCGCCTCGGCCGAATTCGAAAGTGCGCTGTGCCGCGACGGGGATGGACGACAGATCCGGATTCGGGATGAGGGTGTCGGGCACTCGGCTCACATCGGGCCTGGCCGGATCCCGCACTATCCGAAACTCGAGGAACTTTCCAACGCAGGGATCATCCGACTCGCCCGAAAGGGCTCCGCGCAGCGAGAGCGCCCGCCTCGGCTTCCGGCCGTTTTCGTGCTCGGCGAGGTTCACCATCCAAACCTTGTCGCCCACGCGGTAGCGCGAAAAGTCAATGACGATATCGTAGCGCTCGGCGATGCCCTGCTCGTCAAGCTGGGTGAGGATCACCGGGCGCGGCAGGAGGTTGCCATCGTTGGCGATCTGGACCATGGGCGAGCCGTCGGAGAGCGCGATCTTGAAAAAGCGCGCGACCGCGCCGTTCAGGATGCGAAAGCGATACTTCCGCCGCTCCACCTCGAAGTACGGCTTATAGGCGAAGTTCACCGTCATCACGTCGCCGAGGAAACCGTCGAAGTCGAAGATATCCATGGCGAGCTGTCCGGCGCCGTCCCAGGCCTTGTCCGCCAGCATGAGGTTCACGTCGTAGTCGAGGTTGCCCCAGGGTTTCGCGGTGCCGCTGGGTAATCTCAGATTCACCCCGTCCTTGATCGCTTCGTTGCCGCGATTCAGCGAGCTGTAGATGTTGAACATCCCGACGTTGCCCTTGTACACGTTCTGGGCGGTGAAGCTGAACATGTGGTCGTGGAACCAATGGGTGCCCATGGTTTCGCGCCAGTCGCCCGGCTCCTTGAGGATTCCGCCGGTGTCATCGGGGCCCCCGCACCTCGGATCGGTTGCGTCGGGGTTCATGCTGGTGTATCCGCCGTGGCAGATGGGATAGTGGTAGTCGTAGAACTGGCCGGGGAAGAAGTAGGCGCCGGTGAAGCCGTCGTTCTCCGCGCCGTGGTGGCCGTTGTGCTCGTGGGTCGTGATGGTGTGGATGCCGAAACCCCCGTTCTGTGCCGGATCGGCCGGAAGCCGGTTGTGGTGGCGAAACAGAATCGGCTCGCCATAGCGGCCGATGAGGAGCTTGGGCGGGAGGGTTCCATTGAACGTCCACAGCGCAAGCAGTCCCTGATCCGGCAGATGCGGATGAAAGCGGGGCGGAAACGGAACGCTCGTGCCGATGCCGGAATTGAGGCTCGGCGGCACCCCAGGGTTGTAAACGGGGTTAACCTTGGCGCCTTCCTGCGTGACCTCCACGGCCACCTTGGGTGGGAAGTGGTCCCAGCTCTGATGCGCCCAGATCGGTCCCGGTGGACGCCCTTCAATGGGGCCGGTGCCCCCGCCAAGTACGGCGGGAACCCTCTGCTGCGCGGTGTTTGCCTCCGCAGTGGGGGCCGGATTCAGAAACCCGGGTTCGGGGTGCCGCGGCAGCACGTCGAAGCGCGGCATGGGTTGAGTAAAGGGCTGCACGCCGAACAGGGGGCTCGGCGGCAAGCCGGTCGGAACCGCGGCGTAGGCGCTCCTTGCAAAGGGACTCAAACCGTGGATCGGGGCAATCAGTCCGCCTGCGGTGACCAGCCCCCACTTGAGCAGCTCGCGGCGCGTGATGTTCCTGTGTGAGAGCGCGGCGAGGATCTCGAGGCGGTTCCTTCGCGCATTTTCCGCTTCCCTGAGCCGGGCTCTAGAGGCTTTCCTTGAAAGATACATGAAATGTCCTCCTACGGATTACCGACTCCGCGAGCCGCTTCTTGCGCCGAGGCGCATGCGCCATCCGGAGCCGAGTGGTGGCTGGTCAGTTCCGCGCCAGTGGCGGGGCAGGCACTGTGCGCAGCCTGCATGCTCGGGACGCTGGGTGCGCCTTTCGGTCCCTGGGAGTGCCGCGAGGGGCGGACGGCTCAAGTGGGCGCGTTTTTGCCCTTGGATCTGCGGTGCGCACGTGGGAAGGGGCTTGAGAGCCGACCGCCGCCATGAACCCGGGAGCCTCTTCCGAAGTACTCGATACGCTCAATACGCACCGCGAGCTCATTCACAAGTTCCTTCAGCTCCTCAATTACGCTATCACGTCCTCGTTGGGCCCGGCTCTTAAGGGCCGCCTGGCCGGCGTGAACGAAAATATCCCGCCATTCGGCGACCTTGCGAGCCGGGACCGCTAGCTCATTGCCAACCGACTCCGGGTCCTCCCCGCGCAAAACTCGAATGACCGCCGCCGCCTTTTGGCGGGATGAAAGCCGGCTGCTGCGCCCGATCGGTTTCTGCATTCGCAGCTCCTAGACACCAAGAGTTTTCGCCGAACCTGCTGGCGAGAATTCTCGTCCTCATAGGCAAGAATTTTTGCAACAAATTTCGTTTGCGAATCAATGGCATAAGCTGCAAAATTGGATCGATCACCAAAAACTTGGCAAATTCAAAGTCGGTGCAGCAGGACCCGCAAGAGCCATGCCATTTATCTTAGCGCGAGATGTAGCGTTCTGATTTTGCGGAATAAACATGCCAAACAGTCGCCATAAAGGCGCAGGCTGATCACTGATTGGAACCGGTTTCGGCCGGGCGCACCTGTCGCCGGCGGGCGACAGGTTTCCAATTGTGTGCTCTAACAGGTTGATCTGCATGGATTAACAAAGTCGCCAGGCGGCGACACGCGTGCAAATAGCAAAGCGATGGCGCGCTGCGTCGCGCGCTTATTTTCCTTCGGTTGGGGGCCGCCGTACCAGAACCTGAAAGCTCAGAAACGCACCCCAGGTCCCTACGCCGATTCCGACTGCCATCGGTATCGGCGTCCCGTCATAGAGTCGTCCCACGACATAACCGGAAAGCGCGCCGAAGGTGAGCTGCACGAAGCCGAACAGCGCCGAGGCGGTACCCGCAATGCGCGCAAAAGGGCCGATCGCGCCGGCGATGGCAGCCGGTTGGGTGAATCCCACCGAAACCAGAAACACAAAATAGG
>JACPRN010000015.1 GCA_016189945.1 Betaproteobacteria bacterium
ATCCTGCGCGATTGATCCAGTGAATCGGAGATCCGCTGCAGGGTCTGGGTGCTCCAGTACACCGCCACGGCGACCCCCGCCATGAGCACCAGCGGCACCAGGTATCCGAGCAGAATTCGCTTGCGTAGGTTCAGGTTGTAGGCCATGGTCAATTCCCCTCGATAGAATCCGAATCAACTCGAAATCGCGCCCGCCTGCGCCTGGCTCATGCGCGGCGGCTCCTGCGACACCTGCAGCTCCGGGGCGGCGAGAAGTTTCTCGATATCGAGAACGCTGACCGCGCGGCCTTCGACGGTGGCAACGCCCAGGCTGTAGTCCTTGCCCGCGCTGCCGGAGGCGGCGGGCAGCGCGGCGATGTCCGATGGCGCGAGGTGGACGACGTCGGCGACCTCGGAAACCGGGAACCCAACGAGCAGCTCGCCCGATTGCACCACGACCAGCTCGCTGGCCGCGCTGTCGATCGGCATGCCCAGCGCCGGCCGAACGTCCGCAAGGGTGAGGATGTCGCCGTGCAGATTCATGTTGCCGACGATGTGCGGCGGAGAGCACGGAATCGGCGCGACGTTACGCATATGCGAGAACCGGCGAACGACCTCCGCCGGCATACCGAACCACTCGCCGTTGAGCCCGACCACCGCGTAAGCGAGCGCTCCGGCCCGTTCGTCCGCAAGCGGCTCGCGCGCCAGCTCGCGTGCTCGCTCGCGCAGAATGCGCGCCTCTTCGGCGTCCTGCGCTCCCGCGGGCGACGCCGGTTCTGCCCCAGCCGCGAGGGTCTCCGGCGCTGTCGGCGCGCCCTGCAGCAGCGCTTCCACGTCGAGCAGCATCACCAGGCCGTCCTCCAGTTTCGCCTCGCCGCGCACGAACTGCGCGCTGCCTCCTGCGCCCTGGTAGTTCCGAGCGGGCTCGATCGCCGAATCCGACAGCGCCAGGACATCGTGCAGCTCGTTGACCACGAAGCCCACACGGGCGTCATTGCGCTCGATGACGGCGATGCGGTCGCTGATCCGGTAGCGTTCGCGCGCGCGTCCGAAACGCATCCCCAGATCCATCACCGGCACCACGCGCCCGCGCAGGTTGAACACCCCGCTCACGTATGGCGGCAGTTCTTCGACGGGCGAGAGTTCGGGCAGCCAGACGATTTCGCGCACCGCGCTCACCTCGAGCGCATAGCGGGCCCCGCCGTGACCGAAAACGAGAAGGGTGCAATCCATCGTAGCCTTCCTGTTACCGAGCGTTCGCGCCGGCGGCGCTGCCCGCGGCGGACGCCCCCGGCTCATCGAGCAGGCCATCGACATAGGCGAGGACTTCGCCCGCGGTCGATTCGCCATAAGGCGCAACCGCCGCGCCCTCGGGCAGCTTCCGCAATTCCTTGCTTGCGGCCTGGCGCATGCGGCGCGCGCGATCGCCGTCGCCGTCCTGTTCGTGCAATGCGCCAAGCTCCAGGTACGCGGCGACGAAGGAGGGGTCGAGATAGATCACCTTCTTGAGCAGCGTCTTGGCCTCGCTGGTTTCGCCGCGCTCCTGCGCAAGCTGCGCGAGCAGGTAATAGGGCCGGGGATCGAACGGCGCCATTGCTTCCGCCCTGCGGCAATCTTCGCCTGCCGCCTCACGCATGCCCCGATCGGCGTGCCGCCAGGCCCGCTCCAGCAAATGATCGACGGTTTCGGTGGCTGCGATCGGCGGCCTTGCCGGCGGAGTTGTTTGTGCCGAGCGTATGCGCGGCGATGATGGCACCGCGACCGCAGCGGGTGCCGGCAATTGCTCCGGCGGCTGGCGGAAATCGGCAGCGCGCCGCGCTTCGGGGTGTTTCTGCAGCACCACCGATTGCGGGAATATCCGCGTGCGCAGCGGCTCGATGGTGTGGCCGAAGAGCTCGCTGTGGCCGGCGACGAGGTACCCGCCCTCGGCCAGGGTGTGGGCGAGCTTTTCCGTAATGCGCGCGATTGCCGCCGGAGCGAGATAGATGAATACGTTGCGACACAGTATCAGGTCGAATTCGGCGAGCCCGGCAGCCGGGTTGGGGAATGCGTCGCGGACCAGGTCGCCTCGGCTGAAAGTCACCATGCGCCGCAGCCGCGGGTCGATCGCCCAGCGCTCGCCGCGCGCGCGGAAATAGCGCTCCTTGCGCTCCGGATCCAGGCCGCGAAAAGACCACTGTCCGTAGGTCCCGGCGCGCGCCTTTTCCAGGGCCTTCGAGCTAATGTCGGTGCCCAGAATATGGACCTTCCAGCCGGCGAGCTCCGGCGCCAGCTCGTCGGTCAGCATCGCGAGCGAATACGCTTCCTCGCCCGCGGCGCAGCCCGCGCTCCAGAGGCGCAGCGAGCGCTGCCGCGCGCGCTGCGCGAGGACCTCGGGCAGGAGCTTGTCCTTGATCAGCGCAAGCTGGCCAGGATCGCGGAAGAAATAGGATTCCCCGGTGGTGAACCGCTCGCACAGCAACTCGCGTTCCCTGGCTGCCGCGTCGCCGTCCCCGGTGAGCAGACCCTCGTAGCGATTCTCCCCGGCGAGCGCAAGCGCGCGCACGCGATCTCGCTTCCAGGCCGCCAGTTGAGGCAGATCCTGATCGCGGACGCGAAGTCCCACCACGTTGCGCACGACTTCTTCGAGGCTCGCCGCGCCATTGCCGTTGATGCCATCGGTTGCCGCGGCGCAGTCCGCAGCAGCCGATCGGGCGGCCTCGGCAAGGATCGGGGAGAGGAGCGGCTCCAGTTCGGCGCCGATGCGGTTCTTGACCACGTAGGCGCTCGCGCCGGCCGCCGCGGCCGCTTCGCGATAGGGCTGATCGGCATAATTGGTCAAGACGATCACGCGCGTCTGCGGCGCGAGCGCCTTGATCCGGCGCGTGGCTTCGGTGCCGCTGATCCCGGGCAGTTGGAGGTCCATCAGGGCGACGTGAATCGGACCGGCGCCGGCGAGCGCGACGGCTTGCTCCCCGGTCTCCGCTTGGATGAGTTCCGCGGTCGGGAACACTCCGGCCATCCAGCTCGCGAGCGCGCAGCGGAACTGCGCGTGGTCGTCGACGATCATCACCACGGGCTTGCTCATATCGGGCTTCGGCTGCTGGTGCGCGCGCGCTTCCATGATCGGCTGAGACTCATCGCCGGGGCACAGGCGAGTTCGCCAGCCCGGTCAGCCGCGTGTGCCGGGAGCTACCTCGTTCTCGGGAAACCTGCCCCGGTGCAATACGTTGGCAGTGAATGACCCCGGCGGCTGCCGGGAGAACCCGACAACCTCTGTAGGGAGTGCTGGAATACCCGGGCAGGGTGTGAAGTTTTTCACAGTAAGGGCGCCGCGCCGCCCCCGGAGGAACCCGGCTCCACTCGCTGAGTTGTCTAGGGAAGCTCGAGCTCCTGGCAAAGCCGGGTGAAAGGCAGAACCGTGATGTTCCCGCTCGCAAAATGCTTCTCGCCGCGATGCGTCTGGTAGAAACGCGGGATCGGCGTTCTTTGGGCGAAGTAGGCCAACGCGGGCGCCACCGCTTTTTCGCCCGACTTGCATTCCACGGCAAACAAGGGCTTGCCGTCGCGCAGGACCACGAAATCGACCTCACGCTTGTCCGCATCGCGCAGATAGCGCAGATCCATCGAGTGACCCTGCGTGTCCTCGATCCAGTGGCAGTACTTGAGCAACTGCGATGCGACCAGGTTTTCGAAGCGCGGCCCGGCGTCCTCGATGCTCGACCAGTCCCAGAGGTAGAGCTTTCGCTCCTTTTTGACCGCGCGCACCCGGGGCGGCCCGTAGGGCAGCAGCCGGAAACAGACGTACAGGTTCTCGAGGATCTGGAGCCAGCGCTCGGCGGTCTTGTGGTCGATCTGAAGGTCCTCGCGCAGGCTCCTGACCGAAAGCGGCGAGCCGACCCGGCCAGGCAGCAGGTCGGTGAGATGCTCGATGAGACTGATCTCTCGCACTTGCTCGAGGTCGCGGAGGTCCTCCCGGACGATTCGCGATATCCGGTTTCGGTGCCAGATGCGGTGTTCGGTCTCGCTCTGCGCCAACCAGGGTTCGGGAAAGCCCCCGAACTTGAGCAAGCTCTCCAGGTCCGAGCGCACCGGCGCGCGCGCCAGCTCCCCGAGGGAGAACGGATGCAGCCGAAAATACCGGTAGCGTCCCACCAGGGAGTCGCCGCCCTTGCGGTAGTAGTCGAGCCGGGCCGAGCCGGTGACCAGCAGTCTGCGCCGGGATTTTTCGGTGTCGTAGATTCCCTTGAGCAGGTTTCTCCAGCGCGCGTACTTGTGGACTTCATCGAGCAACAGCAGCGGCTCCCCCGGGGGCAGCTCCGCGTTTCGCAACCGGGGCGGGACGCTCGGGTGGTCCCAGCTCAGGTAAGCGGGGTGGGTCTCGTCTGCGTTCGCCCCCAGGAATCCCAGCGCGAAGGTGGTCTTGCCGACCTGGCGCGGGCCGCCGACGAAGGCCATTTTCTTCTGCAGAGCGGCGGATACCGCGGCTTCCAGATAGCGACGGATACGCATAAATGGGATTGTAGTCCACTTTACTCATGAATTTTGCGGACTATGGTCCATTTTATTCATGGGGCCGTCTTGGGGGCCTGTTACGCCTTGGTCAGCCCGTGCTCCACGGCGAACTTGACCAGGCCCGTGAGGTCGGCGACGCCGAGCTTTTGCATGAGGCGGCTGCGGTAGGTTTCGACTGTCTTCGGCGACAGGTGCAGCACTGCGGCGACTTCTGTGCTCGATCTCCCCTCGACGACGAGCAGCATGACTTCGTGCTCGCGCGGGCTCAGGCTCTCCAGCGGGCTCGCGCCGCGGTGCTCGCGCACGTAGCCGTCCACCACCACGTCGGAGACCTTCTTGCTCAGGTAGCGCGCACCCGCGTGCACCGAGCGCACCGCTTCCACGACTTCGGCGCCGGCGCAGTCCTTGAGCAGGTAGCCCAAGGCGCCTGCCTGGAGCGCGCGGAATATGTGCTCGACCGTGGAATACATCGACAGGATGATCACCTTGGTCGACTCGCAATGGTCCCGGATCTGGGCTGCGGCCTCGATGCCGCCCAACTCGGGCATGACGATGTCCATGATGACGATGTCGGGGGCCAGGCGCTTGGCCTTGCTCACCGCGTCGCGTCCATCGACCGCCGAGCCGATGACGGCGATGCCCTGCTCGCGCTCCAGGATCGCGGCGAGGCCGTCGCGCATCACGGCATGATCGTCGGCGATCAAGACCCTGATGTCCATGGCTAGGCGAGCGGGATTTCGGCTGTCACCCGCGTTCCGGCCCCCGGTGCCGTATCGATCTGCACGCGGCCGCCGAGGGCCAAAGCCCGTTCGCGCATGGTCAAGAGCCCCCAGGTCGGGATCGAATCGTGTGCTTTCCGGGCTTTCAGGTCGAAACCCAATCCGTCGTCGGCAATCTCGACGCGGACGTGATCGCCGCTGGCTGCCAGCGCGATCGTGATGTCGGCGGCCTGCGAATACTTGACTGCGTTCATGAGCGCTTCCTGGGCGATGCGCAGCAGCGTCGATTCCACTTCCCCGGGCAAGCGCTCGGCCGGCTCAGTGCCGAGCAGCGCGCAGGGTATCCCGGAGCGCTGGCTGGTCTCGTGCGCCAGCCAGCGCAGCGTGGCGAACAAGCCGTATTGATCGAGCATGGGAGGCCGCGCGTTGGCCATGAGACTGCGTACTTGCTCGGCCGTTTCTTCCAGCAAGCTTCGCGCATTATCCAAGCGCCCTTTGAGTTTCGCTCTCGAATCCTCCGAAAGCTCGCGTTCCATGAGTTGCAGATGCAGATGGATCGCGGAGAGGTTCTGGCCCACGCGGTCGTGCAATTCCTTGGTGAAGTTGCGCCGTTCGGCTTCCTGGGCGTGCGCCAGACGCCGGTAGGCGGCCCGCAGCTCCTGCGCTGACTCCCGGAGCGCCGCCTCGGAGCGTTTGCGCTCGGTGACGTCCATGACCAGCGAGGCCACGCCGACGGTATTGCCCTCCGAATCGATGAGCGGCGTGTTGAACCACTCGCAACTGATGATCCGGCCGTCCGCGGTGTGGTTTTCGTTGCTTGAGCGGCTGCCGCCGCGTTGGGTCGTCAAATTGGCCCAAGCTTGCTCCAGGCTGCTCCATTGCGAGGCGGGTACCATGAATTTCCAATGCTGGCCGATCGCCTGCTCGCGGCTGAATCCGAACGTCCTGACTGCGGCCGGATTCCATTGCCGCACGCAGCCTTCAAGGTCGAATTCGATCACAGCGAGCGGTGTCTGTTCGACGTGCAGAGCGAGCCGCTGCCGCGACAGACGCAATTCCTGTTCCACCTGCTTGCGCGCGGTGATGTCGAGAACGACCGCGAGTGCTCTCGAAGGGCTGCCCGAGGCGTCGCGGGCAACTGTCGCATTGACGTGAACCCAGATGATCGATCCGTTCTTGCGCACGACGCGCTTTTCCATGTCGATCGTGTCAACCTCTCCATTGTGGAGACGCTGCAGAAGCGAGACATTACGCTCGCGGTCCTCCGGATGCGTGGCCTGCACGGAGGTCAATTGCAGCAATTCGTCCCTCGGGTATCCGTAGATCTCGCAGTAGCGGTCATTCACGCGCAGGAGGCGCCCGTTTCGGGGGTCCGCCTGCGCCAGACCCACTGCGGCAAGCTCAAAGAATGCCCCCTGCTGCTGCTCGCTGTTGCGCAGCGATGCTTCGGCGTTTCGTCGCACTTCGATTTCCCGCTCGAGCGCCGCGACATGTTCGCGCTCGCGCTGAATCGAGCAGTCGATGGCCTCGGCCATGGCGTTGAACTGCACGGCGAGCCGCGCGATTTCGCCGCCGCCCTCCACCGCAATCCTGTGCGCCAAATTGCCTTCGCCGAACGCGCTCACGCCGTCCGCCAGGGTCGAAATCGAGCGCGTGGCCTTCCTGATGGCCGGGAGCGTTATGGCCACCACCAAGGCAAGAAAGAGAATGACTATCGCCGTCGTCACCGTTGCGGCCTGCCGGCGCAGAGCATCGGCTTTTTGCCGCGACTCGGCGGCGATCAGATCCGCGCCTGACAGCAGTTTTTCGACCTCCAGGCGCATCAGGGATTTGATCGCGCTTTCGATGACGTTCAGCCGCGCGGTTTCCTTGGCCCCGGCGCTCCGGGTCCTCGTCCCTTGTCGCTCCGCGTTGTTTTGCCGCAATTGCGAGAATGCCCGGTCCGCGTTCTGCAGAGAAATGTCCAAAGAACGCACCGTTTCGAAGTCGTGCAGCTTGCTTATCAAGTCCCTGATCGTCGAAACCTGTACGTGCCACTGTCGCTCGATTCGCGGGTGCGCGTTGGCCCCGTACTCGTGCGCCAACGAGCTCAGCGCGGCGATTTTGGCGATGAGAGCTTGCACCGTCGCCGTATGGTCCTCTTGTGCCTGTCTTGCTTCGAACCAGGCATGAATGACGCCGATGGCCGCGATCATGATCGCGGTCAGGGCCAGAGCGAGATAAAGGCGCGTCGAGATTTTCACTCGATGAGGGTGACGGTCGCCGGACTGACTTTCTTGAGCGACTCGGCGTGAATATAGTCTAGAAAATTCGGCACCTCGGTCGCGCCGGTTCTCCTGCTGCTGATCAGCCAGCGAGCCTCCTCCTCCATGGTCGCGAGGAGCGCTTGGCTAAGCGATAGGCGAACGAGAATAGTCCCTTGGCAACGGAAACTCAAGCGGCCGCCGCCCGCGCAGAGGGCTTCCACTCGCGCCGCCGCGTTTGGTTCCGAGTTCTATGTAAATTGCAACCTGGACTTGCAATTTGCAATATTCACGCACATACTAGCCGCATGATCCGCCGCACCGCCGAGGCCGCGTTGCGCGAGCTCTCCGCCCGCTATCCGGTCGTTACCGTGACCGGTCCCCGGCAGAGCGGCAAGACCACGCTTGCCCGCGCCTGTTTTGCGGGCTTGGGTTACGCCAACCTGGAGCAGCCCGACGTCCGGCGCTTCGCTGTGGAGGACCCACGCGGATTCTTGCGCCAGCACGCCCGGGGCGCCGTGCTCGACGAATTCCAGCGCGCCCCGGAAATCGTCTCCTACCTTCAGGCCGAGGTCGACGCAGACGCCGCACCCGGGCGTTTCATTCTCACCGGGAGCGAGCAGCTCGAAGTCCTCAACCGCGTCAGCCAGTCGCTCGCGGGGCGAACAGGACTGCTGAAGCTCCTGCCGTTCAGCATCGAGGAGATGAGCGGGAAGTATCCGGTCAGGCCGCTCGAGCGGCTGATCTACTCAGGCTTCTATCCGCGGATCCACGATCAGGGCCTCGAACCGGCGCAGGCCCTTGCCGACTATTTCGCCACCGCAGTGCAGCGCGACCTGCGCTCGCTCATGAACGTGGGCGACCTTATCGCATTCGAGCGCTTCGTGCGCCTTTGCGCGGGGCGCTGCGCGCAGCTGCTCAGTCTCTCCGCCCTCGGCGCCGACGCCGGCGTATCGCACACCACCGCGACCAAGTGGCTCTCGCTGCTGGAGGCGAGCTACATCGTCTTTCGGCTGCCGCCGTATTTCTGGAACACGAACAAGCGGCTGGTCAAGTCGCCTAAACTGTTCTTCTTCGACGTCGGGCTGGCGGCCCATCTGCTCGGCATCCAGAGCGCCGCACACGTGCTCGCGCACCCCCTGCGAGGCGCGCTGTTCGAAAACCTGGTTGTGGTCGAGACGCTCAAGTATTTCTGGCACCGCGCCCGGCGCGCAGCGCTGCACTTCTACCGCGACAGCGGCGGCAACGAGATCGACCTGCTCATCGAGCTGGGACACGGCGTATTTCCGCTCGAGATCAAGGCGGGCGAGACGGTCAATCCCGACTACTTTCACGGGCTGCGGGCGTTCGCCCGGCTCTATGATCAGCCGCCCAAAGGCGGCGCGCTCGTATATGCGGGCAGCGAAGTCCAGGAGCGCAGCGGCACCTGGGTGCTGCCGCCAGAGCGCCTGCCGGAACTTCTCGCCCCCCTTGCCGGGGTGTAGCGGGGGAGCGGCAAGACCCCGGGGCAGGCCGCGATCGGCCCCTCCGCCCACCTGAGCCTCGGCGCGCTTCGCGCAAGCGCCGCTTGCATCGGGCCGATTCATCTCCTATTCTGGACGGCGGAGGAGCGCCATTTGAAGATACTTCTCATCTATCCGCGCAGCCCGGACACGTTCTGGAGTTTCAGGCATGTCCTGCAATTCGTCTCGAGGAAGGCTGCATTCCCGCCGCTCGGACTGCTCACCGTGGCGGCGATGCTGCCGCGGGAGTGGAATCTGAAACTGGCGGATCTGAACATCGCGCCGCTCGACGACGAGACCTTGCTCTGGGCCGACTATGTGTTCGTGAGCGGCATGATCGTGCACCGCGAATCGGCGCACGAAGTCGCCGCCCGCTGCGCCGCTCTGGGCAAGACCGTGCTCGCCGGAGGGCCGCTTTTCACCAGCGGGCACGAGGCATTTCCCGAGATCCCGCATTTCGTTCTGGGCGAGGCCGAGGATTTGATGGAACGGCTCATCGCCGATCTCGAGCGCGGCGCGCCCGAACCGATCTATCGCGCCGCGGGCTGGCCCGACGTGCGCAAGTCGCCCGCTCCGCGCTGGGACCTGATCAACCTGCGCGATTACGTCACCATGCCGGTGCAGTTTTCGCGCGGCTGCCCCTACAACTGCGAGTTCTGCGACATCTGGATCACCAATGGGCGCGTTCCCCGCACCAAGGCCCCGGCGCAGGTGGTGCGCGAACTGGAGGTGTTGCGCCTGGCCGGATGGCGCGACATGGTCTTCATCGTCGACGACAATTTCATCGGCAACCGCAAGCGCGCGCGCGAGCTGCTCCACGAGCTGATCGCTTGGCGCGATCGGGTAAAGCCGGCGATGGGATTCCTCACCGAAGCCTCGGTCAACCTCGCCGACGATCCGGAGCTGTGTGAGTTGATGGTCAAAGCCGGATTCAAGAAGGTGTTCCTGGGCCTGGAGACACCCTCTGCGGAAGGTTTGGATGAGTGCGGCAAGCGCCAGAACCGCAAGCGCGACCTCGCCGCCACGGTGAAGACCATCCAGCGCGCCGGTTTCGAGGTGATGGGCGGATTCATCGTCGGCTTCGACAGCGATACCAAGGACATCTTCAAGCGCCAGTTCGAATTCATCCAGCAATCCGGCGTCGTGACCGCGATGGTCGGGCTGCTCACCGCGCTGCCGCAGACCGAGCTCTACCGGCGCCTGGCGCGCGAGGGCCGGATCCTCGCCGAGACCTGCGGCAACAATACCGACGCCGCGGTCAATTTCATCACCCGCCTGGACCGGGATTTCCTCATCTCGGGCTACCGCGAGCTGATGCGCAAGCTCTACGAGCCCAAGCACTACTACCGGCGCATCCGCGTGTTCCTGCGCAGCTATGTTCCGCAGGGGCCGACGCCGCGGCTATCCGGCGCCGATGTCAAGGCGTTCCTCAGATCGCTCTGGGTGCTCGGGGTGTGGCAGAGGGGGCGGCTCGGCTACTGGGGCCTGTTCTGGTCGACGCTGTTCGCCAGCCCGAAAAAGTTCCGCGCAGCGATGGAACTCTCGATCATGGGGCTGCACTTCCGGCGCGTCGCCGGAAATCTCTAAGGAGGCTCTGAAGAACTCGATTCTTGTCACCCCCGCGAAGCCTGCCCCCGAATGTCTTTATCGGGGGGCGGGGGTCCAGTCGAATCAAGGATCTTCTGGATTCCCGCCCCCGCTTCCGCGGGGGCATGCTTACCACGCGGGAATGACGTTTTTTCAGAGCTTCCCTAGGTTCCGAATCGGTCCGATTGCCAGCGCGCGCTGGCGAGCACCACCGAGGTCGCGATCTGGCGCTCGGGAACGCTCCAGTAGCGCTTCAACAAGCGCTCGGTATCGGCGCGATCGAGTACGCGGTAGCCGTGCTTTTCATAGAACCGGATCGCCCAGAGCGCATCCGCCCAGGTGCCGATGAGAATCGGCTTTGCGCGCATGGATTCCAGATAGCGCAGCAGTTCGCTGCCCACGCCGCGGCGGCGCTCGCACGTGCGCACGTAGGCGTGGCGGATGAGATCGACTTCGCCTTTGTCCTGGATGCCCATGACCCCGGCAAGCTCCCCTGCCTCCTCAAAGCCCCAGAAGACGACGCCGTCGGCGATTTCCTGCTCCAGCTCCGCAAGCGGCATGTAGGGCTCGTGCCAGCGGTCCTGCGGTATGACGCCCTGGTAGGCCCGCGCCGCGTCGTTGATGATGTCGTAGATGGCGCTCAAATCATCGGGCGTGCAGCGGCGGATCACTTTGCTTTCTCCTCTGCCAGAGCTTGCGCGATGGCCCGGATGCCTTCCAGGCCGCGCATGCGCACTCCGATTCCCTTGCCCACAGGCACCTCCGGCTCGGCAGGATTGATGCGCAGGAGCGTACCACGGCTTGCTTCGCCGAAATGGCGCACCGAAGGAATCGCCGTTCCGGCGCCTACTTCAATGATGACCAAGCGCTTGACGTCGCCGAGCCATTCCTCGAGCGCTTCATGCTGCGCGCGCGTGCGCGCATCGATCCATCCCCGGTCGCCGAACATGAGGATGTTCGGCCGCGCCAGGCCCCGGCAACGAGGGCAGGCGGGAAGCTCCGAGCGCAGCAGGCAGTTTTCCTCGTCGATCTCGGGCGCGAACTCTGCCGCAGGCCAGATATCTCCCGAGCAGCTCTCCATGCATTGCAAGTGATGAATGGAGCCGTGGATTTCGCATACGCGTTCGGGCGCAAACCCCGCTTTCTGGAACTGGCCGTCGACGTTGCTGGTGAAGACGAATGCGCCCCGGGCGCGCGACGCGCCGATCGCCGCGAGCAGCGCGAATCCTTCATGCGGCACGGTGCGCCGATAAAGCGCCAGGCGATGGGCATAGAAACCCCAGGCAAGCCGCGGATTGGACTCGAACGCGGCGGGACTGGCGACGGATTCAAAAGCGATGCGAGCGCGCCCGAGTGCCGGATAGGCGCGCCAGAAGCCCTGCATGCCGCGAAAATCGGGCAAGCCGGAATCGACGCCCATGCCTGCGCCGGCGGTCACCAGCAACCCGTCGGCCTCGCGGATCGCTCGAGCGCAGCGGCGAAAGATGTCGGCGCCGTTCATGCGCTCAAGCGCCGCGCCAGGCGAGGTCGGGCTCGCGCGCAGCCCGAACTTCATCGACCCGGCGCACCGGCGTCGAGTGCGGGGCCGATTTGACCAGTTGCGGATCCGCGCGCGCCTCGGCTGCGATCTCGCGCAGCGCGCCGACGAAATGGTCGAGGGTCTGCTTCGACTCAGTTTCGGTCGGTTCGATCAGCAGGCACTCGGGCACGAGCAGCGGAAAATACACGGTCGGCGCGTGCACGCCCTTGTCGAGCAGCCGCTTGGCAACGTCGAGCGCGCTCACGCCGGTTTCGTCCCTCAATTTTTTCAGCGTGATGATGAACTCGTGGCTCGCGCGCCGGCGCGGGTAGGCGAGTTCGAGTCCGGCGCGCAGCAGCTCCGCCATGAGGTAATTCGCGTTCAGGGTCGCGTAGTCGGCGACGCGCCGCAGGCCGCTTCGGCCGAGCAGGCGCGCGTAGGCGTAGGCGCGCAGGAGCACGCCGGCGTTGCCCATGAAGGCCGAGAGCCTGCCGATCGTCTGCGGCAGGTCGCGCTCGTCCGCCCAGCGGTAGCCCTCGCCCGCGCGCGCGACCAGGGGGATGGGCAAGAAGGGCGCAAGCCGCGGCGCGACCCCCACCGGTCCGGCACCCGGACCGCCGCCGCCGTGCGGGGTGGCGAAGGTCTTGTGCAGGTTGAGGTGCACCACGTCGAAGCCCATGTCGCGCGGCTTCACGCGCCCGATGATGGCGTTCAGATTGGCCCCGTCGTAATAGAGCAGCCCCCCGGCGTCGTGGACGATGCGCGCGACTTCCTTGATCCCGGATTCGAACACCCCGAGGGTCGAGGGGTTGGTGAGCATAAGGCCCGCGGTGCGCGCGCCCACCAGAGCGCGCAGCGCTTCCAGGTCGATCCTGCCGTCGCGGTCGGTGCGCACTTCGCGCATGCTGCAGCCGGACATGGTCGCGGTGGCCGGATTGGTTCCGTGCGCTGCATCCGGAACGATGATCTCGGTGCGCGCCGCGTCGCCGCGCGCGCGGTGATAGGCGCGGATCATCGCCACGCCGGCAAACTCCCCTTGCGCGCCTGCCATGGGCGAGAGCGACACCGCTGCCATGCCGGTGAGGTCTTTGAGGATCTCCTGCAGCTCGAAAAGGCAGCCAAGGAACCCCTGCCCGGTCTCGGCATGCGCGAGCGGATGGCGCGCGAGGAACTCGGGGGCCATCGCCGCGGCGTTCGCCGCGCGCGGGGTGTACTTCATGGTGCAGGAGCCGAGCGGGTAGAAATGCGTGTCGATGGAGAAAGTCATCTGCGACAGGCGCGTGTAGTGGCGCACCGCGTCCATCTCCGAGACCTCGGGCAGCAGCGGCGCGCGCTGCCGGCGCAGGCGCTCGGGGAGCGGAGCCGCGTCGCCCGGCGCGGGCGGCAATTGCGCGCCGCTTGCTCTTCCGGGAACCGAACGCTCGAATATCAGCATGATTTTTCCCCCGCGAGGAGGCGTTCGAGCGCCGCGGCAAAGCGCGCGATGTCGTCCCCGGTCTTCGTTTCGGTCGCGCACACGAGCAGCGCATGCCCGAGTTCCGGGTAATGGCGCGACAGGTCGAATCCGCCGAGGATGCGCTCGCGCCCGAGCGCTTCGAGCACCGGCGCCACGGCCCGAGGCAGCGACAGCACCGCCTCGTGGAAAGCGGCGCCGGAAAACCGCCGCCTGAGGCCCGGAATCGCTGCCAGGCGCCGGGCGAGCGCCGCGGTGTTGGCGCGGCAGCAGGCGGCGGTGCGCTCAAGTCCGGAAGGCCCGAGGAGCGCCAGGTGAATGGTCGCCGCGATCGCCATCAGTCCCTGGTTGGTGCAGATGTTGGAGGTCGCCTTGGCGCGCCGGATGTGCTGTTCGCGCGCCTGCAGCGTGAGCGTGAACGCGGGGGAGCCTGCGGCATCGACGGTGCGCCCGACGATGCGCCCGGGCATCTGGCGAACGAGCGCCTGCCGTGCGCACATGAAGCCGAAATAGGGGCCGCCGCCGGAGAGCGGTGCGCCGAACGGCTGGCCCTCGCCGACGGCGATGTCGGCGCCCGCGCCGCCCCACTCGCCCGGGGGCTTCACTAGGGCGAGAGCGAGCGGATTCACCAGGCCGATCGCAAGCGCCCCGTGCGCGTGCGTCCAATCGGTGATCTCGTCGACAGGCTCCAGAACACCGAAGAAATTGGGCTGCGGCGCCACCACCGCGGCGATGGCGCCTTTGGCGGATGAAAGCGCTTCGAGCGCCGTCGCCCCGGTCTCGCGCGAATACTCCAGTTCGACGATCTCCACGCCCTGATTGCGCACGATCGCACGCACGCAGTCGCGATAGAAAGGGTGGACGCTGCGCGGAACGAGCACGCGGCGCGCGCCGCCTTGGGCGCGCACCGCCGCGAGTACCGCCTCGGCCAGGGCCGATGCGCCGTCGTAGAGGCTCGCGTTGCACACCTCGAGCCCGGTGAGCGAGGCCATCATGCTCTGGAATTCGTACAGCACCTGCAGCGTGCCCTGGCTCGCTTCGGCCTGGTAGGGGGTATAGGCGGAGTAGAACTCGCCGCGGGTGGCGATCTGCCATACCGCCGCCGGGATGTGGTGCTCGTAGGCGCCCGCGCCGATGAAGTTGAGGTAATGCCCATCGGCCCGGGCGCGCTCGCTCATCAGCCGCATGAGCGCCATTTCCGGCACGCCCTCCGGAATGGCGGCGAAGTTCTCGGCGTGAAGCTCGCGCGGAATCTCGTCGAACAGCTCTTCGATCGATGCGGCGCCGATCGCGGCGAGCATGGCGCGCACTTCGGCATCGGTGTGAGGAATGAACGGCATCAGTGTTCCTCGGCTGCGAGCTGCTCGGCATAGCCCTTGGCGTCAAGGAGCGCATCGCGCTCCGAGGCTCGATCGGGCTTGATCCTGAACAGCCACGCTGCGTAGGCATCGGCGTTGATCGACTGCGGTTTCTCCCCGAGATCGGCGTTGGTGGCAAGCACCTCGCCCGACACCGGCGCGTAGACGTCGGCGGCGGCCTTGACCGATTCCACTACCGCGCATTCGGCGCCGGCAGCGAAGCGCTTGCCCACGGCCGGCAGCTCGACGAAAACGATGTCGCCCAGCATCTCCTGCGCGTGATCGGTGACGCCTACGGTGACCGTTCCGTCGGGCTCGAGGCGCGCCCACTCGTGCGTCTTGGCGTAGCGAAGCTCAAGAGGAATGTTCATGGCGTTTCCTTTGGAATATCGATCATGATCCGTCCGTTGCGAACGAAAGGCGGGTTCACCACGCGCGCCGCGAGCATCCGCCCGCGCACTTCCACCGCCACCGTCGCGCCCGCGGCGACTGCCTTGGGCAGGCGCGCGAGCGCGATCGAGCGGCCAAGCGTTGGCGCGAAGCTGCCGCTCGTGGTCAGGCCATCGCCGTGCGCGGTCGCGACGCGCTGATGCGCGCGCAGCACGCCGCGATCGACGAGCACGAGCCCCGCGAGCCGGCGCTGCGGGTTCTCCGCTTCGAGCGCTCCCCGGCCGACGAACTCGCGCGCGCTCGAAGTGTCGACGGTCCACGCAAGCCCCGACTCGGCCGGCGTGACGGTGTCGTCCATGTCCTCGCCGTAGAGGGCCATTCCGGCCTCGAGCCGCAGCGTGTCGCGCGCGCCCAGTCCGCAGGGGGCGACGCCGGCCGCGAGAAGCGCATCCCAGACGGCCTCGGCCTGCGCCGCGGGAAACATCAGCTCGAAGCCGTCTTCGCCGGTGTACCCGGTGCGCGCAACGAAAAATTCGCCGCTCGCTACAGCGCGAAATCGCGCCAGGGACTCGCTCGCCGCGCGCAGCGCAGGCAGCGCTTCCCAAACGCGCTCGCGCGAGCGCGGGCCCTGCACCGCGAGGAGACACAAATCGCGCCGCGGCTCCGGGGTGACGCTGCCGCCATGGCGCGCGCGCAGCGACTCGAACCAGGCGAGGTCTTTGTCCGCGGTTGCGGCGTTCAGCACCAGCCGATAGTTATTTTCGCCAATGGAGTAGGCGATGAGATCGTCGAGCACATGCCCCGATTCATTCAGCAGGCAGGAATAGAGCGCGGCTCCGCGTTCTTTCAGCTTGGCGACGTCGTTGGCGAGCGCGAAGCGAAGAAACTCGCGCGCTCCAGCCCCTGAAATATCGACGGCTAGCATATGCGAGACGTCGAAAACGCCCGCGTCGCGGCGAACGCGGTGGTGCTCTTCGATCTGCGAGCCGTAGTGGAGCGGCATTTCCCAGCCGCCGAAATCGACCAGTTTCGCGCCGAGCTTGCGGTGGGCGGCGTTGAGCGGAATTTGCTTGAGCATCGCGTCCCAATGACGAAAAAGGGTGAAGCTCTCGCTTCACCCCTCTGTCCTTGGTACCTGAGAGATTGCAGCGCTCGATCAGGGCGCCGTGTACCCCTTCGGTGGATGGGCCTCGAGCCCATCGCTCTCCAGATTGGAAGGCCTCCGGCCTCCGGTCCAAGCGGCCCTTTTGCCTGAGCGGTTACGGGTGTTGCGCCTTCGGCGGTGGACAGTTCTCCACGCTCTCCCGCTTGGATGCTGAAACTATAGCCGAGGCCTGCGCCGGCGACAAGCCTGGCCGATCCTTCGCGCGCAAGTTTGCTACTGCAACCTGATATTGGCGCTCCTGACGATTCGCACGCTTTTTTCGATTTCCGCCTTGATGGTTGCGCCGAACTCCTCGGGCGTGCCGCCGGTAGCCACGTAGCCGCGTTCATCGAAGACCTGGTGCACCTCGGGGGCGTTCAGGCTGTTGACGGTTGCCGAATTCAGCCTGGCGACGATCTGCGCGGGCGTGGCCGCGGGAACCACGAAGCCGAACCAGAAATCCACCGCATAGCCCGCGACGCCCGCCTCGGCGATGGTCGGATATTGCGCCGAAGCGGCGGAGCGCCTGGCGCTGGTGGTGGCGAGGATGCGCAGTTTTCCCGCTTTGGCGTAGGGAACCATCGCCGAATAGTCGCCCACCGTCATGTCGATCTGTCCCGAAAGCAGGTCGGTCAGCGCGGGCGCAAAGCCCTTGTAGGGCACGTGCAGGATGTCCACTCCGGCCATCGACTTGAACACTTCCATGGCGACGTTCGAAACCGAGCCGTGTCCGGCGCCGTAGGTGAGCGAGCCTTTCTTCGATCGCGCCAGCTCGATCAATTCCTTGACCGTCCGCGCGGGAAGGTTTGGGTTGACGGCAAGCCCGGCGGTGACGATGGCGACATTGCTCACCGGTTTCAGGTCGCGCAGGGGATCGTAGGGGAGCGCGGGGTTCAGCGCAGGCGCGAGCGTCAGCGTGCTCGATCCGCCCATGATCAGCGTGTAGCCGTCGGGCGCGGATTTGGCGCCCGCGTCCACGCCGAGGACTCCGCCCGCGCCGCCGCGATTGTCGATCAAGACCTGCTGGCCGAGCAGCTCGGACATTTTCTTGGCGAGGATGCGGCCGAGGATGTCGCCTTGGCCGCCGGGCGGATAAGGCACGATCATCTTGATCGGTCGCGAGGGGTAGGCGGCGCCCTGCGCCAGAGCGCTGCCGGCCACGCCCAGGGCGAGTAGGAAAACGAATGCCTCGGCAATTGACACCGCGCTTCGTGGCTTCGTCATGTGTTGGCTCCTTGCGCGAACGTGGGTGCTACTCGGCCTTGATGTTCCCGGCCCTGACGACTTCGCGGAACTTGGCGATTCCCGCTTTGACCGCGTCGCCCATTTGCTCCGCCGTGCTGCCCACAGGCTCGATCCCTATCGAGAGCAGCTTCTCGCGGACATCGGGCAGCCGCACGATCCGCATCGCCTCCGCAGTGAGCTTGGCGACGATGTCTGCGGGCGTAGCGGCGGGTGCGAACAGCCCGACGAACACCTCCATGTCGTAGCCGGGCACGCCCGATTCCGCAAGCGTCGGGATGGTCGCGTCTATGCTGACGCGCTTGGCGGTGGTCACCCCGAGCGCCCTCAGGCGCCCGCCCTTGACGAGCTGCATGGTCGGCGGCATGTCGATGATCGTCATTTGGGTGGTGTTTGCCACCACGGCGTTGACCGATTGTGCGCTTCCCTTGAATGGAATGTGATTGACGCTGGTTCCCGTCATCTGCTTGAACATCTCAGTGGCCACGTGGAAGGCGGTCGTGGCCGAACTGTAATTGAGCTTGCCCGGATTTGCCTTCAGGTGGGCGGTCAATTCCTGCACGGTCCTGGCGGGCACCGAAGGGTGCACGACAAGCACCAGCGGAAACAGGCCGAGGATGCTGATCGGAGCGAAGTCCTTGACCGAATCGTAAGGCAGCTTGGGGGAAAGCACCGGGAGGATCGCCATGCCGTTGGTTCCGTTGGCAAGCAGGGTATAGCCGTCGGGGGCGCTTTTCGCGACATGCTCGGTGGCGATGATAGAGTTGGCGCCCGGCTTGTTGTCGATGATGACCGGCTGGCTCCAGGCCTCCTGCAGCTTCGCGCCGACCAGCCGCGCGAGAATGTCGGTCCCCCCGCCCGGCGGGAACCCCACCACGATATGGATCGGCTTGGACGGATAGCCCTGCGCCAGCGACGCCGACACCGTGCCGCACAGAGCGAGCACGAGCAATATTTTCGCAATCCAGGTGTTCACGCTTCCTCCATGAGTTCTCAGTCTATCTCCCGAGCGATCCGGCCGCTGCCACGCCGCTACTGCAGCTTGATGTTGGCCTCCTTGACGACACGCGCGTATTTTTCGATCTCGGCCTTGATGGTCGCCGCAGAATGCTCAGCGCTCGTTTCACCGCCGCGCCGCGTCCGCGCCGGCAATCCTGCCGAATACGAGTCCTTTCAGGACCGAGGTGGCGCCAGTGCAGTTGCCGTAATACATCCCGACCATCTCGCCTGCGGCGTACAGTCCTTCGATGGGTTCGCCGTCGCGGTCGAGGACGCGTGCTCGCGTGTCGATCTTGATCCCGCCGAAAGTGAAGTTATTGCACGAGATGATCGGGTAGGCGTGGTAGGGCGGCTCCTCGAGCGGCACCGACCAGTTCGATTTGGCGGGAACCAGCCCTCGCGTTGCCATCCCGTCGAGCTCAAGCGGCTTGAATTCGCCGGGAACGCAGGCCCGGTTGAACTCCTGCAGGGTATCGGCGAGCACCCCGGCAGGCAAGGAGAGCTTTGCCGCGAGCTCGCTCACCGAATCGGCAGCAATCGGCGGCTTGTCGGTTCGGATGCCGAGGCGATAATTGGGTATGCGGGTATGCTTCGCGTCGAGTATGACGTA
>JACPRN010000114.1 GCA_016189945.1 Betaproteobacteria bacterium
ACCCGCACGCGCGAGGTCTTGCGAGAATTGGGGCCGATGGGAGTGAAGCGATCGCTGTCCTTCTGTTTCATGGTTTTCTCCTCCGACTTTCAGTTCATTTCCAGGTCGTGATGGGAGACAACCCCGCGAATGTTCGTGTGTATCCAAATCCGGTGGAGCGGCATTTTTACCAGCTCGGCACCAACAGGAGCATGACCCGAGAATTACAAATCCGTAAGACTCGAGCTATTCGTGCGCGAGGGTCAACTTGGTTAGCGTAAAGCGGTTTTTCGCCAACCCCAGTTCGACCTCCGCGACAATGCCGGCGTTTTCGCCGGAGCGGTAAAGGGGCACCTGGACGCGCATGCGATCGATGTCGGGCGCGACGCCCTCTCCTGCCGACAAGCCCTTCGGCAGGCGCTTGGACAGGTCGCGCAACCACGCCTTCGAGTCGATCGGCATCCAGCGGCCTTTTTGCCACAGGTGATAGCTGTTGCTCTCGCTGCCCCCCGGGGAACGCGCCTCCAGCGCCATCAAGGTTCCATACGGCGTTTCTACCAGCAGCGGATCATCGTACCGGGTTGCGCCGGGATCGATCCGCTGCACTAGCAGGTGCGCCTCCGGTGTGTAGGCGCGATTGCCAAAGAGGAGGAGCGCCCGCTCGCCGCATTCGGCGTCACTTGCTCCCAGGCAGTATTGGGCCTGATAGATATCGAGGATACCGACGGTCGCGACCCAGCCCGCCTGCGTGACGCGGCAGGCCGGCCAGCGGCCCTTGGGACCGAAGGAGATGTCGCCGACCTGGGCGCAGCGCTCCTGGATGCCCTCGAACTCGGTGACTGTGTTTCCGGCATGTGCCGCGGACGAGAAAATTGCCGTACTCAGCATGAAAGCAAACGCGACGCGCATCGTGATCTCCCTGGACTGGTTTCAAACCTCTGTCAGCCAATCGAACGTGCTGGCGATGGACTCCGGCGAGATGCCCAAGGAGATTCCCCCCCAGCGGTCGAGCCTGTCATTGCCGTAGCGTCCCATGACGGTATGCAGGTTGAGATCCCTGTCGCGCTTGGGGTCCGAGTCGACGAACCCTTGAGCCAGCCGGATCCGCTCGATGTCGGCGGGCTTGCCGGTGAGCAAGCGCCATCCCGGTCCGATGCCGTAGTCGGCCGCGTAGCGTTTCAGCACCTTGGGCGTATCGTGGCGCGGCTTGAGGGTGATCGAGTAGAAGAAGATGTCGCGGCCCATGCGCGGCCCGAGCAGGTCCTGGACCTTGCGCAGATTCGCGGTAACGGTCGGACACAGGGCGTCGCTGCATTCCACCAGGAAGAAATTCAACAGCACGGTCCTGTCGCGGATGAGGTCGTCGTAGAACCTGACCTTTTCCCCGCGGTGCGTGATCAAGGGCACGTTCGGGAACATGCCGATCTGCGCCGCGCGCGACATCGGGCTCGCCGCGGCGGCGTGAACCGGGGCGGCCAGTACGAACTGCGCGAGCCCCATACCCAAGAAATCCCTTCGCTTCATCGATTCGGTCCTCGCAGGAGTGAAGTCGAAGGGGTCGGGTCGGGCGAGCCAACCCGACCCCTGCCGTCGTTACACGATTTTCCAGATGACCATCATGGCGTGGTCCTCGTGCACCACGTTGTGACAGTGCATGACGTAGAGCCCCTTGTAGTCGCGGAAGCGGATATAGACTTCCGCCCTTGCGTTCGATTCGAGGCGGATCACGTCTTTTCGTCCCGCGTCGACCCGAGCCACGCTGGTTCCCCTTCCGTTGTAGCTCAGGCGCCGGTGCTCCTCGTAGTGGATGTGCACCGGATGCTGCCACGAGCCGCCTTCGTTGATCACCGTCCAGCGCTCGGCCGAGCCCTCGGGTATCTCCGCGTCGATCACCCTGCGGTCGAACAGTTTCTTGTTCACGGCCCACTGGCCGTTCGTGCGGCCGAAGCTCCACACCCGGCTCGCCGACACCGGTTGATCGATGTCGGGCAGCGGGCGCAGCCGCGCCGGGATGCGGCTCCGGTCGGGTTCGAAGCGATCCGAGGTCACGATGAATTTCAACACCTCCATGCCGGGCGAAAGCAGCTTGCCCCTGGGTCCGCGCCCGCTCGTCTGCTCGGCGCGATTGACGAGGATGATCTCGGTGCCCGGTGCGTATCTGGAGAAATCCACGATGATGTCGAGCCGCTCGGCCACCGATTGCCTGATGCTCTTCACCATCACGGGGGCGGGCAACAGGTTGCCGTCGTTGGCGATGACGACGAACGGATAGCCATTGCTCAGGAACCAGTCGTAGCTGCGCGAGGGACCGATGTTCAGCAAGCGGAAGCGGTACTTGCGCCGCTTCACCGGCATGAAGGGCTGGATCTTGCCGTTCACGGTCATCTTGTCGCCGATGGCGCCGTCCAAGCAGGCCAGGGGGAAAAAATCGCGGCCCTGCGGATCGAACTGGCGGTCGTGGAAAACCAGACCCACGTCGAATTCGAAATTCTCCCCGCAGGGCAGCCGCCACCCCCTGGTCTCGTCGCCGTAGTCGCCCATGTTGGGGTCAGAGTACGCGCCCCAGGCGTCGTAGATGCTGTTCATTCCCGCCAAGCCCGCATACACGTTTTGGGCGGTGAAATCGAGCATGTGGTCATGATAGAAGAGCGTGCCGAGCGCCTCGTCCGGGTTGCCGATGCCGCCGAACTGGTTCACCCCGGCATAGACGTTCGGATAGTGGTAATCCCAGTAGGACCTCGGGTAGTTGGTGTAAAGCGGATTGCCGTCGCTCTCCGAGGGCGTGTGCATGTTGTGCAGGTGGGTCGAGATGCGGCTGATGCCGAAGCCGAGGTTCTTCGCCGGCAAGTCGTTGTGCATGCGCACGAAGTGCGGCTCGCCGTAGCGGGTGCGGAACATCGGTCCGGGAAACACGCTGTCGAAGCCCCAGGCCGGCTGCCCGGTCATTCCCGCGGGCATGTCGCGGTGCCAGACGTGGTTGAACTGCTTGACGCGCATCTCATACCAGTTCTGCGGCGGATGGTCGCCGAGCGCCCCGCCCTTGCCCCAACCCTGGTGGCTCATGTCCGGATACGGCGTCGCAGTCCTGAGCGCCGGCCAATCGCGCAGCAGCCTGATCTTCGAGTCGCCGCCGAAAAAATTCCCGACCGGAACCGGACCGGGCGCTCCGCCGCCGTTGCCCCAACTGATGTTGGCCGGATCGTTGTCGGGCACGGTCCCCTTTTCCACCAGCCGCGGCAGCTCTTCCACCCAGGCACGCGTGGGCGGGCTGATGATGTTCACACCGGGAACAGGGCAGGACAGCAGATCGCTGCCCTTGGCCCAGGCCGCGCGCAGGCTCAGGCCCGGGATCGGCAAGAGCATGCCGGTTGCGGCGCTCATGAGTCCCATTTTCAGCAAATCGCGGCGCGTCAGTCCTGCCTGGGTTATCTCCCTCTGGACATCCATCGTCCTTTGGATGAGTTTTTCATGCTGTTTCATTCGTCCTCCTACACATAGCGTATGTTTAAGGGTCCCGCCCCCTATCCAGAGATGCAGAAGTTGTTGTGTGGAAATTCTTCAGCGCTGCCGCGGGCGCGCCTATCAGCCCGATCGCAGTGGATCGGCATTTCTACCAGCCCACCACCGACAGGACCGTGACGCGGCAATTACAATTGTGTAATAGCGCATGCGGCGATTGAGTTGCGAGCGAAGCGAAGCAACCGCAATTCGAGGTTGCTTCGTTCTTCGCGCCTCGCTCAGGCTGCCAGTAGGAAGTCCCCCGCGCTGATCGTGGTGGCGTCGCCTATGCCCAGGAGCAGGATGGAATCGCCTCCGATCTGGATGAGGGTGCTCGCCCCAATATCGCTGATGGTCACGCTGGCGGCGAAGCTCGCAGCGCTGATCCCCAGCCCCGAGATATCGAGCAGGTCCTGGCCTCCGGCCGGATTGGCGTCGAACCCCTGCACCGTGTCGCTGCCGAAGCCGGTCGAGGAGAACACGAACCGGTCGTTCCCCAGGCCCCCGATCAGCACGTCGTTGCCCGCTGCCCCGTCGAGGGTGTCTGCGCCTGCACCGCCCTGGATCCTGTTGCTCAGGGCGTTGCCGATTCCCGTGTGGGCGCCCCCGCCGATGAAGGTGAGGTTCTCCACATTGGCCCCGAGCGTGTAGGCGGCCAGCGTGGTCTGCACCGTGTCGATGCCTTCGCCGGGGAGTTCGGTCACTACGTCGCCGGCGTTATCGACGACGTAGGTGTCGTTGCCGGTGCCGCCGATCAAGGTGTCTGCGCCCGCGCCGCCCGAGAGCACGTCGTTGCCGGCGAGCCCCGAGAGGGTGTCGGCGCCGGTGCTGCCTTGCATCACGTTGTTGAGTGCGTTGCCCGTGCCGCTGTGGCTGCCCCCGCCGGTGAAGGTGAGGTTCTCCACGTTGTCACCCAGCGTGTAGCTGGCAAGGTTGGTCTGCACCCTGTCGGTGCCCTCGCCGGCCGCCTCGATCACCACGCCGCCGACGTTGTCGACGATGAAGGTGTCGTTGCCCGCGCCCCCGATCAGGGTGTCTGCGCCTGCCCCGCCGATCAGCACGTCGTTGCCGCCAAGCCCGGAGAGCGTGTCGGCCCCGGCGCCGCCTTGAATCGTATTGTTCAAGGCGTTGCCGGTGCCAGAGAAGCTGCCCGCGCCGGTGAACGAGAGATTCTCGACGTTCGCACCGAGCGTGTAGCTTGCGGCCGTGGTCAGCACCGTGTCCGTGCCTTGGCCGGCAAGCTCGGTCACCACGTCGCCGGCGTTGTCGACAATGTAGTGATCGTTGCCCGCGCCCCCGATCATGGTGTCTGCGCCCGCCCCGCCGATCAGCACGTCGTTGCCGCCAAGCCCAGAGAGCGTGTCGGCGCTTGCACCGCCGCGGATCGAGTTCGCCACGCCGTTGCCGGTGCCCGTAAAGCTGCCGGCGCCGATGAAAGTGAGGTTCTCGAGGGTGGCCCCCAGCGTGAAGGCTGCGAGCGTGGTCTGCACCGTGTCCGAGCCTTGGCCGGCGAGCTCGGTCACGACATCGAGCGCATCGTCGACGACAAAGGTGTCGTTGCCGGCGCCGCCCGTCATGTTGTCTGCGCCCGCGCCACCGTTCAAGAGGTCGTTGCCGGCGCCGCCATCGAGCACATCGTTGCCCGCGAGGCCAAGCAGCGTGTCGTTGCCGCCCAGGCCCTGCAGGTTGTCTTCGCCCGCGGTGCCGATGAGGGTGTCGTTTCCAGCGCTACCGATCGCCAGATCGCCGACCACTCCCGTCATCTCCGAGAACACCTGCTCGATCGCCCCGCCGCCGTCGGTGTAGGTCGCTATGACCCGGATCTGCAGATTGACCTCTGCTTGCGTCGGCGTGAAGGTGGCGCCGGTTGCGCCGGCGATGTCGGTGAAACTCACGCCGTCGCTGGAGGACTGCCATTGGTGGGCGACGACGCCAACGCCGTCGGCGTCGGTGAAGGCGTCAGTTGCGGTGAGCGGCTGTCCTTCGGTCGGCGTGGCATCGCTGATCAGCACCGTTCCGACGGGCGCGTTGTTGACGTTGACCGCCGTGACGGGCGCGGTCGGCGCCGAAAAAACGATTTCCTGCACGCCGTGTTCGTCCGTGTAGACCGCCTTGACGCGGATCGCAAGGCCCAATTCGCCGGAGCCTACCGTCATCGTCGGGCCGACTGCGCGTTGCAGGCCCGCACCGACGACCTGTTCGATGTCGTCGAAGACTCCCGAGCCCGGAATGAACTCGTACTGCCACACGTACTGGACCGGGCTCGCGATCGCGCCGCCGCTCGCGGCATTGTCGGCATCGGTGACGCCGGGGATGGAGGCCCTGAGCACCTGGCCGACGAACGGGGTGGGGTCGCTCACCGTCGCCAGGCCCACCGGATCATTGTTCAGCCCGGGTACCAGGGTGAGCGATTGATCCGCGAACTGCAGGCGCTCGATATTGGTCAGGCGGTCGCTGCCGTTCAGACCGTTGAACAGAGCGCCGCCGCCGTTGCTGCCGATGATGCGGCCCTGGGTAGTGACGTGCGAAACCGTGAACGAGCCGTCGGGGTTGGGGAAGATGTCGTAGTTCCCGATCATGTCCGAGTAGACCGCGGTGTCGAAGTCCGGAGCGCCGTCGAGGAGCTCGCGCACCGCCTGGAGCTGCGACACCTTGTAGGTGCCTGCGAGCATGTGCGGCACCAGTTCCTGCATGGTGTCGAAGCTCGCGATTTCGACCGCGTGGTCGTTGACGTCGCGCACGCTGATGCGCACGTTCAGCCACTTGTCGCCGTCGATCAGGTCATCGCCCCCTCTGCCTTCGAGCAGGTCGCTGCCGGAGCCGCCGAGAACGATGTTGCCGCCGTCGAACCGGTCATCGAGCG
Source organism: Betaproteobacteria bacterium (assembly GCA_016189945.1). GTDB lineage: Bacteria > Pseudomonadota > Gammaproteobacteria > Burkholderiales > SG8-39 > JACQTO01. The sequence continues at coordinate 6,341 of JACPRN010000114.1, forward strand.
TGCCCGGGACGCCATCCGGACCCGCTCCGGCTTCGCCCACGAACGCGCGCAACCCGTCGACGAGATCGAAGTTGGTCAGCACGCTGCCCTGCAGGCCCGAGGCCTGGATCAGCGCCGCGCCGCGGTTGTCGCCGTAGAGGATGTCGTTTGACGGCGAACCGGCGAGACCCTCGACAAACGAGAATTTGGCGAGGATGCCGGCCGCGATCGGTACCGGCGCGGCGTTCAACGCCTGGATGGCGAGATCGATTTCTACCGGAAGCAGGTCATCCTTGAAGGTGGCCCAGTCGAAGCCGGAGGCTCCCAGGTATTTGTCTCCCGGGCCGCTCGATCCGACCATGACATCGTCGCCGCCTTCGGCGTTCATGATGTCCGGGCCGCCCGAGCCGATGTAGATGTCGTTGCCGATGATCAGGTCGCGGCCGAGCGGATCGAAGTTGTCGCCCGGACTGCCGTCCAGGTTGCCGTGCTCGAGCCAGTCGTCGCCCTCGTTGCCCATGTCCTGCTCGTTGGCGTCGCTCCCCAGGATGAAGTCGTCGCCCGGGCCGCCGAAGGCTTCGGAGGCGTCTTCACCGGTGTGGATGAAGTCGTTGCCGAAGCCGCCCATGATCAGGTTCAAGCCGTTGCCGGCCTGGATCACGTCATCGCCGTCGCCGCCCTGGATGTTGTCGTCGCCGCCCAAGTCGGTGATGATGTCGTCGCCCGCCCCGCCGCGTATGTTGTCGTTGCCGTAGCCGCCTTCCATGCGGTCGTTTCCGGCATCGCCCCAGAGCGTATCGTCGTCGGCGAAGCTGGAGATGATGACGTCGTCTCCGGGCGTGCCGCCGAGAACCACGGTGTCGGCGCCGGTGTAGCGAAGATAGTTGGTGTCCGCTCCCGGCGTATCCGGGTTGTCGCGGATCACGAGCGGGGTCAGCACGCTCGCGCCCAGCGGGTCGGCGCTTCCCAGGCCGGCGTTGAATTGGTGCGTCTGGTCGACTTCGAGCACCAGGCCGGTGAGGAAGACGAGTCCCGAGAGGTGCGTGGCATCGGTGTTCGCCATGATGAGCTTGGCGAACGAATTGCTTTCCAGCTCGACGCCGAAGTTCAGGCCGCCGGTGCGTTCGAGGTAGTAGAAGCGGTCGGCATTCTGCAGTTTCTCGAGCTGGTCCTCGAAGACGAAGTTGAAGGTCGAACCGAGCATGCCGCCGAAGGGCATCTTCTCTTCGGCCAGTCCGCCGATCCAGAGGTCGACGTTCTCGATCCCGGTTGTGGTGATGCCGTTTGCATCGCTCGCCCAGACACCCGTGCTCATGAGGAAGTCGAGCCGGTCTGCCGGCGCGTTCGCGCCGCCGAACACAAGGGCGCTTGCCGCCGCGCGCTTGTCGTCGAGCGTGACAGCGCTCGTGACCGTCGCGTGCGTGCCGTAGGCGGCAACGAAGTTCACCAGCGATTCCGGATGCTTCATGTGCTGCACGAAGTCCGCCCAGCTCGTGTAGGGCTTGAGCTGCGCGTCACCGGTCATCGCGTAGAAGTCGTGCCGAGCGGCGTTCAGGGACGGAACCCCGGCGTCGCGTGCGCGCGCGAGGTTGATCGCGGCGAGGTCGAGCGGCAGGCCGAGGAGGTTGTTCCTCAGCGCCTCGGTCACGAACTCGTCGATCTCGTTGCCGACCTGGCGCGTGAGGCCGCGGATAATGGCGCCCGCTGCGGCATCGGGCGTCGGACCGCTGGCGGCGAACGCAAGCGGGTTCAGGAACGCATCGATCAGACCGATCTCGCTCGAGACGTAGTTGGGATCGAGCCGGTCGATGGTCTCGGTCAGCATCGAGTGGCCGAAGCGGTACACCGCGTGCGCGAACTCGGCGACGATCGCCGGGTTGATCTCCGTCTGGTAGTTCTGCAGACCGGGGATGATGACGTCGATGTTCGGCTGAATGGTGCGGGCGAACTCCTCGAACACGAGATGCTGGTACTGCATCTCGGTGCCGAACTTCGCCGCCTGGAACAGCCGCTCGCCGTTCCACGACCCGTCGGGCATCTGCCATTCGGCGATGAAGTCGGGGTTCGCGGTGGCCAGGACCACGTCCTTGATGTGATCGACCAGCCGGTTGTGCTCGGAATGGAAAATGTGGTGAACCGTGGTCAGGCCAATGTTCTCGTTCACCCGGCCGTCGCCGGCGATGTAGTGCGCTTCCAGCAATTCGTTGTCGTAGGTGCCTGGGGCCACTGGATCGAGCGAACCGCCCGCAACGGTGTCCGCGTCGGGAACGCGTCCCGCCGAAGGCGCCGCGGCGTGCGCGATATCGTCGAGGAAGGCATGCCCGGTGCGAACCGCGTTGGCAAGACTAATAGGCGCAGTCGGGTCGCCCTCGACGAGCGAGGTCGAGCCGTCGGGGTTTCGTATCACCACCTGAGGAAAGCCGTTCGCACCGCGCAGGAAGTTGCCGTAAGGATCGGTTGCGAGCAGCGGAACGTTGGTGACGTCGGCGTCGGTGAGATCGATGCCGAGCAGGTCGCGCGCCTGAGCCTTGCCGACTTTCCAGGTCGCCATGCCGCCGATGACGGCGTCATCGGCCGAGCCATAGAGGCCGTCGGCCCCGAGGTCGCGGTTGACGATCAGCCTGCCGGTGGCCTGCGGCCTGCCTGCCGCGTCGAACTCATACGCACGCAGGAACACCTGGTGCGACGGATGCGACGCGTAGGTCTGGTTCTGGTCGACGAAGGGCGAGGTCTGATTGGTGTGCTCGTGGATGTCATCGGCGGTGCCGAGAATGCCGTCCGGGCCGGGCTGGTTGGTCGCGCGCGTCAGCACCAGGAAATTGGTCGGGCTCCCCGGAACGTAGAGCGGATCGTCGGGATTGAGCGGCATGAACACCGTGCCGCTGCCGCCCTTGTTGACCAGATCCAGCCCGTGGTCGAAGAACTGGCCGAAGAACGTCATCCAGGCGTTGAACGGCGCGGTGAGGCCGGCGTCGGCCATCAGGTTCTCCATGACGAGGGAACCGTTCGGCGTGCTCAGGCCCAGATCGGTCAGCAGCGTGTTCAAGGCGTCCGCGGCGGTCGTTGCGGCGGTCTGAGCGGCGGTGCTTGCGACGGTGGCATCCACTGCTGCGATCGCGTCTTGGGTCGCCTGGAGCGCCAGCGCCTCGGACTCAGCCAGCGCCGTGGCGGCAGCGGCTGCCGACGCATCGGCGCTCGCCTGGGCGGTCAAGGCATCCAGCTCGGCAGTGGTGGCCAGGATAACAGCGGTGTCGAGGTCGGCTTGAGCGGCGTCGATCTGTTCCTGGGTGGCGTTCGGATCGGCGAGCAGGGCATCCAGGGCGGCCTGCGCAGCAGCAGCACCTTCTGCCGCGGCTATGCTCGCTGCAAGGGCGTCGGAAGCGGCGGCGGCGTCCGCTGCAGCCTGCGCCGCCGCTGCGTCTGATGCAGCCACTGCCGCGGCAGCCGCATCGGCCGAAGCGGCTGCGGCGGCTTCGGCCTGAGTTTGCGCGAGTTGCGCGGACAGAGCAGCATCCGCTGTCGCGAGTCGCGCCTGGTTGGCGGCGTCGATCGCCTCGGCGTTGCCGCTCGGAGCCGGCGCGGGCGCCGACACCGAGGTGGCCGCAAGGCTTGCGGCGAGATCGAGGTCGGCCTGATGTTGAATCACCGCCGCCATCGCCGCCGGGTTGTCGATCGTCTGATCGACGATCAGGTTGGAGATCGTGCGCGGCTGGGAGTCGACTACCAGGCCGCTGGTCTGCGTGTAGGAGGTCGGTATCGCAGGCGCGGGCCCGGGCCCGTCCGGATCGAAGCTTTCCGCATCGCGGAAGTTCGGCGTGCTCATGCGCGGGAAGACGTTGTCCGCGGCGCCCCGCTCGGTCTGGTTCCGCACCAGATTGTTTTCCGAGCCGTCAACCGTGCGCAGCCCGGTCGGCATCCTGACGTTGGGAACGAGGTCGGTGAGGCTTTCGCCGGCGGCGTGGCGCTCGGCGATCTTGATCTGATCGAGGATGAACTGCAGGTCCGAGCCGATGAACTGAATGCCCGGGCTCACCACGCCGGTCTGCTCGGTCAACAGCGGCGCCGGCGCCGGCGCGGGCGTCCCCGCTCCCACCGGGGCGGTGGGCGCGGAGAAAGCGGTTTCCATCACGCCGTTGGCGTCCTGGTAGTGCGCCTTGACGCGCAGCGCGAAGCCTTCCATCGCCGGCGTCACGGTGAACGTCGGTCTCACTTCGGTCGGCGCGCCGCGGGCGAGCAGCACGTCGCTGATGTCCTCGAACACACCTGAGCCGGGGAGCGACTCCCATTGCCAGATGGTGGTGACCTCGCCCGTGATCGCGCCGCCGCTCGCGGCGTTGTCGGCATCGGTGACGCCGGCGATCGAGGCCTTGATCGTCTGCCCGACCACCGGGGCGCCTGCCGGAGAATTCGCCTCGTCGAGGATCGCGACTTCGCCTGCCGGCGCCGCATTCAATCCGGGGGCAAGGTCGATCGAGACGTCGTTGAACTGCAGCCGCTCTATGTTGCTGAGCCGGTCGGTGCCGTCGTTGCGGTTCTGCAGCCCCACCCCGACGCCGCCACCGCCACCGCCGCCGCCGTTAGTGACATGCTGCACCGTGATCGAGCCGTCGGGATTGGCGATGATGTCGTAGTTCGCGCGCAGGTCGGTGAAGACCGCGGTGTCGTAGTTGAAGCCGCCGTTCCCGGGCAGAATCTCGCGCGCGATCTCGAGCTGCGCCGGGTTGATATTGCCGGCGACCATGTCGAGCACCAACTCGCTCATGCTGTTCGCGCTGCCGATCTCGACGGTATGGTCGAGGGGATCGCGAACGCTGATGCGCACGTTCAACGACAGGTCGCCGTCGATGATGTCGTCGCCGGCGCGGCCCTCGACGATGTCGCTGCCGTCGCCGCCGAGGATGATGTTGCCCGCGCCGTAGCGATCATCGGCCGTGCCGGCGATGCCGTCCGGGCCTGCGGCTGCCTCGCCGATGAAGTCCCTCAGTCCGGTGATGAGGTCCAGGTTGGTGAGAACGCTTCCCTTCGCGCCGGCCGCGGCGATGAGCAACGCATTGGCGTCGCTGCCCCGCAGGATGTCGCTGTGCGACGATCCCGAGAGGCCCTCGACCTGGAAGTAGCGCGCCTCGATGGCTTCGAGCGACGCGGGCAGGGGCGGACCTGCCGGCACGCGCAGCATTTCCGCGTTGACGCTGCGTGTGGAGTCCCTGAAAACGACCCAGTCGTAGCCCGACATACCCTTGTACTTGTCCGGGCCTTCGCTGCCGACGATGATGTCATCGCCCCCCTCGCCGATCGCCTCGTCGAACCCCCCGTCGCCGAGGAACACGTCGTTGCCGGGGATCGGGTCGAGGCCGAATGGATCGAAGTTGTCTCCGACCGCGCCGTCCTGCAGGCCGCGCTCGAGCCAGTCGTCGCCCTCGTTGCCGTTCGGGAACGCGTCGAGCCTCGTGCCCAGGATGAAGTCGTTGCCGGGGCCGGCGAAGGTCTCGTTCTCGTCCTCGCCGGTGACGATGAAGTCGTTCCCCGGGCCGGCGATGATCAGGTTCAAGCCGTTGCCGCCGTGGATGACATCGTTGCCGGGGCCGCCTTTCAAGACGTCATTGCCGCCGATGTCAGTGATGATGTCGTCGCCCTCGCCGCCGTCGATCTCGTCGTCGCCGTAGCCGCCCGCGAGGCGGTCGTTGCCCGCGTCGCCCAGCACCGTGTCGTCGTCCGAATCGCCGGCGATCAGGATGTCGTCTCCGGGGGTGCCGCCGAGAACGACCGTTTCCGCGCCGGTGTAGTGCAGATAGTTGGTATCGGGTCCAGGAGTGTCGGGGTTGTCGCGGATGACCAGAGGCGTGATGGTGTCGACGCGCGGCGAGCCCATCGGATGCGTCGATGGGCCGTCGGGGTCGGTGCTGGCGGGCAGATCGTCCGCCGTGCCCACAATACCGTCGGGACCGGGGATCACACTGGCGTTGTACTGCCGGGTCTGATCGACCTCGAGCGTGAACCCCGGGGTCAGGAATACGAGCCCGGGAAGGTGGGTCACATCGGTGTTGCGCGCGATCAATTCGCCGAACGAATTGTTCTCGAGCTCGGTGCGGAAGTTGAGGCCGTTGGTGCGGTGCAGGTAATAGAGGCGGTCGCCGTCCTGCAGCGCCTCGAGCTGGGTTTCGAAAACGAAGTTGAAGCTGGAACCGAGCATGCCGCCGAAGGGCATCTTGCGCTCGGCAAGCCCGCCGATCCAGAAGTCGACATCGTCGAGACCGGTGGTCGTCACACCGTTGGCGTCGCTTGCCCAGGCGCCGGTGCTGCCCAGGAAGTCGAGCCGATCCGCAGGCTCACCGGCCCCGCCGAACACCAGCAGCGTCGCCGCGGCGCGCTTGTCGGCAAGCGTGGTCGCGCTGGTGATGCTCGAATGCGTGCCGTAGGCGGCGATGAAGTTCACCAGCGACTCGGGATGCTTCAGGTGATAGACGAAGTCAGACCAACTGGTGTAGGGCAGGAGCTGGTTGTCGCCGGTGCCCGCATAGAACTCGCGCCGCGCGGCGTTCAGGGACGGAATGCCGGCGTCGCGGCCGCGCGCGAGGTTGATGGCCGCCAAGTCAAGCGGCAAGCCGACCAGGTTGTTCCGCAGCGCCTCGGTGATGAACTCGTCGATCTCGTTGCCCACCTGGCGCGTGACGCCGCGGATGATGGCCCCTGCGGCCTGGTCGGGGGTGGCGCCGCTGGCGGCGTACTCGAGCGGATTCAAGAACGCCTGAATCAGGCCGATTTCACTCCCCTGGAAGTTCGCGTCGATGCGGTCGATGGTTTCAGTGAGCATCGAGTGGCCGAAGCGGTACACCGTGTGCGCGAATTCGGCGACGATCGACGGGTTGACCGTCGCGTTGTAGTCGATGAAGGCGTTGACGTTCGGCTGGATGGTGCGCGCGAAGTCCTCGAACACGAGATGCTGGTACTGCATTTCGGTGCCGAACTTGGCCGCCTGGAACAGGCGCTCGCCGTTCCACACCAGTGTCGAGG
>JACPRN010000115.1 GCA_016189945.1 Betaproteobacteria bacterium
GCCCCGCCGCCCGTGAGCTTCCTCAGCGTATCGCCTGGCTTGAGCTGATAGAGCCTGTGTCCGCGCACCGCCGTTTCTGTTCCCTCGCGGATGAGAAAGCCGCGGTTGTTTCGCGTCGGCTCCCCGCCCAGGGCACCCGGACCGCGCACCGCTTCGCCGTCGGAGCTGCCGGTGGCGATGCCCGCCTCGCCGCCCTCGTTTTGCACTTCCCAGTGCATCCCCGAGCCGCCGCGCCAGCGGCCGGCGCCCGCGCTGTCGAAGACGAATTCCCAGCGCTTGTAAGTCCACGGGAAACGCATCTCCAGCTCTTCCACGTTCCCCTTGTTGACCGTTCCCAGGGAACCCATGCCGCAGGGTCCTTCATGGCCGTCGAATCCCGCTACCGCCCCGGTACCGCCGTCCATATCAAAGGTGGTCGTGACGTAGCGCTCTTTCGAGCGCGGATCGAGGCCGAAGATGTAATGGCCGTTGCGCATTCCCCAGGAGGCGATGGCGCGCTCGGGCATCGCCTTGGACATGGCGCTCATCACCGCCTGCAGCGTCTGGCTGCCGACGCTCACCGGAGAGGCGCCCACCGTGGCCGGATACTGGGCGCTGACTACCAAGCCGGGAGGCGCCTCCACCGTGATCGGCCGGATGCTTCCCTCGTTGTGAAATTCGCCCAGGTCCGGGTCCATGAACATGAATGCGCCCATGAGGGCGTTGGCGTAGGTGGAATTGTAGATGCTGTTGACGAATCCCTTGCGCTGCTTGTCGCTCTTGGAAAAATCGAATTTCAGCGTATCGCCTTTGACGGTGATCTCGACGCGCACCCACACCGGCACATCCAGCTCCGTGCCGTCGTCATCGGTGGCCGCCTCGCCGTAATAGACCCCGTCCGGGATTCTCTCGATCGTCGCGCGCACCGCGCGCTCGGTGCGGTTCATCATCTCCTCCATGCAGGCGAGCACGGTTTCTTTTCCGTACTTGTCCAGAAGCGCCACGATCCGCTGTTCGCACAATCGCACTGCGGCGATCTGGGCATAGTTGTCGATCCGCGTCCCCTGGGGCCAGCGCACGTTGTTCAGGATCAGCTCCATCACATCTTCGCGCACCTTGTCGCCCTCCATCACCTTGATTCCCGGGATGGCGAGCCCCTCGGCGTGAATGTCGTAGCCGTTCGGGAAATAGCCTCCTGGATAGGCGCCGCCGGTGTCCATCTGATGGGCGCGGCACAGCGTCCAGAAGAGCAGTTCCCCGCGGTAGAAGATCGGCCGATAAAAGCCCCAGTCCGGCAGGTGGCAGCAATAGCCGTGGTAAGGATCGTTGACGAGGATCACGTCCCCCGGATTCAGGTTCCCCTTGAACTTTTCCAGCACGTATTCGACCGACAGCTTGCCGCCCATGTACTGCACCGAGAGACCGATCGGAATCGATACGGTGCGCCCTTTCGCATCCCAGATGCCGACCGAAAGGTCGTGGAGCTGGGCGATCAGATAATTCTGGCAGGTGCGGTCGAGCACGTGCCGCATTTCCTTGCAGATGTTCTGAAACGAATGCCAGACCGTGGAAAGGGTGAGGGGATCGACGGCGATCGGAGTCATTGCCTTACCTCCGGTTGAGAATGTAGTTCTTGACCCGATCGACGCTGCATTCGTATGCGCCGGGAACGACAATCGTCGTCGCCCGCTCCTCGATGATGGCGGGTCCCGAAATCCTGTGGCCCGCGGCCAGGCGCTCCCCGTCGTATACCGGGGTGACTTCGTATCCCTTGGCCGGGTCCCACAGCGCGGGACGGCGCCGTTTTAGACAGCGCTCGACGTTGTCTTTTGCCCGCGGAATCGTCGCCAGGGTTAGGTGTTCGCGGCGCACGCTCGCCTTCACGCAAGCGTTGAGGAACTCCACCTCCCGTCCCGGCATCTCGAAGGTATAGAGTTCCCTGTGGCGGCGATGGAACGCGGCCACGATCGATTCCAGTTCTCCCTCGCCGACGTTCCCCAGCGGCACATCGGTCACCAGCACTTCGTGAAACTGACCCAAATAGCGCATCTCCACGGAGCGCTTGAGCACGATGTCCTCGGGCTTGGTGCCCAGCTCCCTTAATACCTGGCGGCCTTCGTCCTCCATCTCCTCGAACAGGCGATTGAGTCGCGCCAGATCGAGGAGGCTCTGGCGCGAAATGATCGAACGGGCGAAATCGCGCCCCAGCTCCATGTTGAGCATGCCGAAAGCGCTGTAAGTGGCCGCAAAGCGCGGAACGATCACCTTCGGGATGCCGAGCAGCTCGGCCACATGACCGCCGTGCACCGGCCCCGCACCGCCTCCGACCACGAGGACGAAATCCCTGATGTCGTAGCCGCGCTTGGTCGAGATCTCGGTCATCTTGTCCGCCATCACGGAGTTGACCGTGGTGAAGATCGTGTACGCGGCCTGGGGAACGTCGAGCCCGAGGGGGTCGGCGACCTTGCGGATCGCTTCGCGCGCCAGGTCTTCCTTCAGGACCATCTCGCCGCCCAGGAAATAGTCCGCCGGCACAAAGCCGAGCACCAGGTCCGCGTCGGTCGTTGCCGGTTCCGTTCCTCCTCTGCCATAGCAGGCGGGACCGGGATCGGCGCCCGCGCTCTGGGGGCCCACCTCGATCAGCCCCAGGGAGTTGATCCAGGCGATGCTGCCGCCGCCGGCGCCCACGCTGGGCACATCCACCAGCTTCATGGCCACCAGTTCCTCTCCGACCCAATTCATGTCGGTGGTGGGTATGACCCCGTTGCGGATCAGGCAAACATCGTAGCTCGTGCCGCCCATGTCCACCGAGAACACGTTGTCGGTGCCCACGGACTGCCCGAGCCGGATGGCCCCCGAAGGCGCTGCAGCCGGCCCAGAACAGATGAGAGAAACCGCCCGACGCGCGGATTCCTCCACCGACTGAACCATGCCCCCGCCCTGGACCATGTAGAGCGTTCCCTTGAAATCGAGATCGCTCAATTTCTTGCGCAGCCTCTGCAGGTAGCTCGCGGTAATCGGACCGACCGCGGCGCTCACCACGGTGGTGCTGAAGCGCTCGAATTCCCGAAATACCGGCAGCACCTCGTGGGAGGCGGTCACGTAGCTCCCTGGCATTTCCCTGCGGCAGATCTCCAGCGCCTTGCGCTCGTTCGAAGGATTGATATAGGAGTGGAGAAAACAGACGGCGACGGCCTCTACCCTTTCCGCTTTCATCCGGGAAATGGCACGATAGACGTCGTCTTCCTTCAACGGGATCGCGACGGCTCCCGTGTAGTGCGTTCTTTCCCTAATCGGGAGCCTCAGGTAGCGCGGACCCACGGGGCGGTAAGGCGGAACGAACAGATTGAATCGGGTCGTATTGACATTCTTGTAGCCGCGGCGGATCTGCAGCGTGTCGCGAAAGCCTTCGGTCGCGAGCAATCCCACTTTGGCGATCTTGCCGGTGAGCAATGCGTTGGTTGACAGCGTGGTGCCGTGCGCGATCAGCAATCCGGGATCGGAGAGGAATTGCGGCAAGGTCCTGCCGAAGGATGCCGCCGCTTTGTCCAGGACGTTGATGAAGCCGAGTGTCGGATCTTCAGGGGTCGTCTGCGCTTTGAACGCGTGGATTTCGCCGCGCTCATCGAGCACCAGACAGTCCGTAAACGTCCCCCCCACGTCGATGGTCACTCGGGTCATCTTTCTTCGCTCCGTTTCTCAAGCGCCGGAGACTATACTCATTTTCCGATGCAAAAGCGGGAGAATATTTCCCCGAGCAGGTCGTCGGCGGTGAATTCGCCGGTGATCGCGTTCAACTCCGCTTGCGCAAGCCTCAACTCCTCGGCGAAGAGCTCCGGGCGTTCCATCTCCGCCTCGGCGCGGGCCAGGCATTCGGCGGCGCGAGCGAGCGCGACGAGATGCCGCTCGCGCGCCATGAAAACGTCCTCGCCCGTCGCCTGCCAGCCGGCGATCTCCAGCAGCGCGGCGCGCAGGCGATCGAGTCCCGCGCCGGTAAGCGCGGAAACCCAGAGGTGGGTTTCGCCCTGCATTCTCAGGGTGCGCGGCTCGCCGCCGGTGAGATCGATCTTGTTGAATACGATCAGCCGCGCGAGCTTCCCCGGAAGGCGCTCGATGATGGCTTGGTCCTGCGCCGTGATCCCGACGGCCGCGTCGACCACTAGGAGCAGCGCATCGCCCCTGGCGATCGCAGCCCAGGTGCGCGCGATGCCGATCGCCTCGATGCGATCGGCTGTCTCGCGCAGTCCGGCCGTGTCGATGATGTTGATCGGAACGCCTTCGATCTGGATGGTCTGGCGCACCGTGTCGCGGGTAGTGCCGGGGATTTCCGTGACGATGGCCAGTTCCTCGCCCGCAAGCCGGTTCAGGAGCGAGCTCTTGCCCACGTTGGGCGCCCCGGCGAGCACCACTTGCAGCCCGGCGCGCAGCACGCTGCCCTGGCGCCCCTGCGCGAGGGCGTGATCGATCTCGGCACGCAGGCGGGCGAGGCGCTCGCGAGCGTTCGCCCGGTCGAGCGAGTCGATTTCCTCCTCGGGGAAATCGAGGGTCGCCTCGACGAGCATCCTCAGATCGATCAACTGGCGCAGGAGCGTATCGACCACCGCGGAGAATTCCCCGCGCAGCGAGCGCAGCGCGCAACGGGCCGCGGCCTCGGTCGCCGCATCGATGAGATCGGCCACGCCTTCGGCCTGCGCCAGATCGAGTTTATCGTTCAGAAACGCGCGGCGCGTGAACTCACCCGGCTCGGCCAACCGCGCCCCAAGCTCCAGGCTGCGACGCAGCAGCATCTGCAGCACCACCGGCCCCCCGTGCCCCTGCAGCTCGAGCACGTCCTCCCCCGTGTAGGAGGCGGGCGCCGGGAAATAAAGGGCGATGCCGTCATCGATCGCGCGCCCGCGCGCATCGAGAAAGCTCGCTCGCGTCGCGCGCCTGGGCTCGGGAACCCTGCCGATGATGCGTGCGGCAAGCGACGCGAGGTTTCTGCCCGAGATGCGCACCACGCCGATGCCGCTGCGCCCCGGAGCCGTGGCGATGGCAGCGATGACGTCCACGTCCGCCGGCCGGCTCACTGACCTCCCCGTGCGGGGACAGCTTGCCTTAACGCCTGGCGGCCGCCTTGGTCCCCTCGATCATGCGCGTAATCTGCCATTGCTGCAGGATGGACAGGATGTTGTTCACGAACCAGTACAGCACCAGCCCCGCCGGGAAGAAGAAGAACATCACCCCGAAAGCGAACGGCATGATCATCATGACTTTCGCCTGCACCGGGTCCGGAGGAGTCGGGTTCATCTTGGTCTGTACGAGCATGGAGGCCATCATCAGCGCCGGCAACACGTACCAGGGGTCGGCCGCCGAGAGGTCGGTGATCCAGAGGTAGAACGGCGCGTGGCGCAGCTCCACGGCCGCAAGCAGCACCCAGTACAGCGCGATGAACACCGGGATCTGCACCACGATCGGCAGGCAACCGCCGAGGGGATTGATCTTTTCGGTCTTGTACAACTCCATCATCGCTTGATTCAGCTTGGTCCGGTCATCGCCATACTGCTCGCGCAATTTCATCAGCCGCGGGGTCACCACCTTCATCTTGGCCATGGAGCGGTAGCTCGCCGCCGAAAGCGGAAAGAAGATGAGCTTGATGACCACGGTGAGCAGGATGATCGCAACGCCCCAATTGCCCACCAGCCCGTAGAACATCTGCAGCACCCAAAACAGCGGCGCCGCGATCACGGTCAGCCACCCGTAGTCGACGACATGCTCCAGGCCGGGCGCGATAGCGTTCAGCTTGTCCTGTTCCTGCGGGCCGGCGTAGAGCGCCGTCGATACCTTTGCCGCCTGTCCCGGCGCGATGGCCGCCAGCGGCAAAATCACGCCGGCGGAGTAGAAATTTTCCGCCAGCCGCCGGGTGAAGAACTCGCGCGGCTGCTTCACCGGGGGCACAAGCGCGCTGACGAAATAGTGCTGCACCATGCCGATCCAGCCGTTGTCGGCCATCTTCGCGTAAGGGGTTTTGCCCTTGTCCATGTCGCCGAAGGCCACTTTCACGTATTTGTCCTGCTCGCTGTAGAGCGCGGCACCGGTGTAGGTGTACATCATCGCGTTGTCCCCCGGGGGGGACCTGCCGTCGCGCGTCAACTGGAAGTAGGCGTGCGCCGCGAGTGGGGCGCCTGACCCGTTGGCGATCTCATACGCGACGTCGATCAGGTAGCTTCCGCGGTGGAAAGTCAGCACCTTGGCGACTTTGACTCCTTCCGGACCGCTCGCTTCAAGGCGCACCGAAACCGAGTCTTTTCCTGCGGGCAGGCTGACCGGCGACGGCGGCGCGGCGTATAGAGTCTTGTGATTAGGAAGACCGATACCGATGAGACCGCTTTGCGCGGCATACCGGTATTCGGGCCCGAACAGGACGAAGTTCTTGTCCTTGTCCAGCGTGTCCTTGTGCTGCAGCAGTTCCAGGTAGGTGATGTCGCCGCCCAAGGGATCGATGTCGGCGCGCAGCGTGTCGGTGGCTACCCGCACGGCTTGGCGCGCGCCTGGCACCGTTACTGCTCCGGGAGCAGGGACCGCCTCGGCGCCCTTGGGCGCCGCCGAGGACACGGCGGCAGTCGGCGGGCTCGGGGTGGGGGTCGCCGCCTGCTGGCTGGGCGAGGGTGCCGTCGCCGGCGGTCTCGCCTCCTTCTGCCAAGCTTCCCAAAGGAGAAGCAGCGAGAAGGAGAAAACAAAGAACAGGATCAGTCGTTGCGTATCCATCAGAATTCGTGTCCCAAAACTTCAAATGCCCGCCTCAGGGAACCGGGTCGTAACCGCCGGCCTGCCACGGGTTGCAGCGCGCCAGCCGTTTCAGCGAGAGCCAGCCGCCACGCAAGCTGCCGTGCCGAGCCAGCGCTTCAAGCGCATATTCGGAGCACGACGGATGGAACCTGCAGTGCGCGCCAAGCATCGGGCTGATGGCGTACCGGTAGCCGCGTATCAGCAGCGAAAACATAAGCTTGATCATCCGCCAGGAAACAAATGCGCAAGTTCAGCCGCGAGCGATTTCAGATCGGCACGCCGGCCGCTGACCCGCAGCAACAGATCCTGTCCGCTGAAACGCACCTGGTTGTTTCGAAACCACTCCCGCAGCAAGCGCCGAGCTCTGTTGCGGTCTACAGCGCGTGAAAGTGAGCGCTTCGGAACGATCAACCCGAGGCGGGCTACCTGCATCCCGTTCGAGCGCCACAGCACCGAGACGTTGCGCTCGCGCCTGGGCCGCGCCGAGGCGAGGACTTGGGCAATCGCGCGGCTGTCGAGGCGCTGTGATTTGCGGTAGCGCCTATCTCCGCTCAAACAGCGAGCCGCTCCCTGCCCTTGGCCCGGCGCGCGCGAATCACTGCCCGGCCTCCGCGGGTGCGCATGCGGACCAGAAAACCATGGGTACGCTTGCGTCGAACTACAGACGGCTGAAAGGTGCGCTTCATACGAATCTTTCCAGGTTGTCTCTCGGAGAACCGTGCATTAGACGGTGTTTTGCCAGCGATTGTCAACGAGCACCGGCGAGGGGTAGTGTCTCGCCGAGACGCTGCCCGGCAAGGACAGCGCGGAAAAAAGATCTGCCAGGGAGCGGAAATTGCCGCGCTCAGCGTGCGCCCATCAAGTCTGTGGATAACTTGGCGCCGCCGGGGTAGAATGAAGCCTCAAACAACACGCCAAGATTCGCGCAAAACAACAATGCAAGTTTTCTGGCCTTCGTGCCTCAGACGCTTCGAAAAAGAGCTTCCGGCTCAGCAATTTAACACTTGGATACGGCCCTTGAGGCTGGACCAGCAGCCGGCGCCTTCCGGGGAGCTGCGGCTGCTCGCCCCGAACCGCTTCGTGCTGCAGTGGGTGAAGGAGCGTTTCGTGCCCAGGATCGAAGCGCTGGGGGCGGAGTTTTTCGCCTCGCCCATCCGCGTTTCGGTGCTGCTCGACCACGGCGAAGGAGCGCTCGCCGAGCCCGGCGCCGCGCCGGCGCCGGCGGCGCCGCCGCGCCCGGCGCCGGCGGACCGTTCCGGTCTGATCGGCGAGTTCACTTTTGACAATTTCGTCGCCGGGAAAGCGAACCAGCTCGCCCGCGCCGCGGCGCTGCAGGTGAGCGAACACCCGGGCACCTCCTACACACCGTTGTTCATCTACGGCGGCGTGGGCCTGGGCAAGACACACCTTATTCACGCGGTCGGAAACTACGTCACCGGGCGCCACCCGCGCGCCAAGGTGCGCTACCTGCACGCGGCGCAGTATATTTCCGACGTGGTGCGCGCTTACCAGCAGAAATCCTTCGATGAATTCAAACGCTATTACCACTCGCTCGATCTGCTGCTGATCGACGACATCCAGTTCTTCACAGGCAAGGACCGCACCCAGGAAGAATTTTTCTACGCCTTCAACGCGCTGATAGAAGCGCACAAGCAGCTCATCATCACCTGTGATACCTACCCCAAGGATCTTGCCGGTATCGATGAGCGCCTGAAGTCGCGCTTTTCCTGGGGCCTCACCGTGGCCATGGATCCCCCGGAGCAGGAAATGCGCGTTGCCATTCTGCTCAAGAAAGCCGAGGCGGTTTCGGTGACGATTCCCGAGGACGTGGCCTTTTTCGTCGCCAAGCACATCCGCTCCAATGTACGCGAACTGGAGGGCGCCTTGAAGAGCGTCATCGCTTACGCGCGCTTCAACGGCAAGGACATCAATCTCGATAGCGCCAAGGAAGCGCTGCGCGACCTGCTCTCGATGCAGAACCGCCAGATTACCGTCGACAATATCCAGAAGACGGTGGCCGAATACTACAAGATAAAAATCTCGGACATGCATTCGAAGAAACGCAGCCGAAACATCGCCAGGCCGCGCCAGGTCGCGATGGCGCTGGCCAAGGAACTGACGCAACTCAGCCTTCCGGACATCGGCGACGCCTTTGGCAACCGTGACCACACCACCGTGCTGCACGCATGCCGCACGATTGCGTCGTTGCGCGACAAGAATCACGAACTGAACCGCGACTACCGCGTTCTCGAACAAGTGTTGAAAGGATGAATCAACGCGGGGATAGGCTGGGGATCAAATATGCCAAACGGGCAAGCGAGTCGCTGCCGCGGCGCTTATCCGCAATTTGTCCACCAGCGATCCCGGATTTGTTCACACGACTCGGCGCGGCGCAAGCGGGCGCCGGCGCGTGGGCGAAGGCTTATCCACCGGCAACGCGACCATCATCATCATCATCAAGGAATATCAAATGAATGTAATAAAGATCAGCCGCGATGCGCTGGTCAAACCCTTGCAAGCGGTCTCCGGCATCGTCGAGCGACGCCACACGCTGCCGATACTCTCCAACGTCCTGTTCTCCGTCAGGTCGGACCAGGTCGAAATGGTGGCGACCGATATCGAGATCGAAATCACGGCGCGAACGACTGCCGAGGCTGGCAGTCAGGAAAAGATGGTCACGGTGGGCGCGCGAAAATTTCTCGATATTCTGAGGGCACTGCCGGAAGGCAGCGAGGTTAGCCTGGGGCTTGCGGACAAGCGCCTGCAGATTCGTTCGGGTAAGAGCCGCTTCAACCTGCAGACCCTTCCGGCGGAGGATTTTCCGCGCCTGGTCGCAGCCGAGGGACCGGCGACCAAGTTCTCCGTGGCGCAGAAACTGTTCAGGGATCTGATTGCGCTGGTGCAGTACGCGATGGCGCAGCAGGACATCCGCTACTACCTCAACGGTTTGCTGGTGGTGGTGGAGGACGGGCAGTTGAAACTGGTCGCCACGGACGGTCACCGCCTTGCCTTTGCCTCGAAGGAAGTGGGCAGCAGGGATCTTCCCCGGCAGGAGGTGATTCTTCCGCGCAAGACGGTCCTGGAGCTGGCGCGGCTTCTCGGGGACAGCGCCGACCCGGTCGAGGTCGAGCTCTCGGCGGGGCAGGCGCGTTTCCGCTTTGGCGCCGTCGTTCTGGTTTCCAAACTGGTCGACGGCAAGTTCCCGGACTACACCCGGGTTATTCCCGCGCAGCAATCCAAGCGGCTGCGGTTCAAGCGCCTGGAGTTGCTCTCGGCGCTGCAGCGGGCGGCGATTCTCACCAGCGACAAGTTCCGCGGCGTGCGCTGGCTCCTGTCCGACGGCAGCCTGAAGATCATCTGCAGCAACACCGAGCAGGAGGAGGCGCAGGAGGAGATCGATGTGGTCTATCAGGGAGAGGCGCTGGACATCGGATTCAACGTCGGCTATCTGGTCGACGTGCTCAGCAACCTCGATATCGCCGAAGTCGACTGCGGATTGGGCGACGGGAATTCGAGCGCCTTGATTACCGTTCCCGGCCGCGACGATTTCAAGTACGTCGTCATGCCGATGCGGATGTAGGCGAAGGACGCCCGCCGGAGCGTGAGCACTCGCTTGCGGCTGGGCAACCCGGCGCACGGGCGGCCGCTGCGCCGGAATTGAGTGCGGTACCACCGGAACACAGAATGTCGGAAAACGGGAATACGGAACAGTCAAAGAACGAGCATTACGATTCAGCTTCGATCAAGGTTCTGAAGGGTCTGGACGCCGTGCGCAAGCGTCCCGGGATGTACATCGGCGATACTGCCGACGGCACCGGGCTGCATCACATGGTGTTCGAAGTGGTCGACAACGCGATCGACGAAGCGCTGGCCGGCTTCTGCAACGAAATCGTGGTGACCATCCACACCGACAACTCGATCAGCGTGGCCGACAACGGCCGGGGCATTCCGACCGAAACTCACCGCGACGATCCTCAAGGTCGCTCGGCCGCCGAGATCGTGATGAACGAGCTGCACGCGGGCGGAAAATTCGACGACAACGCCTACAAGATCTCCGGAGGACTGCACGGGGTCGGCGTGTCGGTGGTGAACGCCCTCTCCGACTGGCTGCGCCTCACCATCCGGCGCGATGGCCAGGTTCACTTCATCGAGTTCCGGCGCGGCGTGACCGTTGCGCCGCTGCGCGTGATGGGCAAGACCGAACGGCGCGGCACCGAGGTGCATTTCCTGGCCAGCGCCGAAACCTTCGGCACCATCGAATACCACTTCGACATCCTGGCGCGGCGCCTGCGCGAGTTGTCGTTCCTCAACAACGGGGTCGGCATCCAGTTGATCGACCAGCGCAGCGGCAAGGAGGAAACCTTCGCCTACGCCGGGGGGGTGCAGGGGTTCGTCGAATTCATCAACCGCAACAAGAACGTGCTGCACGGGAGCGTCTTTCACGCCATCGGGCAAAGGGAAGGAATCGTCGTCGAAGTGGCGATGCAGTGGAACGATTCCTACCAGGAGTCGGTGCTGTGTTTCACCAACAACATACCGCAGCGCGACGGCGGCACGCACCTGACGGGTTTGCGCGCCGCGATGACCCGCACCCTCAACCAGTACATCGAGTCCCGGGAGATCGCCAAGAAAGCCAAAGTCGAGACGATCGGGGACGACATGCGCGAGGGCTTGGCGTGCGTGCTCTCGGTCAAGGTGCCGGAACCCAAGTTCTCCTCGCAAACCAAGGACAAGCTCGTATCCTCCGAAGTGCGTCCGGTGGTGGAGGACCTCGTGGCCGAAATGCTGATGAATTTTCTGCTCGAGCGGCCCGGCGAGGCGCGGGTCATCTGCACCAAGATCGTCGATGCCGCGCGCGCCCGGGAGGCGGCGAAGAAGGCGCGCGAGCTCACGCGCCGCAAGGGCGTGCTCGACTCCTTCGGCCTGTCGGCGAAGCTCGCCGATTGCCAGGAAAAAGACCCGGCCAAGTGCGAGCTCTACATCGTCGAAGGCGACTCGGCCGGGGGTTCGGCGAAACAGGGGCGCGATCGCAAGTTCCAGGCCATCCTGCCGCTCAAAGGCAAGATCCTCAACGTCGAAAAAGCGCGGCCCGAGAAGCTGCTCTCCTCGCAGGAGATCGTGACGCTCATCCAGACGCTCGGTACCGGCATCGGCGCGGAGGAATACGATCTGGCGAAGCTGCGCTATCATCGCATCATCATCATGACCGACGCCGACGTCGACGGAGCGCACATCAGGACGCTGCTGCTGACGTTCTTCTACCGCCAGATGCGCGACCTGATCGAGCACGGTCATGTCTACATCGCGCAGCCGCCGCTGTATCGCGTGAAGCTGGGCAAGACCGAGCGCTACCTGAAGGACGATCACGAACGCGACCAGTTCCTGCTCGCCCAGGCGCTCGTGGGGGCCTCGCTCGTGCCGAGAAAAGGCGCAGCGCCCATCGGCGGCGAAGCGCTCGAGCAGCTCGCCAGCGCATACCTCCTTGCCGAGGCGGTGGTGGAGCGGCTCGCCAAGCTGATCGACAGCGAAGCGCTGCGCGCCCTGCTGCGCGGGGTGGCGATCGAGCTCTCCAGCGCGCAGTCCGCGGGGGCTTCGGCGCTCAGGCTCAAGCAGGCCATGAACGGCAACGGCGCCAACGTGCGCGCGCGCTACGACGAGAAAAACGAACGCTATCAGCTCCTGATCGAGCGCAACCATCACGGCAACCTGCGCATGAGCGTTCTGGACGAGGATTTCCTGGTTTCGGGCGACTATCGGCAGATCGAGAGCACGGCGCGCATGCTGCACGGCCTGATCGGCGAGAACGCCGTCATTCGGCGCGAAGACAAGGAGCAGCCGGTCGCGGATTTTTCCGAAGCGATTCGCTGGCTGCTGGGTGAAGTCGAGCGCAGCGCGGCGATCCAGCGCTACAAGGGACTGGGGGAGATGAATCCGGAACAGCTCTGGGAAACAACCATGGAACCCCAGGGCCGGCGCCTGCTCAAGGTCCAGATCGAGGACGGCATCGTCGCCGACGAAATCTTCACCCGATTGATGGGCGACGACGTCGAGCCGCGGCGTTTCTTCATCGAGCAAAACGCCCTTATCGCGCGCCTGGACGTCTAGGGAACTGGCCGGAGGCGCGAATGGCTCGGCCCGGATCAGGCGGTCTTGCGCCTGCGCTTGGGCGCGCTTTCGCCGGTCGTCTTCAGGTTTTTCGGCGCTTGCTTTCGGGTCGGTCTTAGCGCGTCAAGGCGCCCGGAGGCTCCCGCCTCGCCTGGCGCTCTTGCCTCGGGCTTGGCGGCCGATCTTGCCGGCCGCGGGGCGAACTCAAAGCCGATCTTACCGTCGGGCAGGCGCGCGAGAAAGGCCGAGAACGGCCGCCCTTTCTTGGAGATAAAGCGGTGCAGGAGATCGGTCTTGCCCGTGGCGAGGAGCTTGCGCACCTGCTCGGGCTCGATGTGCCGCTGCAGGATGACGCGCCCGGTGCGGAAATCGCAGTTGCGTTGCGCGCCGACGGAGTTCTCGCACAGATAGGCCATGGGCTGTTCGAACACGCGCGCGCGGCACTTCGGACACGGCCCGAGGGATTGCTGGCCGGAGAAGTCGGGCGCCTCGTCCGCGCCGTTGCCATCGGCCGAACCTGCCTGCCCGAAATCAAATTCGATCTTGAACTCAGGGGAGAGCTTCAGGGCTGCGGCAAACGCTCGCCCCAGCCGGCTGCGAAACCCCGAAAGGGGCCCCAGTACCCGTTTTTCGATCAATTGCTCCACTTCCTCGGGAGCCAGTTCCCGGCCCGAGACCACGCGCCAGATGGCAAAATCGCACGACTGGCACTGGAATTTGCGGTAATTTTCCTGCACCGTGCCGCCACAGCGCGGACAGCGCGCGGTGAGCGTCGCGAAAACCTCGTCGGGAATATTGCCGCCGCGGATGCGCTCGACCATTTCCCGCGTGGTGTCGACGATGTGCACCATGAACTCCTTGCGCGGCAGGCGGCCGTGCTCCATTTCGCGCAGCTTGAATTCCCAAGTGCCGGTGAGCTCCGGCGAGGTGAGCTCGCTGATGCCGAAATGCTTGAGCGCGAAGAGCAGGGAAAACGCCTTGGGCGTCGGCACGAGATCGCGGCCATTGCGATGGACATAGTCTTCGAGAATCAGCCCCTCGATGATCGCGGCGCGAGTCGCGGGCGTGCCCAAGCCCTTTTCGCGCATCGCCTCGCGCAGCCCCTCGTCCTCCACCAGTTTTCCGGCACCCTCCATCGCCGCGAGCAGGGTCGCCTCGGTGAAGCGCGCCGGCGGCCGGGTCTGGAACGCGCGAACCTCGACGCCGACGGTTTTGACCCGATCGCCATCGAGCGGTGCCAGCGAGGCGGTCTCCGCCGTTTCCGCCTCGCGGCCGTAGACCGTGAGCCAGCCGGCTTTGAGCATGACCCGCCCATCGGTGCGGAAAGCCTCGCCCGCGACACGAGTGATGCGCGTGGTTACCAGGGACTCGGCGGCAGGATAGAAC
>JACPRN010000022.1 GCA_016189945.1 Betaproteobacteria bacterium
GAAACAGTCTCAGGTGCGATATTCGGCGTTGATGGTCACGTACTGGTGCGACAGATCGCAGGTCCAGACGGTAGCGGAGGCCGAGCCGCGGCGCAACACCACCCGCACGGTGATCTCAGCTCGTTTCATGACCCGCTGGCCGTCCTCCTCGCGGTATTGGGGCGAGCGCGCCCCGCCGCGCGCCACCAGAACGTCATCCAGATACAGATCCACTCTTGACACGTCCAGATCGGCGACCCCTGCATAGCCGATGGCGGCGAGAATCCGCCCCAGATTCGGATCGGAGGCGAAGAACGCCGTTTTCACCAGCGGGGAATGCGCGATGGCATAGGCGATCCGCGCGCATTCGTCCTCGCGCGCGCCTTCCTCGACCGTGATGGTGATGAACTTGGTCGCCCCTTCGCCGTCGCGCACGATCGCCTGCGCCAGCCATTGCGAAACCCCCGCTACCGCGTCGGCGAGCGGCGCGAAAAGAGGATGCGACTCGGAATCGATCGCCGGCGCGCCTGCCGCACCGGTTGCGACCAGGATGAAGGAGTCGTTTGTCGAGGTGTCGCCGTCGACGCTGATGCGGTTGAACGAGCGTCCCGCCGCGATGGCGAGCATCGCGCGCAGCGCCGCCGGCGCGACCGCCGCGTCGGTGGCGACAAAGGCGAGCATGGTCGCCATGTCGGGATGAATCATTCCCGCTCCCTTGGCGATGCCGGTCACCGCGATCTCGGCGCCTCCGGTGCGCGCGCGCGCCGAGCGCGCTTTGGGCACCGTGTCGGTGGTCATGATCGCCTCGGCCGCGCTTGCCCAGTTGTTCTCGCGCAGGTCGGCAATGCACGCCGGGATCGCGGCTGCGATGCGCTCCGTCGGCAGCGCCTCCATGATCACGCCGGTGGAAAACGGCAGCACCTGGACCGGCTCGCAGCCCAGCAGCCGGGCCGCGTGCGCGCAGCTCGCGCGCGCGTGGCCGATTCCGGCCTCGCCCGTGCCGGCATTGGCGTTGCCCGTATTCACGAGAAGCGCGCGCACGCCCGCCCCCGATGCGAGGTGCTCCCTGGCGACGATCACCGGCGCGGCGCAGAAGCGGTTGCGCGTGAATACTCCGGCCACCGCCGAGCCCGAGGCCAGGCGCGCGAGCAGCAGGTCCTTTCGGTCCGGCTTGCTGATGCCCGCTTTGGCCACCCCCAGTTCGACGCCGCGCACCGAGAGGAGCGAAGCCGGGTCGGGTGGCGGCAGGTTGACGGCCATGGGGAAGCGTTGCCTATCAGGCAAGCGTTGACGCGACCTTAGATGAGAACTGGGTTTTAATAGGTCTCATCGTTGTGCACTGCAATTGCAAGCAATTGCAGTGCACAACGATCAGATTGATAAACGGCAAAAACAACGCCATCGCTGATTCCCGCACCTTCGCTCCCAGGTCTAACTCAGCTTCCCGTGGCAATGCTTGTATTTCTTTCCGGATCCGCAGGGGCACGGATCGTTGCGTCCGATCTTGCCCATGTGGCGCACGAACGGCACCTGCTTTTGCGCTTCTGCCGCCACCGGGCGCGCGTCGTCGGTTCCGGTGGCCGCCGCTTCCTGGTAGGACGGATGCTGGTACTGGACGTTTTCCACTGCGGGGACCTGCTCGCGCTCGGCCTGCGCAACCTGCTCCTCGGTGTGGATGTGCACCGTCATCAGCGTGCGGGTCACTTCCAGTTTCACCGTCTCGAGCAGGCTTCCGAACAGCTCGAACGCCTCGCGCTTGTATTCCTGCTTCGGATTCTTCTGCGCATAGCCGCGCAGGTGGATGCCCTGGCGGAGGTGTTCGAGGGCCGAGAGGTGCTCGCGCCAATTGGTGTCCAGCACCGAGAGCAGCACAAAGCGCTCGTAATGGTGCAGGACGTCGGGAGGGACGCTCGCCATCCGCGTCGCGTAGGTCGCGTGGGCCGCGGCCACGGTCTTGGCGAGCAGCCCCTTGTCGTCCTGGTCCGGATTCTCCTCGAGCCATCTGCCCACGGGAACATCGAGCTGTAATTCCCCTTTCAGCGCCGTCTCCAGCGCGGGGATGTCCCATTGCTCCTCGACGCTCTCCTCGGGCACGCAGGCGCGGAACATGTCGGTCACCACGCCCTCGCGCAGCGCTGCGATGCGCTCGGAGACGTCGTTCGAATCGAGGATCGCGTTTCTCAGCTCGTACATATGCTGGCGCTGGTCGTTGGCGACGTTGTCGTACTCGAGAAGCTGTTTGCGGATGTCGAAGTTGTGCGCCTCGACCTTGCGCTGCGCGCTCTCGATCGAACGCGACACCAGCGGATGCTCGATCGCCTCGCCCTCGGGCATCTTCAGCCGCTCCATGATCGCCTTGACGCGGTCGCCGGCGAAAATCCTGAGCAGCGGGTCCTCCAGCGAGAGATAGAAACGCGATGATCCGGGATCGCCCTGGCGGCCGGAGCGCCCGCGAAGCTGGTTGTCGATGCGCCGCGATTCGTGGCGCTCGGTGCCGACGATGTGCAGTCCGCCGGCCGCAACCACCGCGTTATGCAGGCTCTGCCACTCCTCGCGGAGTTGCGCGATGCGCCGTTCGAGCTCGGCCTCCTCCAGTCCGTCGGTGGCGCGCACCATGTCGACCTGCCGCTCGGCGTTGCCGCCGAGGACGATGTCGGTGCCGCGGCCCGCCATGTTGGTGGCGATGGTGACCATTTTCGGGCGTCCCGCCTGCGCCACGATTTCGGCCTCGCGCGC
>JACPRN010000118.1 GCA_016189945.1 Betaproteobacteria bacterium
ACGGCCGAATCAATCGCGGCGATGAGCGCCAAGGGGCTGCTGGCAGTCGAGATGGAAGCGGCGGCGCTTTACGCTTTCGCGCGCGCCCGCGGCAAGGCGGTGGTCTGTTTTGCGCATGTGACGAACCAGATGGGCCGGATCGAGCAGGACTTCGAAAAAGGCGAGGCCGACGGCACCGTTGACGCCCTCGCAGTGATACACAGAGCCGCGGAAGCGATTCTCCGCTAAGGAGCGGCGCCCGCCGCCGGAATCACCGGCAAGAGCAGGTGCGAGGGGTGTTCGGCATCGTGAAAAATCTTGTGCAGGGTCGTCTTGCTGCTGCACAGGTGCCAGGGCGCATGCGTGCGGCCAAGGGATTCCGGCGCCAGCTCGTAATCGCGCGCCCGGGCGTGGTCCATCGAGGAGATCACGAGCTTGATGCGGTGTCCCGCCTTGAAAACGTTCGCTAGGGGTGCCAGGGCGATGGCGTATTCGCAGACGCGTCCGGGCGTCACCGGCTCCGGGTTTACGTGCGGGTGATAGGGCGTATGCGGCTCGGAGAGCTTCGCGTCCAGCGCCCGATGGGAGGCCTTGAGGAAACCCTTGGTGAGTTCGGTCTGCTTGCCGCCGGGGGCCACGTCGCGCAGCGAGACGATCCAGTTGGTGTCGTCCTGGTCGATGGAAGCGTGGAGGTAAATGGCAGCCGGGCCGGTGATCTCCAGGTCCTCCTCCAGCCGCTGTGACAGGTACTGGATCGAGGCGAGCTTCGCCGTTTCGTCGGGCGGCTGCTGGGCAAAAGCGTCGGGCTTGCCCATCGCCTCTTCGGGCTCGGTCGACAACTCCTCCCAGCGGCGCAGGTAGAACTTGGTCCAGACGGTACGCGCCAGAGGCCACTCGTTCTCGCGCCGCCAGAGGCCCGCCCCGTTGACAAAGAAACGGATGGGGGGCTCATCCATCACGCCCGTGTCGATTCCCTTCAGCCAGTAGTCGTACCAGCGCAGGACTTCGGCGTTGTATTCGTCGGGAAGCGGCCGCGGCTCCACCACCGGAGCGTCGATTTCCAGTTTCTTCGGCGCATCGATGCCGTTGTAGTTGCGGAACGCCCCCACCAGGTGCATATGCGCGTAGGCCCACCATCCCGAGCGCGCATAGAAGGGGATCTTGATGCGCTCGTACATGGTGTAGGGCGAGCGTTCCCAGTAATAGGGCCCGTCGAGCGGATGGGCGAGGATGTCGAAGAAACACGGCGCCTTGCGCGGGTTGTCGACGAAGGTGAATACCTCAGGGTTGATCCGGATGTCGGGATCGGACTTCAGCTTGGCGACCAGCTTCTTCACTTCCTCCCTGGGCAGGCTCTTGAGCGTCACCGAGGTGCTGCTGTCCGCGCAGATGCGCTGCACGTAGAGGTAGTGGAAGAACATCTGCAGGATTCCGCCGTGGTGGGTGGACTCCCGATAGAAGTCCGCAGGCGCGTTCCAGGGCATGATCGCCTTCAGGTGCGGCGGCTGCTGCGCGGCGACGACCAGCTGCACCGTCCCGTAGTAGGAGATGCCGATCATGCCGACGTTGCCGTCGCACCAGGGTTGGGCGGCAATCCATTCCACTAGGTCATGGCCGTCTTCGGCCTCCTGATTGGACACCCAGCCGAGGTATTCGCCTTCGGAGCCGCCCGACCCGCGCACGTCGGCGATCACGTGCACGTAGCCGCGCGAGGCGAGATATTCGGGATTGCCCGCCTCGATCGGCGTGTGGTGAACGGGCGACGGATCGGGCTGGCGCGGAAGGGTCATCGACTGCACGCCCTTGCCATAGGGCGACATGGCGAGCAGCGCCGGGAACTTGCCGCCGGAATTCGGACGGAAGATGTCGGCGGCGAGGTGCACGCCGTCGCGCATCGGGACCATCACGTCGCGCGCTTCGGTCATCGCGTACTGTTTTTCCGAGGCTGGATAGGTGGTGGCCATGACGCGTATTTCCTCAATGGGAACGATCAACACAAGCGGGGCAAGGCGGAAACATCGGTGCTGCTTTTGCCTTTAACCAATCTCCTCGTTGTGCAGTGCAATCGCAAGCGATTGCGCTGCACAACGAGGAGACCTATTGAAAAAGCAAAACCTCATCAATTGTGTCGGTGACTGCCCGCCAATCGCCTACTTGAAGTAAGTGGCGATATCTTCCTCGAGCAGCTTCACGATCGCGCCCCGCTGCGGATCGTCCCTCATCTTCTTCCAGATGCCCGCGCGGTTGAGGTCCTTCATCTTCTGGATCTCGGCTTCGGGCATCCGGGTGACGATCGCGTCCTTCTTCAGACCTTCCAGACCTTCGACCTGAGCCTTGGTGTTGGCCTCATCGCCAAAGACGATGGTCTCTCTGGCGGTCCTGAGCACGACATCCTGCAGGTCCTTCGACAACCCGTCGAACCACTTCTTGCTGAAGATGAGGGCGTTGACGAACGCCGAGTGCAGGGTGAGCGTGTAATACCTGGCCGCCTCGTGAAGCTTCATCCTGTAGATCACGTCGGAGGGGTTCTCAATGCCGTCCACCGTGCCCTGCTGCAGGGCGCTGTAGACCTCGCCCAGCTCCATCGGCCGCGGAATAGAGCCCCAGTCGTTGTACGCGCCCACCCGCGGCGGCGAGGGAATGACGCGAAATCGCTTGCCCTGGATGTCGGCGAGCTTGGTTACGGGAAACTTGGTCAAGAGGCTCTGCGCGCCGACGCCGTAGAAGGCGAACACCTGAATGCCCCTCTGATCGGCAATCTCCTTCATCTTCGCCGCGGCCTTGCTCTTCGCGGTGAAGGCGGTGATTTTGGCCGGCTCTCCGGGCAGGAGAAAAGGCATGTCGAACAGCCCCATCTCGGGCACGGCCGCGGCGAGGAACCCGGTGGGGATGACCATGACCTGCAGCGCGCCGGCCTGCAGCGTGGATAGCATCTGGGCGTTGGTGCCCAGGGCGCTGCCGGGGTGCGAGCTCGCCTTGAAGCGGCCGCCCGAGTTCTTGGTCAGATGCTCGGCGAAAAAGGCGTTCATCGCCGCCTGGGCGTCGTTTGCGGTCGCGTTGCCGACCCGAATGTTCATGGGCGCCTGTCCGAGGACGGTCCCCGCCCAAAACAAAGTCCCGGCTGTGAGGATCAGTTTGACTAGCGTTCTCATGGGGCATCTCCTAAATGTCGAGCCATAAGCTTGCTGATATTTCAATCCGCCCGGAAACGGCGGGATCGCTTCAGCGGTCCTGAATTCTCCGGATTCCTCCGCCGGATGAGTCAGAGGTGCCCGGGACTTGGAGCGGGATTACCGAGAAACTGCAGCGCAATCTATCCCAAGCGCCGGAACGTGGCAAGGGGCTGGTCGCCGCCGCGGATCGGGTTTGGCCTGGCGATCAAAGGCGCATCGGATTTCCAGGGTTGGATTTAAGGCGCTGCGGCAGAGCGAAGGCGATGAAGAAACCCTCTTCCCGGTGTAAGCTGATCGCCAGCATTCGAGGTTATCTTGCCTTTTGCGATGGGGTTCACGGGGGGGTAATTGAAACAATTCGCGGACGGTTACGAGATACGGCTTAGAAAGGGGAACGGAGAGCGGTTTAAGCAATGGTGCCAACAGAGAACGGAATAGGAGTATCCAGAAGGCAAAATTTGCAGTAGATTTCCCAGCATTGGGGAGGGGGATCTCGCTTTGGGTAGCAATAAGCAAGAGCGGGGCGCGGGTCCAGGCGCATGTGCACCGCGCAAATTCGAGTCTGACCTGGGGGATCTCGACGAGCGCTTTCAGAGCTTGTTGAGGCTCACGACTGACTTTTATTGGGAGACCGACCCGCAACATCGCTTCACGCGCTTTGATCGGGGTCCGAAGGCGATATCCGCACTTCCCCAAAGCGGTCTGGTCGGCAAAACCCGCTGGGAGCTTGCCTACACGCGCCCGGATGAAGCCGGCTGGCAGGCGCATCGCGAGACGCTCGAGCGGCGTCTTCCCTTCCATGACTTCGAATTTGCCCGGCTTACGCCGGCGGGCGAGGAGCGCCACTTCCGCATCAGCGGCGAGCCGGCGTTCGCCGCCGGCGGTTCCTTTCTCGGTTATCGCGGCGTTGGCCAGGATGTCACCGAACTCAAGCGCACCGAATCCGGTCTGCGCCAGAGCGAAGCGCGTTTTCGCGGCCTGGCGGAACTCTCGGCTGACTGGTATTGGGAACAAGACGAGCAGTTCCGCTTTTCGTTCCTATCCAGCTCCTATGAGGCCAAGACCGGCCTAGATCCCGCGGAGCTCCTGGGCCGAAGGAGCTGGGACAAGCCGGCGCTCAATCTCACCGAAGAGGACTGGGCACACCATCGCGCCCGGCTCGAGCGTCACGAGCCGTACTCCGAATTCGAGATTCAGCGCGCCGCAGGGCGCGGCCATACGCGCTGGCTGTCGATCAGCGGCGAGCCCGTCTTCGGCGAGGACGGGCGCTTTCGCGGCTATCGCGGCGTCAGCCGCGATGTCACCCGCCGCAAGCGTGGACAGCAGTTGCTCGCGCTCGAGCATGCGGTGGCCCGATGCCTGGCCGATGCGGACAATGCCGCGGAGGCGCTGAAGGCGGTAATCCGCGCCATATGCGAATCGGAGAGCTGGGACTGCGGCCGGTACTTTCGCGCCGACGAGGAGGCGGGCGTGGTGCGATTCGAGGAGTTCTGGGGCGTGGCGGGGGCGGCAATCGAGAATTTCATCGAGGGCTCGCGAGCCGTCGCGTATCCCCGGGGAGCCGGTCTTGCGGGGCGCGTGTGGGAAACGGGAGAGCCGCTGTGGTCGGACGACACGAGCAAGGATCCTCGCGTGCTGATGACGGCGCTGGGGCGGGATTTCGGCATCCACGGCGCATTCGTGTTTCCGGTGACCTTCGAAGGGAAAACCATCGGCGTTCTCAGCTTCAACACCCGCGAAACCCGCGAACCGGATGATGGGCTGCTGCAGGCGGTGCGCGTTATCGGCAGCCAGATCGGGCAGTTCCTCAAGCGTATGCACGCCGAGGAGGAGCAGCGCAAGAGCGAGGCGCGCTTTCGCAGTCTGACGATGCTCACCTCCGACACCTACTGGGAGCAGGACGAGCACTATCGCTTCACGCTGTTCACCGGGACCGGAAAGCAATGGATCGACGGGGTCCGGCGCACTGCGATCGGCAAAACGCGCTGGGAGATGGGGTTTCTCAACATGAGCGCGGCCGACTGGGCGGCGCACATTGCCGTTTGCGAGGCGCACCAGCCCTATTACGATCTAGAGTTGTACATGCTCGCGGACGGCAAGAAGCTGTGGGTCAGCGTCAGCGGGGAGCCCATCCACGACGAATCGGGCGCCTTCAAAGGCTATCGCGGCGTGGGCAAGGACATCACCGATCGCAGGCTGGCGCAGGAGAAATTACGCGCGAGCGAGGAGCGCTTCCGCAGCCTGACGGCGTTATCCTCGGACTGGTACTGGGAGCAGGACGAGCAGTTTCGCTTCACGGTGGTGTCCGGCGGCATTCAGGCGGGCTTCGGGATTTCACCCCAGGCGGTCCTCGGCAAGACGCGCTGGGACGTCGCCGCGGTCGGGATGACGGACGAGGACTGGGCCGCGCACAAGGCGGTGCTCGAAGCCCACCAGCCTTTCCGGGATTTCGAATACGCGCGCTTGGACGCCCAGGGTCGGGTTCGCCACCGCAGCGTGAGCGGTGAGCCGATGTTCGACGAGCACGGCCGCTTCGCCGGTTACCGTGGTGTCGGGCGCGACATCACCGAGCGAAAGGCGGCGCAGGCGAAACTGAAACAGGCGCACGACGATCTCGCGCGCTCCAACGCGGAGCTCGAACAGTTCGCCTACGTCGCCTCGCATGACCTGCAGGAGCCCCTGCGCATGGTCTCGAGCTACACGCAGCTTCTCGCGCGGCGATACGGCGAGCGTCTCGATGGCGACGCAAGAGAGTTCATGGATTTCATCGTCGACGGCGCGGCGCGCATGAAACGTCTGATCGAGGACCTCCTCATCTACTCGCGCGTCGGCACGCGCGGCAAGGAATTCCGGCCTGTGGCCGGCGAGCATGTGCTTGCCCGCGCCCGGAACAACCTGAAGGCGGCGATCGAGGCGAGCGGCGCGACGATCACCCACGATCCTCTTCCGGTGATCGAGGCCGACGACTCGCAGCTCGTGCAGCTTCTGCAGAACCTGATTGGCAATGCGCTTAAATTCCACGGGGCCGAGCCGCCGCGAGTGCACGTCGGTGCCGCCGAGCGCGGGGACGATTGGGTGATTTCCGTGCGCGATAACGGCATCGGCATCGAGCCGCAATACTTCGAGCGGATCTTTCTCATGTTCCAGCGGCTGCACGACAGGGGCGAGTACCCGGGCACCGGGATCGGGCTTGCGATCTGCAAGAAGGTGGTCGACCGCCACGGCGGGCGCATCTGGGTCGAATCCGTACCCGGCGAGGGCAGCGCCTTCCGTTTCACGCTACCCAAGCAAAGAGGGGAGAGCCATGTCTGATCGGACAAAAGACGCAGCGCCGGTGGAGATTCTGCTGGTCGAGGACAACCCGGGGGACGTTCGCCTGACCAAGGAGGCGCTCAAGGAAGGCAAGGTCTACAGCAACCTGCACTGGGCCAAGGACGGTGTCGAGGCGCTGGATTTCCTGCGGCGCAAGGGCAACCACCGCGACGCGACCCGCCCCGACATCATCCTGCTCGATCTCAATCTGCCCAAGGTGGACGGGCGCCAGGTGCTCGCTGAAATCAAGCAGGACGAGGACTTGATGCGCATTCCCGTGGTGATCTTGACGACTTCAAAGGCCGAGGAGGACGTGCTCAGGAGCTACGAGCTGCATGCCAACTGCTACGTCACCAAGCCCGTGGATCTGGAGAAATTCATTGCCGTGGTGCGTTCGATCGATGCATTCTGGCTCACGGTGGTGACGCTTCCGAGCGAGAAATGAGCGTTCTCCCGCACACTGTCCTGCTGATCGAAGACAATCCGGGCGACGCTCGCCTCATCCGCGAGATGCTGGCGGAGGACCCGGAGGAGCGATTCCGGCTGCATTGCGCAGACCGGCTGTCGCGCGGGCTCGATTTCCTGTCATCGGAGAAGACCGGGCTTGTGCTGCTTGACCTATCGCTGCCGGACAGCCACGGCCTGGACACTTTCGTCAGGGTTTTCGCACATGCGCCGCAGATCCCCATCATCGTGCTCACCGGCAACGACGACGATAGAGTAGCGTTGTCGGCGGTCCAGACCGGCGCGCAGGACTATCTGGTCAAGGGCAGGCTCGACCGCGAGCTGCTGATGCGTTCGATGCAGTACTCGATCGAGCGCAAGCGGTATCAGGAGCAGCTCGAGCGGCAGGCCAACTACGATACGCTTACGGGACTTCCGAACCGCACCCTGCTGCACGACCGCCTGAAGCAATCGGTTTTCGCCCAGCGCCAGGTGCGCTCCATCGCCGTGGTATTCATCGACATCGACCATTTCAAGTTCGTCAACGACAGCCTCGGCCACAGGGTCGGGGATGAATTGCTCAAGTGCGTCGGGGAGCGGCTGAACTTGATGCTTCGCGACGGCGACACGGTTGCGCGCCTGGGCGGCGACGAGTTCGTACTGATCCTGAACGATCAAACTCACCAGGATTTGATCTTCAGGGCGATGCAGAGGATCTGCAGCAAGGTCGCCGAGCCAAGCGTCATCGACGGCAAGGAGCTTTACGTCACCTGCAGCGCCGGGATCAGCCTTTACCCGCAGGACGGACAGGACGTGGACACGCTGCTGAAAAACGCCGACGCCGCCATGTATCGCGCCAAGGAGCACGGACGCAACAATTTCCAGTTCTACACCGCAGAAATGAACGAGATGGTGAACGAGCGGCTGGCGCTGGAGCAAAGCCTGAGGCAAGCGCTGGAGCGCGAGGAATTCACGCTTTATTACCAGCCCAAAGTGTCTCTGAAGAACGGCAACATCGTCGGCGCAGAGGCGCTGTTGCGCTGGCGCCACCCCGAGCGGGGGTTGGTGCTGCCGGAGCGGTTCATCCATCTTGCGGAGGAAACGGGGCTGATCGTGCCCATCGGGGAGTGGGCGCTGCGGGAGGCCTGCGTGCAGAATAGCTTGTGGCAGAAGGAGGGGCTGCACCCCGTCACGGTCTCGGTCAACTTCTCGGCCCGCCAGTTCCGGCACGACATCCTGGTGAAATCCGTATCGCGCATTCTTGCCGAAACCGGCCTCGATCCCTCGCACCTCGAGATGGAACTGACGGAAAGTATCATCATGCATGACGCGGAAGCGGCTATCGCCACTCTGCGGGAGCTCAAGGCGCTCG
This sequence comes from Betaproteobacteria bacterium, assembly GCA_016189945.1. Classification (GTDB taxonomy): domain Bacteria; phylum Pseudomonadota; class Gammaproteobacteria; order Burkholderiales; family SG8-39; genus JACQTO01. Next base: position 8,281 of record JACPRN010000118.1, read on the forward strand.
GCGTGAGCCTGTCGATAGACGACTTCGGCACCGGCTACTCGAGCCTGAGCTACCTGAAGGACCTGCCGATCGACACGCTCAAGATCGACCGTGCGTTCGTGCGTGACATCACGCAGGGCCAGTCCGACGACCGCGTCTTGGCGCGAGCGATCGTCTCCCTCGGCCACAGCTTGGGCCTCAAGGTCATCGCAGAGGGCGTGGAAAACAAGGTCCAGCTCGCCTTCCTCAGGAAGCACCGCTGTGACGAAGTGCAGGGCTTCTACTTCAGCAAGCCGGTGCCGCCGGAGGAATTCAGCAAGCTGCTGCGCGCGGCAAAGTATCCCCGCGAAGCCGCAGAGTCGGGAAGTCAATAGGGTCGGAACGAGCCGATTCGGGTTTGCCGAGCGCTTTGGCATGTAGACCGCCTGGCAGCGCAAAACGGACGGGAGCCCCCGCAGTCAAGTGCCGGCGTACCCTCCCGCTTGCTGGCGGACGCCGGGATTACCCAGATCGAAATAGCGTTTCGCTGCCTCAGGTCTTCCGCATTACGGCTTGTTCACCCAAAAGCCGATTCCCGGTTCGAGTACCTTCGTTCCGAAGTCGAAATAGTTATTCGACTTTATATAATTCAACAGATCGCCGCTCTTC
>JACPRN010000111.1 GCA_016189945.1 Betaproteobacteria bacterium
AATCGACCAGGAAGCGATGCTCATCCGCTTCCACCAGGATGCAGGTCTGGAAGCGGCCGCCGCTGCCGAAAGCGTCGCCTGAGCCGAGGAACGTTACCGATACCGGCTTCATGGATCCCGGAGATATTGCGCCGGCCAGCCCTCCAGCGTCGAAGCCACCAGCTCGATCATGTTGCCGTCCGGATCTTCGAAGTAGAGATAGCGGTCCCGATCTTCCTTGTGCGTCAGAGGGCCCTTGAGAATCCTGACGCCTCTGGACTGAAGATACTCGGCGGCCCGGTCCACTTCGTCGGCAGTGCGCAGCCGCAAAGCCACGTGGTTCATCCCCGCTCGGCTCCTGCGGTCCTCGGGCGCCGGATAGGCGACCTTGTACAAGGCCAGATCGTGAAAGCCATGGCCGAGACCTTTTACCTCGTCCCGATACTGGCCGAAATTGAGCCAGGCGACAGCCCCTTCATACTGAAAGGCGATCCTGAAACCGAGTATTTCGGTGTAGAAGCGGAGCGCGCGCTCCAGGTCGGTAACGTTCAGGTTGACGTGGGCGACATCGATCGGGTGGATCATCTGCGAGCCTCCTCGAGCGGCGGTGCCTTCTATGAAAGCCTCCTGCTGAACAGCGGCAGTTTACTTGGATCTGCGCATCAGCGGTGTCCGGGCGCGCCGCCGGCCGCGGGCCGCTGCGGTGCGCGGTAACTCGCGGAATTGACGCAGCTTTTGCTCGGCGAATCGCCGGGATTTGCGCGCGGCAGGGAACGCCGGCGCTGCGATGGGCACCGACCGCGCGCGCCTTTGCGGAACTTTCCGCGCGCACACGGCACTCAAATCATGTTGAGAGCGGGGGTTTAGAGTTCGGTGCGGTGTGGAAACGCCCTCGGCGCGGGAGGGTCGGTAGAGCCGTTTCTTTTCGATGGAGGCATCTATGTTCAAACGCACGCTTGCGCTGCTGCTCGCCGCACTGACGGCGGCGGCGGGCACCTCGGCGTGGTCGCAGATGAAGGAGATTCCTTGGGGCACCTCAGCGGTCGGATCGGCCGGGCACAAAGCCCTGGTCGCCTTGGCCGAAGTGTTGAACCGCGAGATGAAGGACTACCGGATCACCGTCCAGCCGACGGCAGGGGCGATCGTGACCGTCAAGGGCTACGCGACCGGCCAGTTCGAGGGTTATTACGGCGCCGACATCGCTTTCTACGAGCTTGCCAACGACGTCAATCGATTCAAGGGATTCAAGGCGAGCATGAAGCGCCAGCCGGTGCAGTCCTTCTGGGCGTTCACCCTGGAAGTCGGCACCGCGATTCATTCGCGCGACAGGGGCAAGTTCAAGAAATGGGGCGATCTGTCGGGCGCGCCCGTGTTCACCGGGCCCCTGCCTTGGGATGTGCGCGCGCATCTGGAGCGCGCCTATGGAGCGCTCGGACTCAAGCACCAGTACCGCCAAGTCGACCTGTCCGCCGCCGGATCGCTCCTGCAGTCCGACGGCATCGAAGGATTCATCATCTACACCAGCGGGGAGGCGAGCACCCCGCCCTGGATCACCGAGGCTTCGCTCGCGACCGACTGGGCTGCGCTCAATCCGAGCACCGAGGAGCTGGCCAAACTGAAGAAGGCCGGTTTCGCAGTCACCGAGGTGAAGCCCGAGGTGTTCAAGAAGGACGTTCACGCCTCCAGCGTCGTGCTGTTGCCGTTTTTTTACGGCTTCCACGTCGGCCTCGAGGTGCCCGAAGCCGACCTGTACCGGATGCTGACGGTGATCGAAAAGAGAGCCGGCGAGCTGGTGAAGGCCGACGCCGGTTTTGCTCAGATTGCGAGGGACATGCCGGGATTCCAGCGCCGCGGCGTCCTGTCCTCGATCGACTTTGTTCCGATCCATCCCGGCCTGGCGAAGTACATGCGCGAAAAAGGCGTGTGGGACGCGAAGTGGGACGCGCGTATCGCGAAGAAGTAAGCTCGATCGCCTGAGTCGAAGGGGAGGATGGGGGCGCTCGCATGAGCCCGTCCCGCGATGGCGGTGCGGCCTTGGCTCCGGACACGGCCGCCCCGGGGGCGCCTCCGCGCCCGCCGCACGCCGTGCTCGAGCGGCTCTATCGCCTGAGCGCGGTCTTCTTCTTCGCCTACCTGTTTTTCTACTACTGGACCAGCGCCGGCGGGCCGACCCTGCTCGCGATCACCCTGGTCCCGGTGACCTTCGTGCTGTTTACGCTCGAGGAGCTGCGCAACGACCGGTTCTACCCGCGCCTTCCCGCGGCGGCGAACCATATCATCGCCGCTCTCTACATCGGCGCATCGATCGGCGTCGCGGTGTACATGCACGCCGAATACATCGAGATCGGCACGGTGCGGGCCGGCATCTGGAGCGGGACCGATCTGGCCATGGGTGCGTTGATGACCGCGCTGATCATGGAGTATGCGCGCAAGCGCTACATGCCGCTGTTCATACTGAACATCGTTCTGATTCTCTACGCGGCGTACGGCTCGGCGATCCCGGGCATGTTCTACCATCCCGGGCTGAGCTGGGGGCGGATCGCGAGCGCCATGAGCGTCGAGATGTCCACCGGCGTCTTCTCCAACCTGCCGCAGCTCGCGCTGACGCTGATCGGCTCGTTCATCCTCGTCCTGAGCGCGCTGCGCGCCTTCGGCTGCGTCGATTCGATATTGAAGGGCGCCTCGCAGATAGCGGTGCGCTCGCCGCACGCCCTGCCGCAGGCGGCCGTGGTCGGCTCGATCGGCGTCGCTGCAGTGAGCGGCAGCGGCGCGGCCAATGCCATCACCACCGGTTCGGCGACCATCCCGGCGATGATCGGAGCCGGAATGCCGCGGGTGACCGCGGCCGCGATCGAGACGGCCTCCTCGATCGGCGGGCAGCTGATGCCGCCGATCATGGGCATTTCGGCATTCCTGATGGCGGAGTTCCTCGGACGCAGCTATTTCGACGTGGTGGCGCGCGGCTACGCGCCGGCGATCATCTATTTCGTCGGCGTCGCCGTGTCGGTCTACTTGCTCTCGACGCGCTATCGCCACCGGCTGGAGTGCGTGAGCGCCGAGATCATGCGTTGGACCGACTGGACCAACATCGGCGTCTTCCTTCTGGTCGTCGCGGGCCTGATCGGACTGATGGCGGTGTTTCACCTGCCGCCGATGTTCGCGGCGCTCGACGTTTTCATCGCCGTGATGGCCGCCCTGTTGGCCACGCACCTGGTATCGAGCGCGCGCAATCGCCGCGTATCGGTGCGGGCGATCGCCGCGCCGCTCGGACGCTTCGTCGACGCCTTCGCGAACATGACCGCCGATCTCACGTTGCTGCTCGCGACGCTGTCGATCATGACCGGGGCTTTCGTGATCACCGGAATACCGACCAAGATCGGCTCGATCCTCATCGAAGCCGCCGGGATCAATCTCGGCGCCATGGCGCTCGTCGCCTTTTTCTTCGGCGCGCTGCTGGGCACCGGGTTGCCCCCGGCGCCGACCTACATCCTCACCGCGCTGGTGATCGCGCCGCCCATGATCAAGATCGGCGTCGACCCGTGGGTGGTCCATTTTTTCGCCTTCTTTATCGCGGTCTGGGGAGAGCTCACCCCGCCCACTTCGGTGACCGCGGCGGTGACGGCGAAAATCGCCGAGGCGCCGTTCCTGCAGACGCTGTTTCACGCGATCCTGATCTGCGGCTCGCTTTTCGTCCTGATGGCGGGGGTCTTCACCCGGCCGGCGCTCGTCCTGGAGCCGGGCATGGCGCAGATCGAGGCCATGCTGCTGATCATGGCGTCGAGCATCGGCTTGAGCTTCAGCATCCAGGCGCGGTTTGCCGAGCGCCGCTCGATCGACGTGGCGCTTCGCCTCGCGCTTGCCGCCATCGCACTGGTGGTGCTGGTCCATCCGGACGAGCGGGTCGCGGGGCTCGCCTGCATCCCGCTCGCCGGGCTCGTCGGCTATTGGATCCTGCGGCGCCGCGACGCTCCGGTCGCCGTGCCGACCGGGGCGCGCTGAGGGCGCTGCCGCCGGCGATGCAATGCGCGCGCGGTAAAGGGCTCAAGGACGCCCCGCGCTCTGGCGCCGGCAGCTCGCTCGCCCTCAATTTGCTGCCGCGGCGCGGGACACGTAGAAGGCGACGGCCTCGATCTGCTCCTGGGTGAGCTTGCCGGCATACGCGGGCATCGCGCCCAGGCCTTTGCGCACGGCCTCGGCCACGCGATTGGCGTCCGGTCTCAGTTCCTCGAGCTTGGCGCCGATCGTACCCGTCGTCCCCGCGTCTTCGAGCGCGTGGCAGAGGCCGCACTGCGGCTGCGCGATCCGGGTAAATACCGTGCGGCCCAGCTCCATTTTCGCCTTGGTGGCGGGGTCGCCGGCACCGGCGGGAAAAGAAACCGCGGCGGCAATCGATAGGGCCAACGCGATGCGCGGCCCTTGGGGCCGCCGGCAGGCAGCGCTCACGCAGCCGTCACCTTGACCGCGTGATCGCGCCATCCGTTGTGGCCATAGCCGCGCTCGTTTTCCAGGCGCTCGGCAGGCTGCACGTTGCCGGCCGCATCGGTCGCTCGGCTCACGAGGACATGGCTGCCGGCGCCCAGCTGCACGGGCAGCACAAACTGCCTCCATGCAAACCGTCCCAGGTCAGGGCCGATAAAGCGGGCATCCCTCCAGGTCTTGCCGCCATCGGTGGAAACCTCGACGCCCTTCACCGGGGTTAGGCCCGCAAAAGCCACGCCATGGATCTGCACCGTCCCCGGGCTCACGGGGCCCTCTCCCGAAGGATGGTTGATCCACGACTTCACGTTCATTTCCCACATCGTGGGCTGAGCAGGCGCGCCCTTCTTGCCGATGTCGCGGATGCGGTAGCCCGTGGCCTGGATGTTTGCGTTGGTCTCCGTTTCGGTGAAGCTGAGCCGGCTCAGATACTTCACGTTGTTGACTCCGTAATAGCCGGGGATCACGAGCCGCAGCGGACCGCCGTGTGCAAGGGGCAGCGGCTCGCCGTTCATCTCCCACGCGAGCAGCGCCGTTTCCATCGCCTTGAGCGGCACCGAGCGCTCGACCACCACCTGCCTGCGATCGACGCCGGGGGGAATCGTTTCGCCGCCCGATCCGGTCACGAATTGGACGCCGGCCGCCACGCCGCCCATCGCCTTGGCGAGCGCCGCCAGCGGCACGCCGCTCCATACCACACACCCGGCGGCGCCCACCTGCCACTGCGTGCCGCTCGCCTTGTGCGCGAAGAAACCGCGCCCGTTGCCCGAGCATTGAAGCACTGTGGCGACCGTCTCGATCCCGAGGCGCTTCAACTGCCCGACGGTCATCTTGCCGGGATTGCGTACCCCCTGGACGGTGAGCTCCCAGGCATCCGGGTCGTAGGCGATCGATGCGTCCGGGGCCGAGACGTTGTTGCGAACGAAAAGGATATCCGTCGGAACGATGACGCTGGTGCCGAAAGCCCCGCGCCGGGTCTCGATGGTGTTGGAGCTGTGTACGATGAGGCTGTCGATGTACTTCCACTCGGCGTACTTCGGCAGCGGTTTGGACTTCGCCGCCTGCGCCAGGACGGCCGGACTCAAGGCGCCGGCCGCCGCGAAGGCGCTGCTCAACATGACTTGCCGGCGGCCGATATTGACGCTCTGGTTCATAGTGATCCTCTCCGAAGAACTCGTGCTTCCAGTCTTGGACCTTCGCAAGGCGCCGTCAATTCCCGGTAGCTGCCGGCTGAGGCGAACCAAGCCGGGGGTGGACGCTGAGGGGCGCTATCCGAGCGTGGCGTCGGCGCGCAGCAGCACCGACTGGGGGATCCGCAGGCCGATGGTCCTGGCGGTCTTCATGTTGATCACCAGCTCCAATCGGGTCGGCCGCTCGATCGGCAACTCGCCGGGTGCGCGGCCGGTGAGGATTTTGACCGCATAGGAAGCCGCGCGCCTGGCCAGGTCGGCGTAACTTGCGCCGTAGCTCATCAGCCCGCCGGCGTGGACATACTCCGAGGCGTTGTAGATCGCCGGTATGCGCAAAGACGCCGCCAACTCGGTGAGGCGAATCCGGTTGGTGAAGAACATCGGGTTTTCGATGACGATGAGCGCGTCCGGCCGATGTTTCTGCATGCTGGCGAAGGCGCGCTCGAAGTCTTCCGCCTGCTTTGACTCCTCGGTCACGGTCGCAATGCCGAGAACCTTCGCCGCGCGCTCGGTTTCCGCAAGCTGCTCGGGGACCCCCGCCGCCGAAGGAGCGAGGAAATAGAGGACCGCGACGCGCCGGATCGCGGGCAACACCTCCTTGAGCAGCTCGACGCGCTTGGCGGACAGCTCGGTATGGGTGCTGGTCAGGCCGGTCATGCTGCCGCCCGGGCGCGAGAGGCTGGCAGCGAACCCCTGGCCTACCGGGTCGGGGGCGAAGGCGAACACGATCGGGATCGTCGTCCCGGACTTCTTCGCAGCCTGCGCTGCGACGCCGGAGGGGATGAACAGGACGTCGGGCTTGAGCGAGAGCAGCTCGGCGGCGAGCGCGGGCAGCCGGTCGAGCTTTCCTTCGGCCCAGCGGGATTCGACGACGAAGTTCCGTCCTTCGAGGTAACCCAGTTCGTTCATGCCGCGCATGAAAGCGTCGAGCTGCCCTTTAGCGGACTTCACCGTGCCGTTGGTAAGGAAGCCGATGCGCCAGAGTTTGGCCGGCTTCTGCGCAAGAGAGGCGAGCGGCGCTGCGAGCAGCGCGGCGGCGGAAAGCACGACCTTCCTGCGTGAACATTGGCTCATATTCGATCTCCCGCTGGCAACTGGCCGAACATGCCCCCGTCGTTAGCAGAGCGGCAAGTCATCAGCGCGCGCCGGTCTTGCGGACGGCTGGTGCACTGCGCCGTCAGGCGGCGACGGTATGAACCTTGGAGGGGAGTTTACTGAGCGTCAGATCATTCAGTTGCACCTTGGCGCTCGCGTTGTCGATGTCGATCCCGACAAGGTTGCCCTCGGCATCGTAGTCGAGCACCACGCCCTCAGAGATTTCTCGGCTCTCCACGCTTGTCTGTTCGGAGAGATCGATGTACAGAGAGTCTGTGTCCGGGTAGTAGTTCAGCTTCATGGCTTGAACCTTCGGTCTGGAAACGCATTGTGAATGGTTACTTTATCCTCGAGCGTGATCACTCTCAAGTAGCGGCCTTGCAGTTCAGGAATCTGGTCCCAGAATCGGTACCGATTAGCCTCCTGGGGTTCTGACCGTAGCGGACTGCCAAGAACGCGGGTGCACCATTCCTTCTTCAGGTATGGGCGCTTGCGCAAGACCTCGTTCTCGAAGTAATCCGTGAACCGGTATTCCGCCGTTTTCGTAGGATACCGGAACGGCTTCAGCGGCGCAGATGTTGCCGCCTGGGGCGCTGACAGCGCGTCCATTAGATTAGATGAGTTACTCCTTTGGTGAGCGGAACGATGCCAGGCCGCTAGGCCTTGCGCTCGCACCGAAACACGCTATCCGAGTCGCGGTATGTCTCGCACTGCGCTTGCAGCGCTTGCTTGAGCCGAAGCCGCGCGCGATGAATCCTGATCTTGGCCGAGGCCACCGAGCAATCGCAGATCTCGGCGGTCTGCTCTGCCGAAAGGCCCTCGAGATCGTGCAGGATGAGCGCCGTGCGGTACGCGTCCGGCAGGCTGTCGATCACCTGCCGGACGCATGCGTTCATCTCGTCGACGACCATGCGTTCATCGATCGGACGATCCGAGTCGATCAGTTCCGCGACTTCCTCCAGTTCGACAATGCGGGTCTTCCTTGCGGGGTGGCGGAAATGATCGGCGGCAACCCGGCTGGCGATGGAAAAAGCCCAGGTCTTGATCGACGAGCGGCCGGCGAACGAGGACAACCCCTGGTGCATTCGCACCAGGGTCTCCTGCCACAGGTCCTCCGCCAATGCGCGGTCGCCGACATAGCGTTCGAGGTAGCGCATGATCGGCTGCGCCAGTTCGCGAGCGAGGTTCTCGAACGCGGGTTGCTGCTCTACGCCAGTCATCGCTGTGCCCTCGATGCAAAACTTCGCCGCCGGGTCATGTGGGAGCCGAGCCTCGCCGAACGCCCCGTCAGCCGCACCCGCATCCCTCACTCGCCGCAGGATTGACTGCCGGCTTCTTCTCCGCCGAATTCGGCGCAGCGGCAGATTGGCCGTGACCGGCGCAAATATCCATCATTTTGGACATCATCGCCATCATGTCGCGCGGTTGCGCCGTCTTGCCCGTTTCAGCCTTTGCGACTTCGGCGCCGGCGCCGCAGCCGCAACCTTCGGCCGTTTCGGGGGTTCGAACGTCGTCGGCGGCAGACGGCAGCAGTTTCAGTGCGGTTTGCAACGTCTTGCGGGCGGGAACCTGACGGATCTTGTCTGCGTGCCGGATCGCCGCGTGGATTTCAGGGTCGGTAAGCCCGGCTTTACGCGATTCCGGGATGTGATACTCGACGCAGGGTGCGCAGTTGCTGCCCATTGCGGCGCCGAGCGCCACCAGTTCGAGGTCGCGGGGGGTCAGATCGCTCACGGCATTCTCCTCTAAGGTTGGGGTGACAGGTGATGGACGGCTATTTCTCCATACACCTCCTTAGACGGATTCCCCGCGGGAAGGGATACACCCCTCGGCGGCAGCAACGCGCAGCTTCCGGGTCCGCTTCCATCGCGGCGACGCCAGCCCCATGGCGCATTTCACTGAATGATTTCGGTTGTTCGCAGGAGGACGGATTGCGGGATTGTCAGCCCGAGCGCCTTGGCGGCCTTCATGTTGACGACCAACTCGAAAGATGCCGGTCGCTCCACGGGCAGATCGCCCGGTTTCGCCCCCTTCAGAATCCTGTCGACGAAGTAGGCGGCCCTTTTGTGCATGGCCGCGTAACTTGGCCCGAAGGACATCAATCCGCCCGCTTCGACCAATTCCCGGTAGGCGTGCACCCCCACGAGACGGTGCTGAGCTGCGAAATCCATGATGCGCTTGCGGTGGTGCAGGAACAGCCGGTCTGCCAGCACGAGAAGCGCCCCCGGCCGCTCCCTGACGATGTCGGCAAATACCTTCTCGAGCCCTTCTTGGTTCCGAACTCCAAGGGAAAGCACTTTAATGCGCAGCGCCTCGGCCGCGACCTGCGTCCGCCTCTCGCCGAGCACCTGCAGCGGGCTGGCCGAATTCCAGAGCACGGCAATGTGCGAGATGCCGGGAACGACTTCCCGCAGCAGTTCCAGTCGCTTCGCGTCCAGTTCCGCCGAGATCGAGGTCAACCCGGTGATGTTCCCGCCGGGTCGGTTGAGGGACGGGACGATTCCCGTACCGACCGGATCTCCAACGGCGATCATGACCAGCGGAGTCGAGGTTGTTGCCTTCTTGACGGCGAGTGTGGCGGGCGTCCCGGCGGTCACGATCACCTCGACTTTCAGGGCGAGCAGTTCGCCGATGAGAGCCGGAAAGCGCTCGTACTTTCCTTCTGCCCACCGAAAGTCGATCAAGATGTCCCGGCCCTCGGCATAACCGAGGTCACGCAACCCGTCGCGGAACGGTCCGACGAGATTGGCTTCGAGGGCCGCCGTGGAATTCCCGAGGAACCCTATCCGGTGCGGTTGCCCCGTCCGCTGCGCACCGGTGACGAGCGGCCAGAGCAGGATGACTAGAGCGACGGTGAGGGTGAAGCCGAGCGCTTTGATCTTCACGCTCGCCCCCTCGAGCGTATTACGCTCGCCGCCCCACGCCCTTCAACTGAATTTGAAGAGGCAAGTCCCATCGGGGGGACGTCCCTAGCATATCGGTTCACCGAAGCGCTCCTCGTCTTCCGAATTTGGATCCGCAATCTGGTCGCGCACGCGATCGACACTCGGCTGTGCGGCGAACGTCAGCGGCCGCCGGCGCGCGCCGCTTTTGCGCGCGTCCGTGCGGTCCGCTTGGTCAGACCCCGCCCTTCGCCAGCCGCACGAATCAGGGTGCGCAACGCTTCGTTGACGGCGGCGGCGTTCTTGAATCTCTTGTGGACATCGGGTTCGAGAACTACCACGTTGGTGCTTGCCATGTAGCGGCGATAATACTTTCCCCGAACGCCACCGGAAAAGTCGTACTCGGGACGCATTTCAAGTTTGGCGGTTTCGCGGCCTTTACTCTTCATAGTCTTTGCGCTCATGTGTTGTCGCTCGGCGAGCTGAAATAATGTGAATGGTATCCCGTTCCTCGGTGTGGGACACGACAAGGAGCTGTCCCACGGTGGACTGCCCCATCGTCAGCAGGCGTTCCTGACCAATGGAGTGATCTGGATCCGGAATGGTCACCGCGAGCGGGTCGCCGAAAACTGTACTCGTTTCCTCAAAGGACACCCGTGATCACGGAGGTTCGAAACAGCCTTATTCGGGTCCCAAGTGAATCGCATCGATCCGCCCGATGGGTTTGGCGGGGCCTAATCAGTCATTGAATGATCTCATCCGCCCGCGCTAGTACCAATGGCGGGATCGTGAGCCCGAGCGCCTTGGCGGTCTTCATGTTTCCCCTCCAGTTCCGGTGAGATCGAGGTCAACCCGGTGATGTTCCCACCAGGCCGGTTGCGGGACGCGACGATACCCCTGCCTACGCGATCGCCGACGGCCACCATAACGACTGGAACCGACGTCGTCGCCTTCTTCACAGCCTGGGTGGCGGGCGTGCCAGCGGTAACGATCACATCGACCCTCCGGGCGATCAGTTCCGCGATCAGGGCGGGTGCAGCGCCTGCTTAGGCCGGGCATGCCCACTTGCCCGCATGTCTGTTGAGCAAAACACTCGGTGAGGCAATCTGAGTCCGCAACGATTCAGCGAAACCCTGCAGTCCAGGAAACAGACTGGCCCGCGTGATATTCATCCTGTAAAGGTTCGTCAGGATTTCCCTCCTCAGATCTACACCACCGTCAATGACTATCTTCACAAAATGTTCCCGATAATGCGGGTCGCGGGCAAGTAGAGCCTCCAAATTGTCCTCAAAGGAACGACTTATGTCGCACGGGATCAGAAAGAACCCCTGCTGGATAATTAATCTTTCGTTAAGTGCGAAAGCGTTGCCGGGATAGACGTTCAGCATTGGCTTCTTTCTGTCGATCACTTTAGCAAACGTCTTGGTGGATCTGATGTACGGGTCGCGGTCCTTCAGCAACTTCAGACTAGCTCCATCAATGGCCTTGAGAATGGCATCGTACTGGTCTGCACACCAGGCGGCATTGATACACCACACGGCCGATGGAGCACCACTGTCGGCCCGCTCAACAGCAAAGTAGACTGCGACGAAAAAAGAGTACGTCCAATCGAGAAGTCTGGTGGGAGTGCCATAATGCTGCATCAGGGTTAGCCAAGTCATCGCCTCTTTGTCTGAGGGCAAATCGATCGCGTACTTTTGAGCCTGCCGCCGGAACTGATGCATTAAGGACTTCTCAAACCTGGCGGCCTCTGACAAACTGACACCGAAGTCGCGGAGAGCCCGTTCAAGGCTCGTCTCAAGAGAGTAAGCGGCC
>JACPRN010000112.1 GCA_016189945.1 Betaproteobacteria bacterium
CGCGCAGGGCAACCTCGGGCCGGTCTACGGCTACCAGTGGCGTTCGTGGCCGGCGGCGGACGGCCGCCACATCGACCAGATCGGCCAGGTGCTGGAGCAAATCCGGACCAACCCGGACTCGCGGCGCATGATAGTTTCGGCGTGGAACGTCGCCGACCTGGACAAGATGGCGCTGATGCCGTGCCACGCGTTTTTCCAGTTTTATGTCGCGGGCGGCAGACTCTCGTGCCAGCTCTACCAGCGCAGCGCCGACCTCTTCCTCGGCGTGCCGTTCAACATCGCCTCCTATGCGCTGCTGACGATGATGATCGCCCAGGTTTGCGGGCTCAGGCTTGGCGATCTTGTGCATACCTTTGGCGACACGCACTTATACATGAACCATCTCGACCAGGCGCGCGAACAGTTGTCGCGCAGCCCGCGCAAACTGCCGGCGATGCGCGTCAACGCGGCAGTAAAGAACCTGTTCGACTTCAGATACGAGGACTTTACGCTCGAAGGCTACGACCCGCATCCCGCGATCAAGGCGCCGATCGCCGTATGAGCAGGCAATGATGGGCCTCTCCATCATCGTCGCGATGGCACGCAATCGCGTGATCGGCGCCAACAACGCGATTCCCTGGCACCTGCCCGCGGAACTCGGGATGTTCAAAGCCATCACCATGGGCCATCACATCATCATGGGCCGCAATACCTGGGAGTCGATCGGGCGTCTGCTGCCGGGCCGCACCACGGTGATCGTCACGCGCCAGCGTGATTTTTGCGTCGCCGGCGCGATCGTCGCCGATTCGCTCGACGCAGCGCTCGCCGCATGCCGCAACGACGATGAAGTATTCGTCATCGGCGGCGCGCAGCTCTACGCGGCCGCATTGCCGCGCGCGGACCGGATCTACCTGACCCAGGTCGAAGCCGACGTCGAAGGCGACACGCTGATGCCGCAATTCGACCTGGCGCAATGGCGCGAGCGCTCGGCGCAGGCGTTCAGCGCCGATGACAGGAACCCCTACGCTTACAAACTGACCGTCTACGACCGCATGTAGCGCAGGCGCCCTCGCCTGCAATCGTTCATCCGGAATCGGCCACTGGATGGCAGGCGAGGCGCCTGCGCAACCACTCACTCTCAGGACTGCGCGACGCAGTCGACGAAGTAGCGCGAGCGCCGGCTGGTTTCATCGGCGACGAGACCGTGGATATCGGTGTCGAACCCCGGAAACTTCTGGTTGAAGGATTTCGCTCCGTGCTTTTCAAATCCGGCTTGGGAGATGCACCCACGCAACTTTCGGCTTCAGCGCCGCGTCGCGACACCGAGCACCATCGGCTTGCAGGAATTCGTCGCCGGATCATAGGACAGCCGCGTGGTCATCGTCTCCAGCGCGCGGCCGTACAGGTGGAGGTGGCGAATCGGCTCGGTGCCCTTGACTGTCACGGAATGGATATCCTCCGGCGTCATCGCGAGGCCAGTGCCGGGCCGGACCTGAACTGTTTCGATCTCCTCGATCGTCGCGTAGCCCGCGCGCGTGCCGTCGTCGGTGCGGCGGTAGAGGACGTTGTACTCGGTGCCCTCGACGGCGGCGACACAAGCCCAGGTGTCGTGGTTGTGGGGCGGGATCAGGCGGCCGGGCGCGATCACGTTCAGATAGAGCGCGTAGCCGCGGTCCGCGTCTTCCCGGATGAGATAGCGCACGTGCGGCTCCGGCGGCACCGGGTCCGGAAAGTCCGACCTATTCCACAACTCGCTGCGGCCGGCGAGCGCCTGCAGCACTCGCAGGCCGCGCGCGAGGCTAAGCCGGTCGATGCCGGCGATTGCCAGCATTTCTCTAATGTCTTCGATGGCGCTTCGGACGGCTGCTGCGCGCTGCTCGGTGGCGGCTATGACAGACATGGCTTGATCTCCTCTCTATGAAACGGCGGCGGCCGTGCGGACTATATTAGGCCCGCCCCGCACGCCGCACAATTTGAAAATGCGAGGCAGATAGTTCAGAATCTCTAATACGTCATGCGTAACTTGGACCTTGGACTGCTGCGCACCTTCGTCGCGATCGCGGAGCAGGAATCGTTCGTCAAAGCCGCGCAGCGGGTCAGCCGCACGCAATCGGCTGTGACGCAGCAGATGCAGCGGCTCGAGGCGCAGGTGCAAGCAAAGCTCTTTCAGCGCGCGGGGCGCGGCAAGGCGCTGACCGAGCAGGGTGTGGCGCTGCTCGACTACGCGAGGCAGATACTTGCGGTGCACGACGAGGCCGTGCGTTCGCTCGCGGCGACCGAATCGAAAGAGCCGATCACGATCGGCGCTCCGCCTGACGTTGCCGACACGATACTTCCAGCGCTGCTGAGCCGCTTTTCCAAGCTGCTTCCGGGCGTGCGGATCAACGTTCACGTCGCGCGCGGCATCCTGCTCATGGATGCGCTGAAGCGCGGCGAAATCGAATTGACGGTTTCGATGCTGGACCGGCCCGGCTACGAACGCATCGTGCTGCGCAACTCGCCGGCGGCGTGGCTGTGCGCGGCCGACTACGTCTACGACCGCACTCAGCCGTTGCCGCTGATCATTTCCGAGCCTCCGAGCATGTTTCGCGAGATGGCGCTCGAGCACCTCAACCGCGCAGGCGTGCCGTGGCGCATCGTGCACACCTCGTCAACGCTTCCCGGCGTGCGCGCTGCGCTGCGCGGCGGCCTCGGCGTAACCGTCAGAACCATCGAAATGCTGAGCCCGGAATTCAAGGTGCTCGGCGATAGAGAAGGGCTGCCGCGCTTACCCGACGTGACGTTCTACCTCTACCTGCGCGACTTCTCGACCACCGGCGAGGTGGCGCGTCAGCTTTTTCGGGCGGTCGCCGGCTCGCGCTGACAGCACCGGGCAGCGCGCTGGGTTCTATTGTCTGGGCGCGGACGCGATAGCAGCTCGGCGAGAATGCGCTCGTTGCCGGTGAAACCGCCGTTGTGTAGACTGATGTGTAAGGAGTGACACAATGGCTACCAATCTTTCCCTGGATCCCGATCTGATCGAACGCGCCGTGAAAGTGAGCGGCGAACGAACCAAGAAGGCTGCCGTGACGCGGGCGCTCGAGGAGTTCATCGCCCGCCGCAGCCAAAAGCGCCTCGTCGAACTGATGGGCAAGCTCGAATGGGATGAGTCGTTCGACTATAAGGCCGAGCGCTCCCGCCGGTGACGTTGTTCGTCGATACGAGCGTCTGGTCCCTCGCCTTTCGCCGCGACGCGGAGTCTGCCGCGCCCGAGGTGCGCGCGTTGCGCCACGCGCTCGAAGGCGCGGAAACCATCGTGACCACGGGACTGGTGCTGCAGGAACTGCTGCAGGGGTTCGCTGGTCCACGCGCCCGCAAAGACCTCATCGATCGCTTCACGGCCCTGCCGCTACTCGCTCCGCAACGACAGGATCATATTGACGCCGCAGAATTGAGAAACCGCTGTCGTCGCGCCGGTGTGCAGGTTGGCACCATCGACGCGCTGCTCGCGCAGCTATGCATCCGGCACAAACTGACGCTGCTCACGACCGATAACGACTTTCTTCAAGCTGCTTCGCACTCTCCACTTCGAGTCTGGAAACAGGATCGGTAGCACTTTGCACGACGTGCGTCGCGCAGATGACGGGTGACGTCCGTGCACTTTTGGCGAAAGTACTTTCGCCAAGTACCGGCACGAACCCAACATGACGCCGTGCTAAGCGCTTGATCTTACGAATGGGGGGGTCTCACTCGAATACGCCGCGTAACCTATTGATTTCGTGGCGGTAACCGTGGAGCGCTACAGCCTAGTGTAGTGTCCCTTAAATAGCTTTACAGAGTTTCCGGCGACTGCTATGATCTCACTCATGCCGAACACACCTTTGGCGATCGAGTTGCCACCGGCTGAACGAACGCAGCTGGAGCACTGGGAATCCGCCCACGGAACTCCACAACAGGTGGCGCTGCGCTGCCGGATCATCTTGGGAGCCTTCGCGGGCCAGGACAATGTGTCGATCGCCGAGCAGCTCGGCGTGAGTCGGCCCACCGTGCAGCTGTGGCGCAAGCGGGTCCGCGAGCAGGGCATCGGAGAGGTCTGGGAGATTGCCCCCGGACGAGGGCGTAAACCGTAGTACGATCAAGCCACGCGAGACGAGATCATTCAAGCGACCTTGCGTAGCAAACCCAAGGGCATGACCCATTGGAGTTGCCGGCTCATGGC
>JACPRN010000126.1 GCA_016189945.1 Betaproteobacteria bacterium
GCGCGCGTCGAGATCGAGGTGCCCGACGGTGCGAGCGTGAAAACGGAATCGATCGGCCTGCGCAACGCGATGAACGAGGTGACGCGCGGCGCCTACGTCAAGGACTGCGAAATCGGCGTCAAACGCTGGAACGCGCTGATCCGGAAAGCGGGCGTCGCATTCGAGCTGAAGCTCCCGAGCACGCGCTTTCGCCGATCGATCGGCGCGTGGGCGAACGTCCCGACCGATCCTCTGGGCAACATCATCAGCGCCGAGGCATACGCGCACGCTTTGCCCGAATGGGTCCCGAGCGAGGCCGACCGCGCTTTCGTCGCCGGGCTGATGCGGCGCGCTGTCGAACCGGGCAAGATCGCCGCGTGGATTGCGCCGCCTGAGCGCGGGATCAACAACCTGCCGATCGACTACGAATACGTCCGGCTGAATTGACGACTATTGTTTTCCTTCCAGCCGCAGCAGCGCCCGCACCACTTCGAGGACAATCCTCTTGTGCGGCTCGTTCAGCAACTCGAGCTTCTTTGTCACCCAGAGAGGATCGACTGCAGCGTAGGACGCGAGGTCCTGTTTCGCCAGGGGGTGCGCTTTTTCCTCCCTGCGATCGGACTCGCCGAACCTCAGCCATTGCGGCGTAACCTCCAGCCATTGCGCGAGCACCCGGATCTTATCTTGCGAGGGCAGCGCTTCGCCGAGGAGCCATTTTCTGATCGCCGGCGCCGTGACCGGATCGCCGTGGTAGCGCAAATTGAATTCCCGAGCGACACGCGTCGGACTGTTGGCATCGACGCGGGCTTTGCGCATGGCTTCCTTCAGGCGTCGGCTGAAGCCCTGTTTTTCTTCGGCGAGAATCATGCTTGGGAAAGTAGCACCAAGCAGGGCCACCGACGATTACTGCCGGTTGTGCTTTGCGGATACCGATAGTAATATCTCGCGAGGCTCCTTCCAGGGCGGTTCGGCGCAGCAGCCGGCCCCAACACGCGCCGTGACTTGGCAGAAAACACACGACCTTTCTCAGGTAATCGAGCAAGTTCCGATCGGCGTGGCCGTCACGTTGGCCGATGGAACAATCGAATATGCCAATCCGCACCTGCGCCGCTTGCTCGATTTGGGCGCTGCGCAAACGCTGGGGCCGGATCTGGCCGAGTTCAGGGAAGCCGGAGGCGCCTCTCTACCGGAGACGATCCGGGGCCTGCTGCTCGCGGGCAAGTCCTGGCAGGGCGAGACCCACTTCCGGACCGCGACAGGCGAAGCGCGCCATGTGCTCGAGTCGATCTATCCGCTGCCCGAATGCAACCGAGGCGTCACGAGGTTTATTCATTTCTTCCAGGATTTCACCGCGCTCAAGCTTGCCGAGACGCTTAAGAATCTCGCGTTCTACGACAGCCTGACCGGGCTTCCCAACCGCAATCTGTTAGCCGATCGGGTTTCCAGGGCCATCGCCGCGGCACAGCGCAACTGCAGCCGCTTCGCCCTGCTTTACATCGATATCGACCATTTCAAGCGCGTCAACGACACGCTTGGGCATGACGCGGGCGACGCGCTGCTGCGCCAGTTGGCAGCACGCCTGCAGAAGTGCATCCGCCGAACCGACACGGTTGCGCGCCTGGGAGGAGATGAGTTCGTGGTCATTCTCGACAAGGTCGCCGACAGAGGGCCGGCGGTTGGATTGGCCAGAAAGCTGCTCGAAACCTGCAGCGAAGACTACGATCTCCCCGCAAACGGGGGCAAAGTGACGCTAAGTGTCGGCATCAGCTTGTATCCGCGCGACGGAAGCGACATGGAAGCTTTGCTCAAGTGCGCCGATGCAGCGATGTACCGGGCCAAGGCGAAAGGCGGCAACGGCTACCGCCTGTGCCAGTCGCCCCTTTCGGCGCAGTGCGGCAGCGCATAATCGGGCAATTCGCTCAATTGCGCGCTGCGAACGACCGGCAAAGCGGACCACCGCTCGGTCTTCGGCGTACACGCTGAACGCCTTCCTGCTCGTTATCCCCGAGCTGACCGTGTAGGGATCCGATCCGAGTGCCTACCGGTTTTTTGGTAGTGCGGCTACGCGTTTTCAACAATTGCGTCCGCCACCGTGATCCGTAGACTTGGATACGGAGAGAGCGCTAACAGGGTCCGACAGCGATCAAGGCGCGGCCCGCAATTGAGGTGGAGGGGAAACCTTGGTTTTCAACATCGCCCAGCTTACGGCCGGGACCGGTCTGCGCGACTGGAAGCCTGCCAACGACCAGATACGGGAGACCGCAATGAGAATACGCGCCAATCTGCGCGCCGCTTTGCACGACGGGCCGCTTACCTACAGCCAGCTCCGGGAGAGATTCGACGGCGCCAACATCCTGCCTTCGCTCTCGCAAATGGTGGCGAACGGCCAGTTGCTTCGCTCGGGCGCAGGCAACGACGCCAAATTCACCATCGGGCAGGTGCCGCGGCGCGGACGGCCACCCAAAACCGCAACGCTTCAGCCCAATTCAACCGAACCGGGTACGCGCAGGGAAGGCAGGTCTCCCGCTGCGCCACCAGCGCGGCGCGGAAGGCCGCCCAAGTCCCCCAGTGCCGGCGCCGCCAAGAAACGCGGCGGCGTTCGAAAAACCCGGCGGCGGCGCAGCACTGCCCTGGATAAACAGCGCCCGGCGCGCGGCCGCATCGAAAACACAATCATAGACCTGCTCAAGCGGCGCGACGCCATCGACCGCGCCATCGCCGCGCTGGAAGAATTGGCCCGCACCCTGCGCTGATTATTCGGCCCGGATTCCGGCTTCCCTCACCACCCGGCCCCACACCGCCAGTTCGCGCCCGATGTGCCGGGCGAGCGCTTCGCTTGACCCGGGCATGGGCTCCATGCCGTGGGTGAAGAGCTGGTCGCGGATTTCAGGCATCTCGAGCACTTTCACCAGCTCGCGGTTCAGGCGCGCGACGATCTCGGGCGGCGTCCTGCCGGGGGCCATGTACGCATACCAGTAGATTCTCTGCGAGTTTCCTGGCGATGATGCGCGCCACGGTGTCGGTGCCGCCGCTGGGGGCGAAACCGACCACCATGGTGATCGGCCGGCTCGGGAATACGCCTTGTGCGAGCGCGCCGGCGGCGGCGCCCAAAGCGAGCATTGCGCTCAGGAAGCGAATCATCGCCGCCCTCCGCTGAACCTACCTGCCGGCGAACTTCGGCCGCCGCTTCTCCATGAATGCGCGCCGGCCCTCGACGTAATCCTCGCTCTCGAAGCACTGTTTTACCAGCGCGGCACAGCCGGCGGCGTCGAACCCCGCGGGCGATTTCACCAGCTCGCGGATGATGCGCTTGGCGGTGCGCAGGGTGAGCGGCGCATTGGCCGCGATCATGGCGCAGTACTCCGCAACGAGTGAATCGAGCTCCGCCGGCCGGACCACGCGATGGACGAGCCCCATCGCCTTGGCTTCCTCGGCTGAAAACTGGCGTGCGGTGAGCAATATCTCGTGCGCATTGGCCGCCCCTACTGTGTCGACCAGGTTCCGGGTAGAAGTCACCCGGTAGCCGATCCCCATGCGCGCCGCCGGAATGCCGAAACGGGCGTCGGCGGCGGCGATCCGGAGATCGCAGGCAAGCGCGATGTTCATTCCTCCGCCAAGGCAAAAGCCCCGGATCATGGCGATGAGGGGCTTGTCCGATTTCTGCAGCCGTTCCTGCGCCCCTTCGGTAATCTCTTCGTAGCGCCGCACCGCCTCTGCTCCCGAGCGCTGTTCCTCGAACTGGGAGACATCGGCGCCGGAGGCGAACGCCTTGTCGCCTGCGCCGGTGAGCACGATGACGCGCACCTGCGCGTCGGCCCCGAAGCGATCGAGCACCCTGGGAATCGCCTCCCACATGTCCACCGACATGGCGTTGCGCCGCTCCGGGTTGTTGAACGTGATCCAGCCGATCGGACCCTGGCGCTCGGCGATGATGCGCTCGGTCAGCTCGTTCGCCGGGAAAAGCGGTTCTCTGCGGTTCGATAGCGGGGTCTTGTCAGCCATAGTCAAGCGCGCTCGGTCGCCGGCACGGGTCCAGGCGGGGACAATCTACGCCGCGGGCGGGACAAACGCAACGCAAGGCCGGGCGTAAGGCCGGGCGCTCAGACCGAATGCAGGCCCTCGCGGATCGCGTAGCGCGTCAGCTCGGCGGTGGTGTTGAGCCCGAGCTTGTCCCGGATGTTGCGCCGGTGCACGTCCACGGTGGCCGCGGTAATGCCCAATTCGGCGGCGATTTCGGTCGAGCGTTTGCCGTCGGCAAGCAGCCGCAACACGTCCCGCTCGCGCCCGCTGAGCACCGTTACCGGCGGCGCGCTCGATTGGCCGCGCGAATTACTCCCCGCCACCAGCAGGTCGGTCGCCTCGGGCGAAAGATAGCTATGCCCGGCAAACACTGCGCGGATGGCGGCGAGCAGATCTTCCGTGCCGCCGGACTTGACCACGTAGGCGCTCACGCCCGCCTTGAGCATCTCCTGCACGTACAGCGGATCGGCATAACCCGAAAGCGCGACGATGCGGATCCTCGCGTGGCGCTCGATGACCTGGCGGGCGATTTCGATTCCGCTCGCGTCGGGCAGCGCAATGTCGAGAACGAGGATGTCGGGGAAGGTCTGCCCGGCGCGATACAGCGTCTCGGCGCCGGTGCTCGCCTCGGCCACTATCTCGATGTCCGGCTCGGCGCGCAATTGTCCGCCCAAGGCCTCGCGGAACATGCGATGGTCGTCCGCCAGCATGACGCGAATGTTCATGCCACGATCGCCTCGTCTTGCGCCTCGACCCGGATGTCGAGGGTGACTGTCGTTCCGCGCCCGGGCGCGGAACGAATGTCCATCGTGCTCCCCAGATAGGTCATGCGCTCGCGCACGCTTGCCAGTCCCCACCCCTTCCCGGCTGCGAGCGCTTGGGCCGGATCGCGCATGCCGGCGCCCTGGTCCTTCACGGTGACTCTCAGGGCGCCATCGACCGAGCGCAGGCTGATCCATGCGCGCTGCGTACCGGCGTGCTTGGCGATGTTGATGAGGAGCTCGCGCACGGCGCGAAAGACGATGGCTGACTGGGCTCTTGTCAGCCGCGGCTCCGGGCCGTTTTCATCCACGACCACCTCCAGCGCATAGCTGCGCTCCATCTCCCCGCAGAGCCATCTCAATGCCGCGCTCAGCCCAAGCTCGGCAAGCGCCGGCGGGCTCAGTTCGGAGGTGAGCGAGCGCACCATCCGGCTCGCATCGGCGATCTGATCGATCAACGCGCGCACGATGTGGCGCGATGCTTCGGGAACGGTCTTCGCGAGCGAATCGAGCTTGAGCCTTATGACGTGCAGGGTCTGGCCCAGACCGTCGTGCAGATCGCGCGCGATGGAGCGGCGCTCGGTCTCCTCGGTCAGCGTAGCCGCGACCGCCAGGTGGCGAAGCTGCTCGGTGCGCTCGATCACCCGCCGTTCCAGCTCGTCGCGCGCCTTGCGCAACGCTTCCTCCGCGCGCTTGCGCTCGGTGATGTCGCGGTACACGAACGATGCCCCGATCAAGCGGCCGTTTGCATCCTTAACCGGGAACCGGCTGACGGATACGTCGATTCGCCGCCCGTCCTTGGTGAGCCGGACCGTGTCGCAAGCCGGTACCGGCCTGCCGTCGTCGAGGATTTCGTGCGCGCGGTCGACCTCGGCTCTGAATTCGGGGGGCACCAGGAACCGCGAAGTTTTCCCAATCCTTTCCGCCGCCGTGTAGCCGAACATGCGTTCCGCCGCCGGGTTCCAGATGAGCGTCTTGTAATCGAGGCTGCGCATCAGAATCGCATCCGCGGAACCCTCGACGACGGATGCAACCCGGGCGAGTTGTTCATGCGCGGCGCGCAATGCTTCGGTACTTTTCGCCTGACGCAGCCAGATGCGCCACAATGCCCAAGCGGACAACGATGTCAGCAGAAAGAAGATGGCGAGATACGACGCCTTCCACGGCATCTCTCGGTACCAGGGCGCGAGATAATTGCTTTCGTCGAGCCCCACCAGCACGTACATCGGCGCGCGCTCGAGCTTGCGCAAGGTGACGGTGCGCCGATACCCGTCAAATGGAGGAGCGGCGCGAAAACTGGCCTGCCTGGCGCCTGACGCAACCCGCTTTATCAGGCTTTGCGACACGTTGCGGTCCCCCACCGGAAGGCGTCCGGAGGACCCCGACAAACGGCTGGCGATAACCCCCAGGTCGCTGTCGCGCAGCGTGATCAGCCCCCGTTCTCCGGCGTCGAATCGGGATAAAAGGTCGCTGAACGACTCGATTTGCACTCCCACACCGACGACACCCGCGAAAGCGCCGTCAGGCCGATGGTAGGCGAGCGCGAAGGGGACGATCCAGCGCCCGGTCAAATAGCCTTTGACGGGTTTGGAAACAAACAGGCTGGAACCGGGATGTTCGCGCAGATAGGCAAAAAATTCCCGTTCGGCGTAGCTGCGCTGCGGACTCTCGCCGTCGCCATCCAATATCAAGTTCCCCTCGGAATCGGAAATACGAATGGCGCTCGCCTCGTACAGGTACTTGTTTTGTTTGCCGAATAGCGACTGGATCAGTTCCTTGTTTATTCCCCCTGTGGACAATTGCCTTTCAAGCTCCTGCGCAACCATGTGCAGAAACAGGTCTATCTTTTCGATCTTGGTGCTGATGCTCTGGTCTATCGCCTGCGCGAGATTCTGGGTCAGCAGTTCCGCGCGCAGCTCGTACTCCTCCTTGTTTTGCCGGTGTTCGGCGCCTGCAAAAACGAGTACAAGACCGTTGATCAGGACCACGGTTCCGAAAATCCACCAGCCGATGCGCCTGGACATCAGGCGTCTGGTATCGATTTTCTGCCCGTTGCCACCTGCCGCGATGGCCGATGGCCCGGAAGTCTCCATAGTTTCGCTGTGTGCATGTGCCGCCATGACAGCTCGCTCGCGTTGCGGGTCTAATAGGGCGGAAAGTGGGCAACAGACCGTTTGGCTTCCGGCGCCTTGCGTGCTTTGCGCGTTCTTACCGGAAAAGGCGTCGCTCCCCCACCCCTCAAGGCATACTATATCAAGAGATTGGGCGAACGGTCGGACTTCGCCGTAGAATTTCGCATCGCCGATTGCCCTATGTCTATTTCCTTTCGCGCCGCAGTGCTGAGAACGGCCGGCAGTCCCCGGCCCTACGCGCGCTCGCGGCCGCTCGCGATCGAAACCGTGAGCTTGCCCGCGCCAGGGGCCGGCGAAGTGCTGGTGAGAATCAAGGCGGCGAGTTTATGTCACTCGGACCTTTCGGTCGTGAACGGCGACCGGCGCTGGCCGCTTCCGATCGTGCCCGGCCACGAAGCCGCCGGCGTGGTGACCGAAATCGGTCCCGAGGTCGCCTCCGTTGCTCCCGGGGATCGCGTCGCGCTGATCTTCTTGACCCAATGCGGCCGCTGCGCGCGCTGCGTCGAAGGCCAGCCCCATCTGTGCGAGCGCGGCACGCAGGCCAATCGCGAGGGGCGGCTGATCAGCGGAGGCCCGCACCTGCGCGCCGGCGCGGAGGCGATCCACCATCACATGGGACTGTCGGCGTTCGCCGAGCACGCGCTGGTCTCGGAAGCATCGCTGGTGAAGATTCCGCACGACCTCGGGTTCGTCGAAGCGAGCCTGTTCGGCTGCGCCGTGATGTGCGGCGCCGGTAGCGCCTTGTACTCCGCGGCGATACGCCCGGGCGAGTCGGTGGTGGTGTTCGGCCTTGGGGGCGTCGGGCTTGCCGCGATTCTCGGCGCGCGCAGCGCGGGAGCGACGCGCATCATCGCGGTGGATTCGAACCCGGAGAAGCGCCCTCTCGCCCTTGCGCTGGGGGCAAGCGATTTCGTCGCCGGCGACGGTGCGGCGGCTGCCGTGCGCGCGCTGGTGCCGCAGGGCGTGGATGCCGCCCTGGACGCTACCGGCACGGTGGAAGCGTTCGAGCAGGCCCTCGATTGCACGCGCCGCGGCGGCAGGACGGTGAGCACGAGCCTGCCCGAGGCTTCGCGGGCGTTTCGGTTCCCGCTCTCGCGCCTGGTCGCCGAGGCACGCGCCATCCGCGGCAGCTACATCGGCTCGTGCGTTCCGAGCCGCGATATACCTGCCTTCGTCGGCCTCTACCGCCAGGGACGGCTTCCGGTGGACAAACTCGTGAGCCGCACCATCGGCCTGGAGGACATCAACGAGGCGATGGATGCGCTCGCCGATGCGAGCGTGATCCGGCAGGTGATCGCCTTCTGACGCCGGATTTCTCACAGGCGCTCGAGGTAGCTCTCCACGCAGCCGGCGAATTCCTCCAGATCGCCGAGCCTTTCGTTGACCACGGAGGCGACGATCTCCTGATCGACCTGAAGGTAGCCGTGGACGAGCACGTTGCGAAAGCCCGCTATGGGTCGGAGCCGCGCCGCGAACTCCGCTGAGAGCAGACCAAGCTCCGCGAGACGCTCGATCGCCCGGGAATAGTCGGGAGCATCCAGGCCGCAGGCCGCTGCGACGTGGGTGGCGATATCGAGCGCGTTCTGAAGACAGAGCTGCAGGCCGCGCTCGATCGTCCAGCGCAGATCGGCGTTGGCGCTCAGCTCCGCTGCACTCACCCCCGTGTGGCGTCTCAGGTTCATGAGCGCTTCGCGCAGCGCCGCCAGGTGCCGACGCACCACGGCGGGATCGGGCTGCCCCTGGGTCATCGCGCTCGGGAAGCGCGCCGCGCCGCTTCGATCTTGGCAAGCTGCGGCAGGTAATCGCAATAGCGCGACAACGCGTAACCCTCCCGGGTCGTGGTGGCGCGCAGATCCCGCGACAGAATCCGCCGGCCGTCGCGCAGCACGCGGTGATACAGCAGGGGCGGCGCCCGGTTCAGCACCACCAGGTCGACGGCATTGGTTCCGAGCGAGCGCATGAGATCGGCCGTCAATTCCGCTGCATAGCCGAAGCCGCTGTGCACAGCGGTCCCCTCGTCGAGATAGACGGCTACGTCGATATCGCTGTGGGGCTGCGAGCGCCCGCTCGCCTGCGAGCCGAACAGATACGCTTCCAGTATCTCCGCACGCGGCGCGAGGGCTGCTGCGAGGCGTTCGGCAAGCTCTCCGCCGAGGCTGCTGTTGGACTCTTCGCTCATGTGGAGAAAAGGGAGGTTTGCTCAGAACGAGCCGGGCTGGGCGTAGTTCTCAAAGCGCGTGTGCTCGCCGAGGAAGGTCAGCTTCACCATCCCGATCGGCCCGTTCCTCTGCTTGCCGATGATGATTTCGGCCGCGCCCCTTTCGGGCGAGTCGGGGTTATAGACTTCGTCGCGATAGATGAACAGGATGAGATCGGCGTCCTGCTCGATCGCTCCCGACTCGCGCAGATCCGACATCACCGGGCGCTTGTTCGGCCGCTGCTCGAGGCCCCTATTGAGCTGGGACAGCGCCACCACCGGGACATTGAGTTCCTTGGCGAGCGCCTTCAGCGAGCGCGAGATTTCCGAGATCTCGGTGGCGCGGTTCTCCCCCGTGGTGCTCGCCTGCATGAGCTGCAGGTAGTCGACGACGATCATGCCGAGCGTGCCGTACTGGCGATGCAGCCGGCGCGCGCGCGCGCGCAGCTCCAGGGCGTTCAAGGCGGGGGTCTCGTCGATGTGAATCGGCGCTTCGTGGAGCTTGCCCACCGCGTTGGTAAGCCGGTTCCAGTCGTCGTCCGTCAAGCGCCCGGTGCGCAGCTTGTGCTGGTCCAGGTGCCCGATCGAGCCGAGCATGCGAAGCGCAAGCTGCTGTCCGGACATCTCCATGCTGAACACCCCCACCGGCAGGCGGTTCTCGACCGCCACGTGTTCGGCGATGTTCAGGGCCAACGCCGTTTTGCCCATGCTTGGGCGTCCGGCGATGATCACCAGGTCCCCCGCCTGCAGACCCGAAGTCTTCTGGTCCAGGTCGTGGTAGCCGGTGGGCACGCCGGTGATGTCGGACGGATTGTCGCGGTGAAAGAGCATGTCGACGCGCTCCATCACCCGCGTGAGAAGCTGCTGGATGTCCTGGAAGCCCTGTCTGGCGCGCGCGCCCGATTCCGAGATCTCGAATACCTTGGACTCGGCCTCGTCGAGTATCTGACCGACGTCCTTGCCCATGGGATTGAGCGCGGAATCGGCGATCTCCGTGCCGGCCTGCACCAGCCGGCGCATGACCGCGCGCTCGTGCACGATTTCGGCATAGCGCCGGATGTTGTGCGCCGAGGGCGTGTTCTGCGCCAGCGCGCCGAGGTAGGCAAGGCCCCCGGTCTTGTCCTTGTCCTCGCTCGCCTTGATCGATTCGTCGACGGTGACGACGTCGGCGGGCCGGCTGCGCTCGATCAGCCTGGTGATATGGCGGTAGATGCGGCGGTGGTCGTCGCGGTAGAAATCGCCGTCGGCGATGACATCGGCGATGCGCTCGAACCCCGAATTGTCGAGCAGCAGCCCGCCCAGGACCGATTGTTCGGCCTCGATCGAGTGCGGCGGCAGCTTCAGTGCGACAAGCTGCGCGTCGCCGGAGGAGGATTGCGGCTGGACCATGGGTGCGCGCCAAGTTGGTCGAAAAATTCTACCACTGCGCCCGTAAGATGCGAGCCTCGTTGCTCGGCCGCGCCGGGAGGGTTCCCTTTAAGGAGGCTCTGAAGAACTCGATTCCCGTCACCCCCGCGAAGGCGGGGGTCCAGTCGACTCAAGGATCTTCTGGATTCCCGCCCCCGCTTCCGCGGGGGCATGCTTACCACGCGGGAATGACGTTTTTCAGAGCTTCCTTAAGACCGCGCCGAGCCGACGGCGAAGACCGGAGGTCTTACCCGGGCTTCGCCGTTGGTGAGGGCAGCGCGGAGCGCCGCGGTACAGGGAAGGAGGCGCCGCCGAGCAACGAGCACGCGGCGCCGGTGTCTGCGGGATTACTGCGTCTGCTCTCCCAGCACCACCACGCTGATGTGCACGACGATGTCGGTATGCAGCGCGATGGCGATGGAATAGTTTCCGACCTGCTTGAGCGGCCCCTGGGGCAGCCGGATCATCGCGCGCTCGACGGCAAAACCCTGCGCGGCGAGCGCCGCCGCGATGTCGTAGGTGGTCACCGATCCGAACAGCCGCCCGTCGACCCCGGCTTTCTGCGTGATCTGCACCGTGAGGCCGTCGAGCTTCGCTCCTTTTTCCTGCGCCGCGGTCAACGCCTGCCACTGCGCGGTTTCCAGCTCGGCGCGGCGTTTTTCGAACTCCGCCAGGTTGGCCGGCGTGGCGCGCTTGGCCTTGCCCTGAGGGATCAGGTAATTGCGCCCATAGCCTTCCTTGACCTTGACCACATCGCCCAGGCCGCCGAGGTTGACCACTTTCTCGAGAAGAATCACTTGCATGGCCGCTATCCTTTCAATGCAGGTCGGTGTAAGGCAAGAGCGCCAGGAAGCGCGCCCGTTTGATCGCGTCGGAGAGCTGGCGCTGGTAGCCGGCCTTGGTCCCGGTGATGCGCGCCGGGATGATCTTGCCGTTCTCGGCGATGAAGTCCTTGAGCAGATCGACATCCTTGTAGTCGATCCATTCGATCTTCTCTACCGTGAAGCGGCAGAATTTGCGCCGCTTGAACAGCGCGCTGACTTTCTTCTTTTCCTTGCCGTCCTTGCCGAACTTGCCCTTGCCCTTGCCGCGGCCGCCGGACCTTCCCATCGTTGCCATGTGTCTAATCTCCTGTCTCGAATTCGATATGCACTGCGTGCAGAATCACCTGCCGGCTGGAATGCCCCTTGCGGTCGATGAACCCGGTCACCGTCATCGCCGAACCCAAAGGCGCGGCCGAAACGAGCCTTGCTTCGCGGTCGAAGGCGACCGCCGCGATTTCGCAGCTCACTTTCCTCGGTGTTCCCAGTTCGTCCTGCGTCGATTCGTGGGCGAGCCTGAATTTCAGGATCGGGATGCCCGCCGGCGTGCGCCTCGGCACATCGGCCTCGACGATCCGGCCGCTCAGCACGATCAGGTTGTCGGCCGCCAAGGGCGCAAAATCAAGCGCTCGCCGGCGCCTCCGCCGGCTTGGGCGGCTCGCTCGTGCTCAGCACCGAGCGGGATTTTTCCTCCTTCATCATCGGCGAGGGCGTAGTCCAGGCCCGGTCCATCTTGACCATGAGATGGCGCAGCACCGCGTCGTTGAACTTGA
>JACPRN010000113.1 GCA_016189945.1 Betaproteobacteria bacterium
AATAAAAAGCTACGTTCCGAATCCGGCACGTTCAGAATGCCGCGACTTGACAAGTTCGGAGGGCACGCCTATGTTTTGTCGAACAACACTTCGTCCGGAGTAAACGCACATGTCCCGCTCCCCCTCGCGCTGCGAACCAACGTGAACCATCACTACACTCGCGGTATCGCCCTGACCGCATTGCTCATCGCGCCGCTGGCAGTACTCGCACAGCGACCACCTGTCGAGAGCGCGAGTCCCTGGCCGAACAAACCAGTCAAGCTGATCGTGCCGTTCACATCCGGCGGGCCGACCGACGTCGTCGCCCGGCTGATGGCCGACAAGTTGCGCTCGGTATGGAAGCAGGCCGTAGTGATCGACTACAAACCCGGCGGCGGCACGGTGGTAGGCACGCAGTTCGTCGCCAAGGCGGCGCCGGACGGCTACACGCTCGGCATGGCGATCACCGCGCACATGATCAACCCCAGCCTGCAACCGAACCTGCCCTACGATACGAAGAAGGACCTCGCCGGCGTATCGCAGATCGCATTGGCGCACTTCGGCCTCTTCGCGCATCCGTCGCTGCCGGTCGGAAGCGTGACCGAGCTGATCGCATACGCGAAAAGCAAACCCGGCGAACTGAACTATGCGACCCCCGGCGTCGCCACCGGCACGCACTTGGCCGGCGAGATGTTGAATCACCTGGCCGGGATCCGGATGCTTCACGTCCCGTACAAGGGCAGCAGCCCGGCCCAGCAGGACGTCATCGGCGGCCGTGTGCCGATTCTGTTCGATCTGCTGTTCTCTGCGATGCCTTTCGTCAAGGACAAGCGGTTGAAGGTGATCGCCCTGTCGAGTCCGAAGCGCGCAGCCAGCAATCCGGAGATCCCGCTCATCTCCGACGTCGTACCGGGCTTCTCCGCGATGAGCATCATCGGTGTCATCGTTCCGGCAGGCGTGCCTCGCGATCTGGTGCGGCGCATGGGCGCCGACATCGGAGACGCCGTGAGATCGCGCGAGATGAACGAGCGTATGGTGCAACTCGGCCTGGAGCCGGTCGGCTCCTCGCCCGAGGAGTACGACACCCTGATCCGCACCGAGATCGATAAGTGGAGCGGCGTGGTCAAGTCGGCCGGAATCAAGATTGAGTGAAATCGATATCCTCGTTGCCGGCGGCGGACTCGCCGGCCTTACCGCGGGGTTGCAGGCCGCGCGACTCGGCCGGCGCTGCACCGTTTTCACGGGCCACGTTCCGGGTGGGCTTCTGCTCAGCATCGAGTCGGTTCAGGGGCTCCCGGGGCACGCGGACGGGATCGCCGGATACGATCTATGTCCGATGACGCAGGAGCAGGCGATGGACGCCGGCGCGCAGTGCATCGCCGGCGAGGTTGTCTCGCTCGCGCCCGGCGATGGCTGCTGGCGCATCGAGGCGAGCGAAGGGCCGCACCGGGCGCGCAGCGTGATCCTCGCCTCCGGCTGCCACCTGAAGACGCTCGGTATTCCCGGCGAGGAGCGCCTGCGCGGCAAGGGCGTCAGCCACTGCGCGAGCTGCGATGCGCCGCTGCTGCGCAATCGCACGGTGGCGGTGATCGGCAGCGGCGACGCGGCCTGCCAGGAGGCGCTTACGCTGGCCGCACACGCGGCGCAGGTGCATCTGCTGCACCTGGGGGCGGCGTTGCGCGCCCAGGATCGCTGGCAGCGCCGCATAAAGACCCAGCGCAACGTCGTCCTCCATCCGAATTCGCTGGTCGATGAAATCGTCGGCGAACAGGCGGTACGCGCGCTGCGGGTTCGCGATGCGGTTGACGGGACCGCAGCCGAACTCTTCGTGGATGCGGTGTTCATCTACGTCGGCCTGGCGCCGAATACCAGGTTCCTCGGGGATCTGCTGCCGCTCGACGCCGAGGGGCGGCTGCCGGCCGACGGCTCACTGCGCTGTGCCCGGCGCGGCCTGTTCGCCGCAGGCAGCGTGCGCGCCGGAAGCTGTGGACAAGCTGTCGGTGCCGCATCCGATGGCGTTCGCGCGGCTTTCGCGGCCCACCGCTTCCTCGACGACGGCGCCTGGCCCGGCTGAGTTCTTGCCCAAATTGTCGATCCATCCCGAAATTTCACGCAAGGAGTTCCCATGCCACATTTGCTGACAGTCCACGATCCGCGCGGCTACGCGCCGAAGGTCATCGGCAAGCGGCTCGCGCCGCGGTTGCCGACCCTCGAAGGAAAGGTGCTTCATCTCGTCGACTGCTTGTTCGACAATTCGGAGGTCTTCATGCAGCAACTGCAGGCCTGGTTCGCCGAGCACATGCCTGGCGTGCACACCCAGATCGTGAAGCCGCGCGAGAGCTGGGTGGATGACCCGGCGATGCGCGCCCGGGTCGTCGCCGAGGCCGACGCAGCGGTATTCGCCGTCGGCCTCTGAAGCACCTGCTGCCCGACGGTCGCCGGGCTCGCAATGGCCGTGGAGGCGGACGGTGTTCCGACCGTCGCCGTCCATACGCACGTCTTCGCGCGGCTGGCGCGTAATGCCGCGCGCGTCAACGGTATGCCGACGCTGCGCCAAGCGTTCGTTCCGCAGCCGGTGGTCGGCCTCGTACCGGCTGCGCTGCGCGCGTATATCGACGGCGTCGATCCGGTCAACAAGCGGCCGTTCATGCAGGAGTTACTGCAAGGCCTGACCGGCCCGCTGACCGAGCAAGACCTGAGCGGCGTGTCGTTCGAGCGCGCGACCCCGCGGCTTCTCGATCCCGACACCCAGGACAACCTGTACCGCGAATTCGAGCAGAACCGCTGGACCGACTACCTGCCGATCGTGCTGCCGACGGAGGAGCGCGTGGCGGCAATGCTGAAGGGCACGAGCCACCGGCCCGATGAAGTGGTTGGAAAGCTTCGGCCGACCTATTACCGCGAATTCTGGGAATTCACGGTCGAGAAAGTAGCAGTCAATGCGGTGATGGCCGGGGCGCGGCCCGAGTACTTCCCCGTAATCCTCGCGCTCGCCGCCAGCGGCATCACCGCGCGCCAAAGCAGCACCACGTCCTGGGCCGCGCCGGCGATCGTCAACGGGCCGATCCGCATCGAGATCGGCATGCACTGCGGCATCGGCGCGCTCGGCCCGTACAGCCACGCCAACGCGACGATCGGCCGCGCGCATGCGTTGCTGTCGCAGAACCTGCAGGGCGGCTCGGTTATCGGCGACACCTACATGGGATCGATCGGCAACGCATACAACTACGCCGCAACCTGGGCCGAGAACGAGGAGCGCAGTCCTTGGGAGCCGCTGCACGTGCAGCACGGCTTCAAACCCGAGGACAGCGTCGTGACCACCGTGTTCGGCGGTTGGTACACGCAAAGCGGTTATGGACCGCGCGAGACCTGGCAGCAGCGCTTCCGCCGTTGCCTGGCGGCCTGCGAGCCCTACAGCGCGCCGATCATCCTGATGGACCCGACTGTCGCACGCGGGTTCGTCGACCTAGGTTTCAAGACCAAACAGGAGCTGATTGCGTGGTGCGCCGACAACGCCCGCGTGAGCGCGCGCGAGTTCTGGGACGATCCGTGGACGCAGACGCTGCTCAAGCCCCACGCGCTGGCCGGCGTCGAACCGTGGGCGAGCAAGCTCAAGGCCGCGCCCGACCAGTTGATCACCAAGTACCGCCCCGAGGACATCAGCATCGTCGTGATCGGCGGCGAGACGCAGGCCGCCTGGAAGATGATCGGCGGCACTTTCGGCCGCAGCAAGATGGTGCGGATCGATGACTGGCGGTAGCTGCGGCGGCGATACCGGGGCCGCCTTCATTGCGATCTGATCCCCATCAGCCTGCGATACTGCGCCATGTACCGGATCGCTTCCTTTGGCCTCTTGAGTTGCTCGCACAGCAGCGCCAGGTTGTAGTGGCAATCGGCCATGGCCGGATCGCCGCGCAAGGCCGCTTTGTACACTTCCATCGCTTCTTCCCTGCGCTTCATGTCATCGAGCAGGACGCCGAGGTTGTAAAGCAGAACGGGATCGGGGCCGCACGCTTTGATCGCACTGCGGTAGGCGCGCTCGGCTTTCGCCAGATGTCCGGTTTCGTGCAGGAGCCGTCCCATGTTGATGTGAGCTTCGACGAGCGCCGGGTGCGCGGCGACAGCGCGCTCGTACGCCGCGAGCGCCGCCCCGGCATCCCGGCTCTCCAGCGCCATTCCCCTCTCGAACCACTCCTTCGCGCTCGCCGCGCCATTGCGTTCGATCACGCTCAAGGACCCATCCGCCGGATCGCCGTCGAACGCGAGCAGATACTGCCCGGATTCCGCCTGCCAGCGATTGGCGCCTTCCTTGACCACCACGCGGTCGCCCACCGCGCTGATGCTGAGTCCGGAGAGCGGCATGAAATCGGGCAAATGGCGCCGGAGCTCCCTCAACGATCTTGTAATCCGTCTGTGCGGCACCTTGGCTGCAACGAGCGCCTGGGCGGTGCGAAGCACGATCAGATCCTGGAACGAAAATAGCCATGCGTTTCGCGGCCCGCGCTCAGGCGTCACCATCCCGGTCGCGATCAACGCGCGGATCGTGCTGCGCGGCAGGCGAAGCAGCCTCTCGACATCGCGCACACCGTATTGGTGCATGGCGGCCCGGCACGCTCCCCGGGCGGCTATTTCCTGGCAGTCTTCTTGTCTATCGCCGGCGCCTGTTGCGCCCGCTTCGGCGGCTTGCGCGTCTCAGCGCTTGGCCCGCCCGCCTTGGCAGGGGCCTTCTTCTCCAGGCTGGCGCGCAGCGCTTCCATGAGATCGATGACTTGCGCGCCGCCTTCGGGCTCCTCGGCCATCGTGATCTCCTGTCCCACGACCTTCTTCTGTACCGCGGCCTCTATGCGCGCGCGCACTTCGTCGGTGTATGCGCCAGGATCGAACGTGTCGGAAGCCTGCTGCTCGATCAACTGCTGCGCCAGCTTGAGTTCGCTGTCCTTTACCTCCGCTTTCGGAATATCGATCTCCTTGATCGACCTCACTTCGGCGGCGTACAGGAGCTGCTGCATGACCAGTGCGTCCTCGACCGGGCGGATCATTACGATGTATTGTTTTCCGCGCGCCGCCCAGCGGCCGAGCGCACAGCGGCTGGACTCGCGCAGCGCTCTTGCAAGCAGTGCGTACGGCTTCGCTCCGCCCTTGTCGGGAGCGAGGTAATACGCCTTGTCGAAGAACACCGGGTCGATCGAATCGAGCGGCACGAATTCGGCGATCTCTGCGCTGTGCGTGCCCGCTTCTTCCAGCGCCTTCAGCTCTTCGGCCGTAAACATCACGTACTGGTCCTTCGCGAACTCATAGCCTTTGACCATGTCCTCGCGCGCCACGGGCACTTCTTCCTTCACGCAGACATATTGCTGCTTCAGGCGCGACCCGCAGCCCTTGTGCAAAAGATTGAAAGAGATCGCGCGGCTCGCCTCGGTGGCCGAATAGAGCTTCACCGGAATAGACACGAGCCCGAATGAAACGGTCAACGACGCAATCGATCGCGCTGCCATATTTGCCTCCGATTCAGGCCTTCGCGGCGTTCAGGGCGCCCTCCAGACTCTGCTTGCGCTTCAGGGCGTCGCGCCAACGATCGCCGCCTTGGGCCAAGCGCTGTGGAACGTTCGCAATCCTGAAGTCGAGCGGGTGCGCACTTGCAAGCTCTTCCCACGCGAGCGGCATGGATACCGGCGCGCCGGACGCGCCTCTGGGCGAATAGGCGACGTTCAGGGTCTTGCCGCGGACGTTCATATTATAGTCCATGAAGATCTTCCCGGTTCTCTTGGGCACGCTCCATTCCAGGGTGATGTCTTTCGGATGCGCCCGCATGAGATGCCGTCCGATGATTCCGCACACCTCGCGCGCGGCGTCGAAGTCGAGCGTGCGCCGGATCGGCACGAACACATGCAGTCCGGTCTTGCCCGAGGTCTTGACGATAGGATCGAGCGACATGCTCTCGATCAGCTCGCGCAGCCAAAACGCCACCTCCTTGCCCTTTTCGAAGGCGACCGTATTGAGCTCCGGCTCCGCACCCGGCGCCTCTTTACCCGAATAGATGTAGGGGTCGATGTCGAAGACCACATAGTCGGGATAGTTGAGCACCGACGCTTCCAACGCGGCGAGCGAGGCGGCGTAATCGGTGCTCTTGGTCGTGGCGTCTGGGCCAGGCTTGGCGCGCGAGTGCCAGACGTGAAGTTCGAGCGCCCCCGACTGTGCAAGCCACAAGAGCGTTGGCAGGTTGTTGCACAGCAGAACCTCGTGGCTTTCGTCTTTGTGTTCAGAGAAAACGGCGGTTGTTTCGACGAACTCCGGCCGCTCCGCGCCCCAATGCTTCTGGAAAAAGCGCTCCCCGTGGATCCCCTCGGGCATGCGGATCACGGTGAGTGGACGGTCCGCGAGATGCGGCAGGATGAACGGCGACACCTGTGCGAAATAGCGCAGGAGGTCGCGCTTGGTGAGTACCGGCTGTCCAAGAGCCGCGTCGGCGGGCCAGTACACTCGGTCGAGATGCGTGAGGCGAATCCGATGCGAGCCGACCGCGATCGCCAAGTTCGCTTTCTTGTTGTCTAACTGTCGTATGACGTCATCGACTTCACTCGCGCTATCGCCCAGGCCCGCGTGCCCCGCCCCGCGCGGGTTCGGGGCCTGACGCGCCACCTCGCGGCGCACGCTCTTCGGATCCACGTCGTCCCGCAAGCGCAGAAAAATGGGCGCGCGCAGGCTGCCATCGTCAGTCCAATTCTGGAATCTCACCTCGGCGACCGCTACCGGCTCGACCCAGATCGTCTGGCCATGGAGTTCCGGCTTTTCGTCGAAAGGACAGGTCCTTCGCTTGAGGGGCTCGATCCTTGCCTTGACCCGCGCGAGCGTATCGGCGTCGAAGCCCGAGCCGACGTGCGACGCGTAGCGGAGCTTCCCCTCGTTCCAGTAACCGACCAACAGAGCGCCGAGCAGCTCGCGCGCACCCTTTCCCTTAGTGTAGCCGCCGACAACGAATTCGGCGCTGCGGGTGGCCTTGACCTTGAGCCACGAGCTAGAGCGCCGCGCCGGGAGGTACTTGCTGTCCTTGCGCTTGGCGACAACCCCTTCGAGGCCGCTTGCGAGCGCCGCCTTATTCAAGGCTTCACCGTCCTCCGATGCGTGTACAAGCTGCACCGGAGACGAAGGCAGCAGGCACTGGGCGAGATAGCGCCGCCGATCGCGGTAAGCGGCGTTGCGCAGATTAAGTCCGGCAAAGTGCAAGAGGTCAAAGCAGTAATAGATCACCGGTGTCTTCCGGTCGGCTGCCGCGATCTCGCGCTCGGTCT
The DNA here is from genome assembly GCA_016189945.1 of Betaproteobacteria bacterium. Classification (GTDB taxonomy): domain Bacteria; phylum Pseudomonadota; class Gammaproteobacteria; order Burkholderiales; family SG8-39; genus JACQTO01. Next base: position 7,269 of record JACPRN010000113.1, read on the forward strand.
TCAACTGAACGCGATCCTGGAGCGCGCCGAAAGAGGGTTTGCCGCTCGCGTCGAACGCCACGATTTCGCCATCGAGAATCATGCTCGCCGCCTGCTGGCCGAGCTCCGCGGCCAAGCGCGGAAAGGCGGCGGTGAGTTCGAGACCTCGCCGCGAGCGCAGCTTCACCCCTTTCTCGCCGAGGAAGGCGAGCACCCGATAACCGTCGAGCTTGGGCTCCCACATCCAGTCGCCATGGGCAAACGGGGCGTCACCCGATTCCGCCTGCATGGGCGAAAGCGATTCGGGCATCGCTTCAGTTTTGCCCGCAGGAACGAGCCGCGAAGCCGGAATCCGGTGCACCGGGAGAACCTTGAGATCGTCAACCGTCATGCCGGAGAGAACGGAGCGATTCCGCCTCGTGACATCGGTCTCTCCCGCGTATCGGTCCTTGTGCTTGATCAGGAACCAACTCTTCTTGTCCGAGCCGCGAACGAGGGCAAACGAGCCTTTGACCTTCTCTCCCCGCAACTGGAAGCTCAACTTGCCTTTCTCCAAACCGCTCCTGACGCGCCGCTCGCCCTCCCCGCGGTCATGGAAGAAGTACTCGTGGCCTTCGTCCGGGGAATAGACGCCGCAATCCCAGACGATCACCTCGCCCGCGCCGTACTGTCCGGGCGGAATCACCCCTTCGAACGACGCGTACTCGTACGGATGATCTTCGGTCTGCACGGCCAGGCGTTTTTGGCTAGGATCAAGGGACGGCCCTTTGGGAACGGCCCACGATTTCAGGACCCCATCGCACTCGAGCCTGAAGTCATAATGCAACTGCCGGGCCGAATGCTGCTGAATCACGAACAGCAGCGGTCCGGTCCGCGCCTCGGGTATCGCGGGCGCCGGCTCGGGCGTGGCGTCGAACGTCCGCTTGGCCGAGTACTCGCCGAGCGCTGCGGGCTCCGGGATGCGTGGCCGCTTCGCGCGCTTCCCTTTCGGCGGGGATAGGGGTGCCATGCAAGGATTTTAGGAGCAAAGACGATGCAATTGTTGGCCGGAACGAGCGGCTATTCCTACAAGGAGTGGCTGGGGCATTTCTATCCGGAAAGGCTGCCCGCAAACGCCATGCTGCGCTACTATGCGGAGCGTTTCGCGACGGTCGAGATCAACAACACCTTTTACCGCATGCCGGCCGAGTCGTTGCTAGCACGCTGGTCCGAAGAGGTGCCCGAAGATTTCGTTTTCACGCTCAAGGCGCCGCGTCGTATCACCCACGAAAAACGCCTGCGCGAAGCGGAAGCCGATGTGGCCGAATTCCTGCGCCGGGCAGCCGTTCTGGGGAACAAGCTCGGCGTAGTCCTGTTCCAACTTCCGCCATACCTGAGGAAAGACCTTCCCCGGCTGCGGGATTTTCTCGGGGCACTGCCCTCGGACCGGCGTGTTGCCTTCGAGTTTCGCCACGCCTCATGGCGAGACGACGAGGTGTACGAGGCGCTTCGCGCGCGCGCCGCGATGCTCTGCGTCACCGACACCGACGAAGGCGACACTTCGTTTGTCGCCACTTCGGATTGCGGGTATATGCGACTGCGGCGGACCCACTACGAGGACAACGACCTCGCCGCCTGGATCGAGCGCATCGCTGCGCAGCCGTTGGCGCATGCCTACGTCTACTTCAAGCACGAAGACGAGGCTCTCGGAACGCGGTTTGCGCAGCGCTTCAGCGAGCTGTGGCAGAGCGCGCGGGAGTCACCGTAACCACCTCCCGGCATGTCCTCCGTTTTCGAACCTGCCACGAGCGGTCGCTCCAAGTGCCGCGGCTGCGGCCGGCCTATTCAGAGTCAAGAGCTGCGCTTCGGCGAACGTCTGCCCAACCCCTTCGGGGAAGGCGAGATGACCCTGTGGTTTCATCCCGCGTGTGCAGCCTATAAGCGACCGGACCCGCTTCTTCAGGCCCTGGGGGAGACGCTCGATACCATACCCGATCGGGAAAGGCTGGAGCGCGCGGCGCGCAGCACTCTGGCGCACCGGCGCCTCCCGCGGATCGACGGCGCCGAGCGTTCGCCAAGCGGGCAGGCCAAGTGCCGGAGCTGCCGCGAACCCATCGGGCGCGGGAGCTGGCGCATCCGGCTCGTGTTCTATGAAGAGGGTCTCTTTTCACCGGGGGGATTCGTGCACCTCGGCTGTCGCAAGGCTTATTTCGAAACCGACGACGTCTTGGATCAGCTCCTTCACTTCAGTCCTGCCTTGAGCGAGGGGGAACGCGAGGAACTGAAGCGCGCATGCGGCAGCGGTGCGAACAGTGCGCCGCCATCGCAAAGCTGACGCGGAAGACAAGAAGGCGCAACCTTTCTGACTCAAACCACGGCTTTCCTTTCGGATCGCCTTGTGCGAACGGGCGTGCGTTACGGTTTGTTGACCCAGAACCCTACGCCCTGGCGCAGCGTCTTGTTGTTGATCCCGAAGTCGAGGTAACTCTTGCTGCTGATGTAGGTCTGCAGCCCGCCGCTTGCATCGAGGCTCGGCGCGTAGAAATACCAACGGGAAATGCCGTTGTCCCAGGCCCACAGCGTCGTCAAATCAACGCCCAACGCAGCGTTGAACTGGCTGGGCGTCCTGGTTTCACCGACACCAATCAGGCTCCAGCCCGTGCCCAATGCCTTCGTGCCGCCCGCTGCGAAGTCGGTCGCGACAACATTCATTCCCGCGGGCAACTGAATGGCGAAATACTGCTTGGCATTCACCCAGAAACCCTCGCCGGCATTGATTTGCGTCAGCAGGTCGTAGTCCTTGCTCGCGACATAATCGGTCAATGACGACCCCGACAGGGCCGGTGTGTAGAACGCCCACCTGGATAACGCCGCGTTCCATTTCCACACCGTAGCCACTTTCTCCGCATCGCCGAAAGCAGCCGCGACATCGAGCGTCCCGTTCACGCCGTTCGCGACCAGGTGCCATCCGGAAGACCCGATGGACAGGGTCGGCCGCAGTCCGGTGATGTTGAAAGCATTGGACCCTGCGCCGGTTCCGTTTGCATTGGTCGCTCTTACCGAGCAGGCGTAAGTCATGCCGCCGATGAGGCCCGTGATCGTGATCGGACTCGCTGCTCCGCTTGCAGTTAGGCCGCCGCAACTGGCGGTGTAGCCGGTGATCGGACTGCCGCCGTCGTTCGCCGGCGCGCTGAACGCGATGGTCGCAACGTTCTCGGTCTGACTGATCTGGGTCATCGACGGCGCCCCCGGCGCGCCGAGGGCCATGGCGCTGTTCGATGCAGCCGATGCCGGACCCGCGCCCGCCGCGTTGCTTGCCGTCACGGTGAAGGTGTAGGGAACGCCGTTGGTCAGCCCGGAAACCGTGATCGGCGAACTCGTTCCGAAACCCACGCGGTTGTCCGGATTCGAGGTGACCGTGTAGCCGGTAATGGCCGAGCCGCCGTCGTCGCTCGGCGGGGCGAAGCTGACGCTCGCCTGCCCGGCTTCGAATGTCACCGACCCGATCGTCGGCGCCCCCGGTACGGTTCTCGGGGTCGTCGTAACGGCAGTCGACGGCACACTCGTTCCGGCTGTATTGGTCGCGGTCAGCGTGCACGAGTAGGCGGCCCCGTTCGTGAGTCCGCTGACTGTGATCGGGCTTGCGCTGCCCGTGGCAGTGACCGGACTGCCGCCGGTCTCGCAGCTTGCCGCATACCCGGCGATCGCAGCGCCGTTCGCAGCCGGGACGGAAAACTGCAGCGAGGCGCTCGCATTGCCCGGCGCGACGGAATAGATGAACGGCGCATCGGGGACCGTCGCCGGCGTGACGCTGTTCGACGGCGCCGAAGCGCTGCTCGTTCCGTTCGCGTTGGTCGCGGTCACGGTGAACGTATAAGTCTGGCCGTTGACGAGGCCGGTCACGGTGATCGGGCTCTGTGTTCCGGTCGCGCTCGGGTTGTAGTAGGCGTTGGCCGAGCTCGCTGTCACCCGGTATGAGGTGATCGGAGAACCGCCGTCGTCGGCCGGCGCGGTGAAAGTAACGACCGCGCTCCCGTTGCCAGGGGTCGCCGTGCCGATCGTCGGCGCACCGGGCCCGGTCGAAGGCGTGACGCTGTTC
>JACPRN010000005.1 GCA_016189945.1 Betaproteobacteria bacterium
ACGATGGCGTACCGATCGAGCGTCACGTGGCCAAGCTGGATGTCGACTTCGACGATCAGCGCGTGAACCGCGTAGGACCAGGTCACCGTGGGCGGTTCCCAATAATAGGTTTCCTCCAGGCCCGCATCGACGCCTTGCGGTCGCCGGTGATTCCACCCCGGACGCGACGCGCGCGCTACCTCGGCGAGCGATACCGATGCGCCGGCGCTGCCGACCACGCCGATGCGGCCATCGCGCAGTTCTAGGTCCTCCGCCGCGCATTCGAGCATGTTGGCCGCAATCGCGAACACCTTCTTGCGCAGCCGCTCGCTCGCCGTGTAGATGGCGCTCGAGACATTCACCGTTGAACGACTCGCGATGGTCCCGAAGCCCATCGGAATGACAGCGGTGTCGGCGAGGGAGACAACCACGTCCTCGGGCTTCACTTTCCACAGGTCGGCCGTGATCTGGGAATAGATCGTCTCCATTCCCTGCCCCTGGGGGCAGGCACCCGAGGCCACGTTGATCTTGCCGCTCGGGTCGATTTGCACCGTCGCCCCTTCGAAGGGCCCGACGCCGGTTCCCTCGGTGTAGAGCCCCAATCCAAGCCCGAGGTACCGGCCGTTTGCGCGCGCCTCTTTCTGGCGGCGGCGAAACGCTTCCAGGCCGCCGAGGGCCGCCAGGGCCTTTTCCAGCGCCAGGGGATAGTCGCCGCTGTCGTACACGATCGGCACGCCGTCCCGATAGGGAATGCCCACGGCGTACGGCATCTCCGCGGCCTGAACGAGGTTGCGGCGCCGCACCTCCGCCGGCTCCAGACCAAGCTCGCGCGCTATGAGGTCCATGAGTCGTTCCATCACCAGCACGGCCTCCTGGCGGCCGGCGCCCCGGTAGGGGGCGTTGGGCACTTTGTTGGTGGCCACCGCGCGCGCGTGCACCGAGAAGTTGTCGATCTTGTACGGACCCATGATATGGCAGGCCGTATTGCCCGGAATGCCGATGCCGATCGGGTTCCACGCGCCGCAGTCCATGATCAGCGAATCGCGCAAGGCAAGGATCTTCCCGGTGTCGTCGAAGGCGATCTCCGCCTCGTGGGTCTGGTCGCGCGAATGGCATGCCGACTGCAGATGTTCGCGCCGGTCTTCGATCCACCGCACCGGCCGCCCGATCTTCCTCGCGAGATACGGGAGCAGCACGTCCTCGGGATAGATGTGGCACTTCACCCCGAAGCCGCCTCCGACATCGAGGGCGATGCAGCGCACCCGCGACTCGGGCAGTCCCATGACCGCGGCCGTCTCGCTTCGCACTCGGTGCACGACCTGGGTCGACGACCAGATCGTCACCGAATCGGTTCGGGATTCATGCTGGGCGACGACGCCGCGGCATTCCATGGGAACCGCGCCGTAACGGTGATGGTAGATGCGGCGCTTCAACGCGCGCGCATTGCCGGCGAACACGTTCTCCACATCACCCTTCGCAATCGTGAACTCGACCAGCACGTTCGTGCCGTAGCGATCGTGCAGCAGGGGCGAATCCGCACGCGCGGCAGCTTCGGGATCGACAACCGGGGGCAGCAGCTCGTATTCGACTTCCACCAGATTGGCCGCGTCTTCGGCGAGGTAGGCGGTTTCGGCCACGACCACTGCGAGCGCCTCGCCCACGTAACGAACTTTGTCCCACGCGAGGAGCGGTTCGCGCGGCTGGAAGATCTTGTGCGGGATCTTCGTCTTCCATTCGCGCGAAAGCGGATGATCCCTCTCGAGAACCGGCGGCAGCTCCTTTGCCAGATCGATGCCGCTCAATACAAAGTGGACGCCGGGGGCCGCGGCGGCCCGCGACAGATCGACCGACTTGATGCGCCCATGAGCAACCGAGCTGCGCACGATGGCAACGTGCAGCATGCCGGGCAACCTCAAGTCTGCGACGAACTGGCCCTTGCCGGTCAGGAGCCGCTTGTCCTCGCGGCGCGGAATCGATCGACCGATATAGCCCGGGTTTGCGCGCTTTTCCATCACTGCCTCCCCCTAACCTTGCTTCGCCTTCGCCACTTCGGCAACGGCCTTCACGATGTTGTCGTAACCCGTGCAGCGGCAGATGACCGCGGACAATGCTTCGCGGATCTGTTTTTCCGTCGGCTGTTCGACCGTGTTCAGGAAATCGAGCGCGGTCATCAACATGCCCGGCGTGCAGAACCCGCATTGCAGCGCATGGTGATCATGGAACGCCTGCTGCAGCGGATGAAGCCCGCCATCGCCGGCGAGCCCCTCGATGGTGAGCAGCTCCGCGCCGTCGGCCTGGACCGCGAGCGTCGTGCAGGATCGCGCCGCTTGTCCGTTGAACAGAATGGTGCAAGCGCCGCAGATGCCGTGCTCGCAGCCCGCATGCGTTCCCGCAAGTCCCAGATCCTCCCGGAGAAAGTCAACCAGCAGCTTGCGCGGCTCGCAACGGCCGCGATACGGCTTGCCGTTTACGGTGAGGGCGATGTCGACAAAATCATCCATGCGACGGAACCTCCAGCAGTTTGATCGCGCGTCCCAGCGCCCGCTTTGCGAGGACGCCGGTCAGGTGGCGCCGAAAATCGGCCGAAGCGACAGGATCCGCAGTCGGCGTCACCGATTCGGCGGCCTTTCGCGAAGCGGCCTCGACGGTTTGCGCGTCGAGCCCCCGCTGCTGCAACATCTCCTCGCAAGCGCGCAGCCGAACAGGTCGTCCGCCCGCCCCCGCTGCCACGAGCCGCGCCCGCGTACAGCGCTCCGCATTTCCCTCGACAATCGCCGCAATGGCGACGATCGCGAAGTCGCCCTTGCGTCGCGCATATTCCTCGACCGCGAAGCCGGCATGGGCGTCCATCGGCGGAATGCGGACCTCGGCGATTATTTCTCCGGGGGCAAGCGTCGTGGTAAACACCGAGTCGAAAAGATCGTCAGCGGCGATCGTGCGCGCTCCAGATGGTCCTCTCACGAACACCTCGCCGTCGAGCGCAAGCAGGACCATTGGAAGCTCGGCGCTGGGATCGGCGTGGGCGATCGAGCCGCCGATCGTCCCGCGAGTGCGCGTGGGGAGGTGACCGACCCAGCCAAGGGCTTCTTTCATGATGGGCAGGTGTTGCCTCACCGCCGGCGAAACCTCAGCAGCGCGCTGCCGGGTCATGGCGCCGATGTGTATCCTATCTTGCGAGACGCGGATGTCCGCGAGCCCGGGCACTTTTCTCAAATCGACCAGGGCCTCTGGTGCCAGGAGCCGGAAGTTGAGCAGCGGAACGAGGCTCTGGCCGCCGGCGAGCACTCTTGCATTGCCTTGGTATCGCTCCAGCAGTTGGATCGCTTCCTCCAGCGCAGCCGGCGCGTGATACGCGAATTTTGGGGGTTTCAATTCAAAGACTCCTTCTTTCCCTCAGTCAGTCCTTTTTCCGTGTCACGCATTTGAGCGCACCAGCGAGCGCCTCGTAAGATGGAGCAAATCGAATCGTGATATCGAGAAACCTATCGCCGTGCGGCCGCCCATTCGAAGCCTGCACGGCGCCCATGCGAGCTCGGCTGGAGGCTCAAGGGCGGGCTATCTCCTTGACCAGCTCTTCATAGATCCTGTAGTCGCCTCTATGCGCCTGACTCCTATTCGTCAGGCGCGCGTCCCCGGACGCGTGTCGCCGGTCACTCGCTCTCGCTGTAGGCACTGAGGTCAGCGCCAAGCGTTTCGTCGTCGATCGTGGCTTCATAGCGCTCCGGGGGCCGGTTCGCGCGCAGCTTCGCGGTGGCCCCCTCGTCGAGCTTGAGACTCGTCGCATCGACCACCACGCCGTAGATGAGCCGCGCCGCCTCTACGCTCACCTTCTCGTTCTTCACGTCCATCGCTACTAGCTCGGGGTGGCGCTCCCAAGGATCGCCGACACCAGCCCCCCCGGGACTGAGTTTCACTAGCACATCGCCTTTTTTGACCTCGGCCATCCGGTGCGGCTTGACGCGCGTCTTTTGATCCCCGCGCAGAATGAAAGTCCTGGCAAGGGGAACTCGCTGGCCTCCCTGGGCGCCCTTGCCCTGAACGACGTCGCCGTCCGAGCTGCCGGTCGCCATGCGCCCGTCGCTGCCTTCGTTCACCGCGCGCCAATCGAAACCCATGCCGCCGCGCCAGCGCCCGTGCCCGTTGAAGTCCGCACGACCCTCGAGCTTGAGCATCCTCCACGGAAAGCGGATCTCCGCCTCTTCGATGCTGCCGCGCTGCACCGAACCGAGCGTGGTGAGCGACGTCGGCCCGGACATGCCATCGTGGCCCCAGACGGCGCCGGCGCTGCCATCGTAATCGAACGTGGTGCGTACATAGCGCTCCCCGGTCCTCGGATCGACGGCGAAGGTGTAATCGCCGCGGTGCTTGCCCCAGGCTGCAATCGAGCGGTCGGGTTTCGCCTTGCTCAGGGCTTCGACGACCGATTCGCATATTTGCCCGCCGATGCTGATGGGACAGGCGCCCACAGTGGCCGGGTATTTGCAGTTGGTCACGTTGCCGAGCGGCGCAATCACTTTCATCGGCCGCAACGAGCCCTGGTTGTGGAAATCCGCCAGCGCGGGGTCCATGTACATGATGACGCCCGCGACTGCCCTCGCGTAAGTGCTGGCGTAGACGCAGTTGATGAACCCTGAGCGCTGCGGGTCGCTCCTCGAGAAATCGAGCGTGATCTCATCGCCCTTGATGGTCACATCCACGCGCACCGTGACCGGCTCATCGAGCACCGTGCCGTCATCGTCGGTCGAGGCTTCCCCCGAATAGGTCCCATCGGGCATCGCGGAAATCTCGGCGCGCACCGCGCGCTCGGTGCGGTCCATCATCTGGTGGATCGCCCCGAGCACCGTGTCCCGCCCGTAGCGTCGCAGCAGATCGACGATGCGGTTTTCCGCAAATCTGCCGGTGGCGATCATGGCCTCGGCGTCGATTTTCACTTCCACCGGCCAGCGCACGTTGTTGAATATCAGCTTGTTGAGGTCGGTATCGAGCACCCCGCGCTTGACCACCTTGAGCGGCGGGATGTTCAGGCCTTCGGCGATGATGTCGTAGGCGTTGGCAAAATAGCCCCCGGGGAACGAACCCCCGGTGTCCATCATGTGCCCGCGCACCAGGGTGAAGAACACGAGTTCGCCTTCGCAGAATATCGGCCGGATATAGCCCCAATCGGGCAGGTGGCTGTTATGGCCGCCGTGGAACGGGTCGTTGGTGAGGATCACGTCGCCGGGATGCAGATCGTTTTCGTACATCTTGCTGATGTCCGCGATCGCAAAGGACGTTCCGAGAAATTGACTGGGGAGTCCTTCGGGCACGGCAACGGTGGACCCGTCGGCAAGCCACACGCCCACCGACAGGTCCTTCAGCGTCGAGATCAGGTAACTTTGCGCGGTCCGCGTCATCACGCTGCGCATTTCGCGGCACAGCGACTGGAAGCCGTAGCAGACGGTCGAAAGCGTAATCGGGTCAATAGTTGCCGCTCTATTGTTCAATTGACCGCCTCCAGCCGCATGTCGAGCAGCGCAAGTCGCCCCTCGGCGATCGCCTTGAGCCCGCCTATGGCCCTCAGACACGGCTCCGTATTACTGAGCAAAGCCCAATGCCGCAGTACCGGCCGACGCATTTGATGCAGAAACCCGGTCAGTCCTGCAGCGGAATGCGTGCATCCTTGATGATCCGGGCAAATTTCGCGACGTCTGCCTTATAGGATGCCGCGAACTCCTCCGGCGTGCTACCGACGACTTTATTTCCCATATTGATGATGCGCTCCTTGATCTCCGGCATAGCAAGAATCCTGACGAGTTCCGCATGCATCTTGGCGACAATCGCCGGCGACGTTCCCGCGGGCGCAAACAAACCGATCCAGTTTGGCAATTCATAGCCCTGCACACCGGCCTCAACCATGGTGGGCACGTCCGGCATCAACGGCGAGCGCGTTTCTCCGGTAACCGCCAACGCGCGCATCTTGCCGGACTTGACCATCGGCTGAGCTCCCTGGAGTCCAGTGAATATCACCTGCACCTCGTTGGTAATCAACGCGATTTCCATCTGCGGAAGTGCCTTGTAGGGAACCTGCGCGATATCCGTTCCCGTCAGCGACTTGAACAGCTCGGTGGCAAGGTGCGGCGTCCCGCCTGCGCCTGTAGAGCCGTAATTCAGACGACCGGGCTGCAATTTGGCGAGCGCGACCAATTCAGCAACAGTCTTAACCGGGACATTGGGATTTACTACCATCGCAAAGACCAGCGAATAGATTTGGCTTACCGGCACGAGGTCCTTCATCGGATCGAAAGGCAATTTGCGGTAAATACTTGGGCTAATGGCAATGCCCGTGGTCGATATCAAAAACGTGTAGCCATCGGGCTCGGATCTTGCCACCACGCTCGCTCCGATGTTGCCGCCCGCCCCGGGTCGGTTCTCGACCAGCACCGGCTGTTTCCAGGTCTCGGTGAGTTTTTGGGCGATCATCCGTGCGGAGATGTCCATTGAGCCGCCTAGCATAGTAAGCACGAGTCGGACTGGCTTGTTTGGGTAGCTTTGGGCGAGAACGTTGCCAGCGCCAAGCGCGACGAGCAGCATGACTGAGAAAAGGCGCGACATCCGTTTCATAGATATCCTCCTTGTCGAATTGTACGAGCTGCGACCATGAGAGAACCTGTCCGCAATGGAACCTTTCCTGCGATTTGAATAGCTCCGCCTTATTTGATCGGGGGCAGGGATGACCTCGTTCGTGTAGAAGTCCCGAGCAGCGATCTTCCGCGCCAGCTTTATTACTCACTCGCTCCGATTCCCCTTCGGGGGTGCGTAGCGGAGCGAAATTGAAATCTGCATCAAGAACGTGTATCCATCGGGCTCGGCTCCTGCCACTACGTTCGCGCCGAGGTTGCTCAAAAGCTCAACCAATGTTCACCTCTGCACCAACCATATCTCACCGCCTTTCTTATCGCATAAGCAGAGGCTCGGTAAGATCGAGCAAATCAGATCTCGATATCAAAGCGCCCATCGCCCTGAGACACAGGGCGCCGCCCGGAACGGCAACGACCTGTCGGGGCCGGCCGCTCAATCGTTCAGTTGACCGCTTCGAGCCGCATGTCGAGCAGCGCAAGTCGCCCCTCGGCGATCGCTTTGAACCCGCGCTCGAGACTCGGTCGCACTTCGCCGGGGTCCTCGACCTTTTCGCCGTAGCCGTCGAAGGCACGCGCAATTGCGGCGTAGTCTGGGCTCGGGACAATGGAGGTTCCGACGAAGGTTTTCGATTTCACCGCCCAGCCTTGTGGGAAATACTCCGGAATGCCGCGCTTTTGCGACAGGTAACCGTGGTTGTTGAATATCACGATCAGGATCGGCATTCCGTATTCCTGAGCAAAGCCCAATGCCGCAGTGACCGGGTTGTAATTGAAGGTTCCGTCGCCGATCAGCGCGACCACCGGACGCCCGGGAAATCCTGCCTTGACCCCAAGCGCCGTTCCGAGGCCCGTTCCAAGACCGCCGAGCTGTCCGGAAAAGGGCGTGCCGGGTTCGAGCCGATCGAGTTGGCGCAGGATTACCGGGCGATGCGTGATGGTCTCATCGATCACGATGGCATCCGGTGGGAGCACCTGGTTCAGCTCATGCGCGACCCAGCGCGTGTCGATAGGTCTTTTCTGCGCGCAGGCAAGCGCTTCGTCTTTCCAGACGCGAACGCACCCCACGTGTCGTTTTCCCCAGCGCTCGGCCGAGGCGATTCGCTTCGCGTCTTCGCGCTCAACGCGCTTCTTCAGGCATTCGAGCAGCATGTCGAGTGACTCCTCCAAAGCGCCGGTCACGCAAAGATCGATCCGGTAGCCCCAGAAGGGCACATCCTCACGCA
>JACPRN010000122.1 GCA_016189945.1 Betaproteobacteria bacterium
AGCAGACTCGGGAGGCAGAAGTTGATGAAATAATTCGTGTAACGCTCGCCCCAAACGGCCACGATGAAATAGAACGGCCGCAGCATGGTCTCGTCCATCGCGCTTGTGCTGCGAGAGGTCATTATTTCTTGCGCGCGAGCGCGGAAATCCCCGAAGGCGTCGTCAAGTGCCACTCGACGGTCAAACCCGCCAAGGCACACCATTGCTGCACCTCTTCGAGCGTGCTCGTGTGCGCGTTGAGCGGGCGGTACCAGTCGAAATTCTGCATATTCGCCCGCTCGAACGAGAGCGAGTCGTTGTAGAAGGTCTTGACGAAATAGTAGTAGACGAGTCTCTGCAGATTGATTCTGCCTTTTGGAATTCCGAGAACCGGAATGTCTTCCGGAACGTCCACATCGACGTTCAGCCGCCCGAGCGCATCGCCCAGCCGGGTGAGCGGCATCAGGTCCCTGAAAGCCTCCTCATCGGTCAACTTCGCCAGATGGTTCCTGATCAGGCGATCGGCGAATTCCCGCAGCGGCGGCTGCTTGCGGTACACCCAGAGGAGAAGCTTGCCGCCCGGGACCAGCAGCTCGGCGAGTTGCTTCAGGGACGTCTTGACGCTGTCGGTATGATGCAAGACCCCTGGCGTAAATATGAAATCGAAGGACGCTGGGGAAAACGGCAATTGGGTCAGACTCTCCTGGACAAAGTTCCCCGGCATGGCCATGTTGCGAAAATTCTCGGCCGCCCGTTCCAGTGCCGTCGAGATGTCCGCGCCTATATAGGCCACGTTCCTCAGGTGCTCGCCGAAAAAGGCGAGCGCCGACCATCCTGCCCCGCAGCCGGCATCGAGTACCCGGGACCCTGCAGGGGCCAATTTCGATACTTCTGCCCGCCATCCCGGGAAATGCTGCTCGAACCATGCCTCCTGGAACGAGCGCGCATCGCCCTCCAGCTCCAGCTTGGACCAGAGATAGGCATACGTTCCCTGCGTCTGCGCCTGCGTAGCCGAATGGCTGGAATGGCTGCGCAGAATTCCGTCCCGCATGACATATCTCTTGCCCTTGAGCGCGATCTCGCCGCCTTCGGCCGGAAGCTCGCTTGCGAGCAATGTTTCCAAGGGGCTGCGGCGAATTGAATCGGAACGACTGGCCACCGCGTTGGATTCCCTGTTCGAATTTCGATTCGCTGCATTCTACACGTTCGCGTTGCTGATAAAATGCGCCGTTTCCGCTGCGCATTGCGCGCGCGGGCCACCCCCGATGGATTTTTCATGAAGGATTGGTCGAAAGCCGAGTGGGTCGATCCCAAGACCGAGTGGAAGCCGCTCCCCGTTCCGGAGCTGCCGCCGCGCGTTCTGATCGATTTCGCCACCAAGTGCAACCTGCGCTGCCCGATGTGCACCGTGTGGGGCTCCGGCGACGATCAGGCCATCGATGCGGTGAAAGGCGTCATGGAACTCGACAAGGCAAGGCGGCTCCTTGACGAGCTGGCCGAGGCAAAGCCCCTGGTGCAGCCCAACATGTACGGCGAGCCGCTGCTCGCGCCGGACCTGCGCGAGCACATCGCGGACATGAAGGCCAAGGGCATGGTGGTAGCGATGAACACCAACGGCCTTTCGCTCACCGAGGACCTGGCGCGCTTTTTCGTCGCGCACAAGGTCGATTCGGTCATGTTCAGCGTGGACGCCGTGACGCGCGAAACGCTGAAGAAGATCCGCGGCATCAAGAAACTCGAGCGCATCGAGCAGGCCGTATTCCTCATGCTCAAGGTGCGCGGCGATGCGGAGTTCCCGCGCGTCGGTGTCTCCTTCACCATCCAGGACGCGAACCGCCACGAGGCCGACGCATTTGTCGCGCGCTGGGTGGGCGTGGTGGACGTGGTGCGCATGGGGCTCATTTTCGAAAACGGCGCTTTCCCGGACATGGTGACCCCGGAGATGCGCCTGCCCTGCCCGGCGCTCTACAACACGCTTCCGGTGCACAACGACGGCACGGCGACCATCTGCTGCCTGGACGGGTTCAAGACCGCGAGCGTCGGAAACGTTTTCGCTTCGAGCGTGCGCTCGGTCTGGCAGGGCGAGGCTCTTGCTAAGGTGCGCTATTTTCACGAGACGGGCCAGTGGGACAAGGTGCCGTTCTGCAAGGGCTGCAACGGCTGGGCGCAGTATTCTTTCGAAGAGGAAGTGCGCGACGGGCTTCTCGTCCGGCGCTCACCCCAATACACCTACTACAACAAGATCGCGCGGCTCGCGAACTGGCAGGGACAGCTTCTTGGCGGCCACCCGGCCCCGCCGAAGGAGCTGCTCGCCGCCGAAGTCTGACGGGGAGAAAGATGGACAATCACGTCGCGCGCTATTTCGCGCAGGTGGGCGAGATCGCCAGGAAAATCGACCTCGACGGGGTAGAGTCTCTGGTGCGCGAGCTGCTTGCGCTGCGCGAGCGCGGGGGCCGTCTTTTCCTGCTCGGGGTGGGTGGCAGCGCCGCCAACTGCTCCCACGCGGCGAACGATTTCCGCAAGCTGTGCGGCATCGAGGCCTATGCCCCCACCGACAACGTTTCCGAGCTGACCGCGCGCACCAACGACGAGGGTTGGGAGACCGTGTTCGTGGAGTGGCTCGGCGTGAGCCGCGCCAGGGCGGGCGACGCGCTGCTCATCCTGTCGGTGGGCGGCGGCAACCTGGAACAGGGAATCAGCGCGAACCTCGTGCGCGCCATCGAGGCCGCGCGCGAGCGCTCGATCAAGGTGTTCGGCATCGTCGGCAAGGACGGCGGCCACACGGCGCGCGCGGGCGACTGCGTGGTCGTGATCCCGACGGTGGAGGCAGCGCTCGTGACGCCGCACACGGAAGCCTTTCAGGGGGTCGTCTGGCATTGCGTGGTGTCGCACCCCGCGCTGCAGATCAAGAAGTTCAAGTGGTGAGCGTGCCTGGCATGTCCAGCGCCACCGCACCCGAGAGCCTTCAGGAAATCACCCTCAGCTCGGACCCGGGCGATCTTGCCCGCACCGCGCGCCGCGACATCTGCGACGGCCTGATGATGTGGGAGCTGTGGGCAAGGCTCGGCTGGAGCGAAACCAAGCGCCGCTACCGGCGCACGCTCCTGGGACCGTTCTGGGTCAGCGCATCGCTCGCGCTTTTCGCCACGGTCCTCGCTTTTGTCTGGGCGAGCCTGTGGAAACAGGGCGTGCGCGAGTATCTGCCGTTCCTGCTTTCCGGGCTGCTGCCCTGGACCATGATCGCCGGCTCGATCGGCGAATCCTGCTACGCCTTCTTCAACGGCGAGGCGCTGATCAAGTCGCGGCAGTTCGCCTACACGACGCTGATCAACGTGGTCCTGGCGCGCAACGTCATCGTCTTCCTGCACAATCTCATCGCCTATTTCGCGATCGCGCTCGCGATCGGCGCGGGCATCAACGCCTGGACGCTGCTGCTTCTGCCCGGCCTGCTTCTCGTGACGGCCAACCTCGCCTGGATCTGCCTGCTGATCACGATCCTGTGCCTGCGCTACCGGGACTTCCAGCAGATGGTCACGAGCCTCATTCAGATCGCCATGTTCGTGACCCCCGTTTTCTGGTCGCCGGCGCAGCTCAAGGGCGACCTCGCCTGGATCGTTGACTGGAATCTCCTCTACCACCTGATCTACGTGATCCGCGCGCCCCTGCTCGGGCAGGCGCCCGAGGCCCTGAGCTACCTGGTGTGTACGGCCTCTGCGCTCCTCGGCTGGTTCGCCGCTGTGTGGCTCTACAGCCGCAAGCGCCATCGGATCGCCTACTGGTTCTAGAGCCGCGGCGGCGAGCGACGTGCAGACAGATCGCTTCAGCCTTTCGGTGCTCATTCCCAACCGGAACGACTCGCGCTATCTTCGGCGCTGCATCGGCTCGGTCCTGGAGCAGAGCGTACCCCCCGACGAGGTTATCATCGTGGACGACGAGTCCACCGACGACAGCGTCGCGGTGATCGAGCGCGCCATCGCCGGGTGCTCGTTCGCTCGCCTGTACCGCAATCCGAAAAACCTCGGGGCGACCGGGAATACCAACCTCGCGCTCGGCTACGCGAGCGGAAAATACGTCTATTTTCTTGGCGCCAACGACTTCGTTCTGCCCGGAATGTTCGCCGCAGCGAAAGCCTGTCTGGAGCGCCATCCGCAGGCCGGGATCTGGTCGGCGATGATCCGGCTGGTGGACGAGGACGACCGGTTCCTGCGCGTTCACCGCTCCCCTGTGATATCGCTTGGCGATGCCTACGTGCCGCCGGAAGAGATGCCCAGCCTCATGCGCCGGCATGGCAACTGGCTCACCGGGCAGACCACCGTCTATCTGCGCGATGCGCTCCTCAAGGCCGGCGGGTTCAGGGCGGAGCTGCGCGCGCTCACCGACCTTTTCTCCGCGCACGTGGTCGCGACCCGCCACGGGGCCTGTTTCACGCCGCGCCCGCTGGCGATCATGCGGCTGCACAAGGGCAGCTTTCTCTCCAGTACGCTCCAGGACGAGCGTTCTTTCGAAGCCATCCTGGAGCGCATCCGGCGCGAAGGCCCGGGCATCGAGCCGCGCCTGTTCACCGGGGAGATGCTGCGCAAGATCGAGCTGCGGCTGCGCTTTTCGTCGTATCGCTCGGCGACTGGCGCGGGCATTTACGAATCGGCGCCAGGCACCGGCGCCGCCGCGCTCGCCGGCCGGCTGCGCGGGGCGAGCGCGCTGCCGCTTCGGCTCCTCGGCCGGGTCGCCGGGATTCTGCCCCGCATCTTGAGCGTCGCGCTGCTCTTTCTGATCCTGCGACCGTTCGACCTCCTGCCCATGCTGTGGTATCGCTTTGCCGGGACCGCGTGGGTGGTTCTGCGCGAGCGCCTTCGGCCGGCTGAGGCGCGCCAGGCGGCAAGACGTGTCCCGTCCTGAGATCTCCCTGTCGCTGGTCAGCCACGGCCATGTCGCCGAGGTGCGCAATCTCCTCTCGGATCTCGAGCGCCTCGCGCCGGGCGGGATCGAAGTCCTCCTCACGCTGAATTCGAGCGCCGATGCGTCTCTGCGCAACGCCCTCGCGGGGCAGGCGGGCCGCGTCATCGTCAACCCGGCCCCGAGGGGCTTCGGCGCAAACCACAACGCGGCCTTCCGCGCGTCAAACGGCGTGTATTTCTGCGTCATCAATCCGGACATCAGGCTCGCCGCGAACGCTTTTCCCGCGCTCCTCGCCGCGCTCCGCGACGAGCGCGTCGGCATCGCGGGTCCGCGCGTATTCGATTCGCAGGGCCTCGCGCAGAGGAACTTTCGCAAGGTTCCGACGCCGGCGCGGCTCTTCAAGCGCGCCTTGAGCGGCGAGGACGACTACGATTACGAGCACCCGGTGGCGGGCGAAGTCGAGTGGCTCGCGGGGATGTTCATGCTTTTCCGGCGCGATCTGTTCGAGAGCCTCGGCGGGTTCGACGAGCGCTATTTTCTCTATTACGAGGACGTCGACATCTGCTGCCGGGCGCGCCTTGCGGGCTGGAAAGTCTGGCTCGAGCCGGCCGCGAGCGTAGTCCACGACGCGCGCTGGGCGAGCCACCACAACCCGAAATTCGCGCTTTGGCACGCGCGCAGCCTGCTGCGCTTCTGGCTCTCGCCCGTCTATCGGCAACTATGGATGCGGCCGGCAAACTCTTCTTTCTGACCGGCGCGAGCGGGTTTGTCGGCGCGCGGGTCTGCGCCGAGCTGCTCGCCCGCGGCGCCCGCGTCCGGGCGGTGCTGAGGCGGACAGGCGATTCTCGCGACCGGCCCGGGCTGCAGGTGATTGCCTGCGGCGATCTCGCCTCCGGCGCCATCGATCCGCAATGGTTCTCGGGCACCGACGCCGTCATCCATCTCGCCGCCCACGCGCACCAGAGTCCGGGATCTCCCGGCGCAGACGACGAGTCATTCCGGCGCACGAACGTCGTCGCCACCGAAGCGCTTGCGCGCGCGGCAGCCGCGGCGCGCGTCGCGCGCTTTGTCTACGCCAGCTCGATCAAGGTCAACGGCGAGGATAGCGGCGCAGGCGCATTCAGCGCCGCCGATGCGCCGCAGC
Organism: Betaproteobacteria bacterium; assembly: GCA_016189945.1. GTDB lineage: Bacteria > Pseudomonadota > Gammaproteobacteria > Burkholderiales > SG8-39 > JACQTO01. Next base: position 6,020 of record JACPRN010000122.1, read on the forward strand.
CGCGCGACGCGTACGGGCGCTCGAAGCTCGAAGCCGAGAATATCCTGCGAGACATCGCTGCCGAGTCGTCGATGGAAGCGGCCATCGTGCGCCCGCCGCTCGTCTATGGGCCCGGCGTGAAAGCGAATTTCCTGCGCCTGCTCGCCGCGGTTGACCGCGGTGTGCCGCTGCCGCTCTCGACCTTCAAGAACCGCCGCAGCCTGATCCATGTCGGCAACCTCGCCGACGCCATCATCGCTTCGGCCTGCCACCCCGCGGCAGCTGGAAAAACCTACCTGGTGAGCGACGGCGAGGACATCTCCACCGCGGATCTGGTACGGCGAATCGCCCGGGCGCTCGGGCGCCCGGCGCGCCTGTTTCCATTTCCGCCTGCGCTGCTGCGGCTCGCCGCACGCGCCTTGGGCAAGCTCGCCGAGGTCGAGCGTCTGACCGGCAATCTCATCGTCGATGGCGGGCCGATTCGCAGAGATCTCCTCTGGCGTCCGCCCTTCACGCTGGATGAGGGACTGGCCGAAACCGCCGCATGGTACCGTTCGGTTGCGCAGCGGAAAATCGGACAAGGAACGTAAATGGCGCTGCTGGCTTATCTGGCACCGATCATCGCCGGGGGCGCGACCCTCGGCCTGCTCGCCTGGATGCTGGGGCGCAAGGTGCGGCTTCCGCTCGATCTCCCGAACCAGCGCTCGCTGCACGAACGGCCGGTCCCGCGCTCGGGCGGCATGGCGATCATGGCGGGCATCTTCCTCGCCTTCGCCCTTCTGATGATCCCGCCGCTCGTGGTGCTGCCCACGGTGATTCTCGCCGCGGTATCGTTTTTCGACGACCTGCGCGGACTTTCCGCGGCGCTGCGGTTCGGGGTGCACTGCGTCACCGCAACGGCGTTCGCCGCCGCCGCTCTTCCCGGCGCCCCCCTTTGGCTGCTCGCCCTGGTGATGCTCTCTGCGGTGTGGATGACGAACCTGTACAACTTCATGGATGGCTCCGATGGCCTGGCCGGCGGCATGACCCTCATCGGATTCGGATTCCTGGGCGCAGCGGCCTGGGCCGCGGGCGGCACGACGATCGCGATGGCCTGTCTTGCCGTCGCCGCGGCGGCCGCGGCGTTCCTCGCCTTCAACTTCCCTCCCGCGCGCATCTTCATGGGCGATACCGGATCGATTCCGCTCGGATTTCTCGCTGCCGCGATCGGCGCCATCGGCTGGCGCGAGGCCCTGTGGCCGATGTGGTTCGCCCCGCTCGTGTTCTCGCCCTTCATCGCCGATGCTTCGGTCACCATCGTCCGCCGCATGCTGCGGCGCGAGCGGCTGTGGGTCGCGCATCGCGATCATTATTACCAGCGCCTGGTTCTCATGGGCTGGGGCCACCGCAAGACGGCGCTGGCCGAATATGCGCTCATGTTCTTTTGCGGCTCAGTGGCGCTATGGGCGATCGGGCAGCCGGTATACTGGCAATTGGGCGCAGCGGCAATCGTCGCAGCCGTGTATGGCGCGCTCGCGCGCGCCGTGACGCGCGCGTGGCGCCGATCGAGCAGGAAAAGCCCTTGAAGGTGAACCAAGCCCCTCTCGACTACCGCAGGGTACTCGCCTTTGTCCACGACGTCGCCGCTTCGGCGCTGGTGTGGGCGCTCGCCATCTGGCTGCGCTTCAACCTGGAAATTCCTCCCGGCGGTTTCCGCTCCGGCGTGGTGACGGCGATGCTGGTGAGCGCGCCGGTGCACGCGGCGATCTTTCTGCGCCTGCGCCTGTATCGCGGCACCTGGCGCTACGCGAGCATCCCCGACCTGCAGCGCATCGCGCTTGCGGTGCTGCTCGGCGCTCTGGCCACACCGACGGCGCTGGTGATTTTCCGCCTCGACGGACCGGTGCCGCGCTCGGCTTTTTTCCTCGCGCCGGTTCTGCTCCTGATGACCATGGGCGGCAGCCGCATCGTCTACCGCGCGATCAAGGAGCGGGTGCTCTACGGCAGCGTGCGGCTCTCAGGCGAACCGGTGCTCGTCATCGGCGCAGGCGACACCGCCTTCAACCTGCTGAAGGAAATCTCCCGCGGCTCGGAGTGGCGCGCGGTGGGCATTCTCGATGACGATCCCGGATGGCAGGGCCGCGTGCTCTCCGGCGTGCGCGTCGTCGGAAACGTCGGCAACCTCCCGCAACTCGCGCTGCGCTTCGGCCTGCGTTCGGTGATCATCGCCCTGCCCGCCGCCGCTGCGAGCGTGCGCCGGCGTGCGGCCGAATTGGCGGGCGCTGCCGGCCTTTCCGTGCTCACCGTCCCCTCGTTCGACGACATGCTCTCGGGCAAGGTGCAGATATCGCAGTTGCGCAAAATCGAGCTGGAAGACCTGCTCGGGCGCGAGCAGGTGGTGCTCGACGACGAAGGCCTGCACCAGTTCCTCACCGGCAAGGTGGTCATGGTCACCGGCGCGGGCGGATCGATCGGATCGGAGCTTTGCCGCCAGATCGCGCGCTACCGGCCGAAGCAGCTGCTCTTCTTCGAGCTGAACGAGCTCGCGCTCTATTCCCTGGAGCAGGAATTTGCCGCGCAGCGCCCCGACACGCCGATCGTCTGCCTCATCGGCGACGTGCGCAACCGCGAGCGCACCGATGCGACGCTCGCACGCTACCGCCCGTCGGTCGTCTTTCATGCCGCCGCCTACAAGCACGTGCCGCTGATGGAGACCGACAACGCCTGGGAGGCGGTGCAGAACAACGTCCTGGGAACGCTCGCGCTTGCGCGCGCATGCGCGCGCCACGGGGTAGAAAAATTCGTGCTGGTCTCCACCGACAAGGCGGTGAACCCGGCGAACGTCATGGGCGCGACCAAGCGCCTTGCCGAACAGGTGTGCCTGGCATTGCAGGTCGCGGACCACACGCGCTTCATCACCGTGCGCTTCGGCAACGTGCTCGGCAGCGCAGGCAGCGTGATCCCCAAGTTCCGCGAGCAGATCGCCAGGGGCGGCCCGGTCACCGTCACCCACCCGCAGATCGAGCGTTATTTCATGTCCATCCCGGAGGCGGCGCAGCTCGTGCTGCAGGCTGCGCTGATGGGCAAGGGCGGAGAGATCTTCGTACTCGAGATGGGCGAGCCGGTGAAAATCGTCGATCTGGCGCGCGACATGATCCGGCTCTCGGGGCTCGCCGAACAGGACATCAAGATCGAATTCATCGGCCTGCGGCCCGGGGAAAAGCTGTTCGAAGAGCTGCTTGCCGACGGCGAGCACACGCTGCCCACCCCGCATCCGAAACTGCGCATCGCCAGGGCCGCCCCGGGGCTCTCCAAGGAAGGGCTCGAGGAGCTCTTGCGCTGGATCGAGGGCCCCGAGCCCGATGCGGACCTGAACCGGGCGCTCGCGCGCTTCGTTCCCGAATACCGGCCTGCCGAGCATCCCTTGGAGCCGGCGGCTGCCCCGGCGCAACGGGCGGCGCGGCGGTGAGTGATGCATTGCGAAGATCGAGCCTAATAATCTCCGCACAGTATGCGTAAAATGATGGTATATTCTCCGCGAATTATGCGGAGAATATATCTATCTATATCCACGAGCTGCCAAACTGGCCCAAATTCCGCTGGGATCAGAACGGCTTGGCCGCACCCTTGGCGGCGGTTCGCCACCGCCAGGGGCGGCTGATTGGGCGCATGGAAGCGCTGGGCTTCCCGCTACGGAGCGAAGCGGTACTCCAGACGCTGGCCCAGGAGGTGGTGACGTCCAGCGAGATCGAGGGCGAATTCCTCGACCCCGATCAAGTGCGCTCGTCGATCGCTCGGCGCCTCGGCATTGATATTGGCGGCCTCACGCCCGCGGATCGTCACGTCGAAGGGGCGGTCGAAATGATGCTCGATGCCACCCAGAAATACGAGCAGCCGCTCGACGAAGAACGTCTATTCGCCTGGCACGCCGCTTTGTTTCCCGCAGGCCGCAGCGGCATGAGGAGAATCAAAGTCGGCGCATGGCGAGATGACAGCTCGGGCCCGATGCAGGTCGTCTCGGGACCCGTAGGCCGCGAGCGCGTGCACTACCAGGCCCCGCCTGCATCCCAGCTCGATCAGGAAATGAAGACGTTCATCGCTTGGTTCAACAGCGAGCCGAGCCTCGATCCGGTGCTCAAGGCCGCAGTCGCGCATCTATGGCTCGTCACCATCCACCCGTTCGACGACGGCAATGGACGCATCGCCCGCGCCGTCGCGGAGATGGCGCTCGCGCGATCGGAGCAGACCTCACAACGCTTCTACAGCATGTCGGCCCAAATCCGGGAGGAGAAAGGCGCGTACTACGACGTGCTTGAAAGCACGCAGAAAGGCGATCTGGACATCACGCTCTGGCTGCGATGGTTCCTCGGCTGCCTCGATCGGGCATTTGATGGAGCGGAAAAGATTCTCGCCAATGTATTCAAGAAGGCGCGCTTCTGGGAAAAGCACGCCGGAGCAGCTTTCAACCAGCGCCAGCGCGGCATGCTCAACCGGCTGCTGGCCGATTTCGAAGGCAAGCTCACCTCGTCGAAATGGGCGAAGCTCGAGAAGTGCTCGCAAGATACAGCGCTTCGCGACATCGACGATCTCGTCGCTCGCGGCATTCTCGTAAAGGAGGCGCCCGGCGGCCGAAGCACGAGCTATCGCCTCGCGGAAGGCTAGTAGCCATCCCGGGCCCTCATCCGCAACGGCAGGCCCGGAGCAGGCTTCGGTAAAGGCCCAGCAGCCGGCCGACCATGGCCTCAAGACCGAATTCGAGCGCATGCTCGCGCGCGCGCCGGCCGAGATCTGCCGCCTGCGACCGAATGATGCGCATGCGATCGGCAAGCGCTGCGCTGTCCAGGGCGTCGCAGACATAGCCGTTCTCTCCTTCGCGGACGAGCTCGGCCGCGCCGCAACTCGTGCTCGTGATCAACGGCAATCCGCACGCCATGGCCTCGAGCGCCGCGTTCGGGAACGGATCGTAGAGCGTCGGCAGCACTAGGCAGTCAGCCAGTCCGTACCACGGCCCGACATCTTCCTGCCCTCCGGCGAAAACAACCCGTGGGGCGATGCCGAGTCTTGACGCGCGCGCCTGCATCGCGCGTTGCGAGCGATCGACGCCGACGATGGCCAAACGGGCGCTGCGGTCTTCCAGCCGCGCAAACGCCTCGAGCAATTGCGGCACGCCTTTGCGCTCGAATCCGCTCCCGACGAAAAGGAAAACGGTTGCGTCCCCGGCGATGCCCAGGCGCGCGCGCATGGCCGCCCGGTGCTCGGCCTTCACGCGCGGGTGAAAGTGCTCCAGATCGACGCCGTTGTGGATGACGTGAAGCTTCGCTTCGGCCAATCCGAAGCGGCGCCGGATCTCCCCCGCCACCATGCGCGAATTGCAGATCACCGCTCTCAGGCGTGCGCTCTGAAAGAGCCTCCTCTCGGCGGCGAGCGTATAGGCATGGTAGGGATTGAGCCGCGTGAGAGTGCGCGCGAACGCGCCGCTTGCGCGGGCGCGGTTCTCCAGCCATTGGGCGTGGACCCCGTCGCCGGCGCGATAGATGTCGCAGCACGCGATGCGCTCGTGCGCCTGCACCAGGTCGAAGCGACGTTCGCCGAGCGCGCGGCAGGCTGCGCGCGCAAAGCTCCAGTCGCGCCACAGGCGGCCGAGATAAAACGGATCGCAGCGGATGAAATCGGCGCCGGATCGAGGCTCCCAGTCGCGCGCGAGCACGCTCACCGAAACGTCGGCTGCGCCGAGCGCCGCCAGCGCGCGCGAAACGAACCGTTCGGCGCCGCCGTACGGGTTGTAGCGCTGGCGGATGATGGCGACCTTCAATGCGCTCACGGGCCGATCCCCGCCGCCTTGCGCCCCCGCTCAAGCGCTTCGCACAGCGCCTGCGCCGCATCGAGCAGCCGCGGGCCCGGGCGCTGGAGCAGCCCCGGATCGATCGCATAGAGCGCGCCTGAGCGCACCGCAGGCAGCGCCTGGGCGCTTAAACGCCAGCGCGAGGCCTGCTCGCCCTCGGTACCGAAACCCGAATTCATGATCACCGCCTGCGGCCTGGCAGCGAGCAGGGCCTCGCGCGACACCAAGGGGGTGAGGACCGGCGCAGCGGCGAAAACGTTTTCCCCTGCGCACAGCCGCACCACGTCGCTGATCAGATGCGCCCCGTTCACGGTGATGAGCGGCTGATACCAGATCTCGACGAACACGCGCAGCCGCGGCCGCTTCCCATAGCGCGCGCGCAGGGCTTCAATGCGCGCCGCGGCATCATCGGCCGCACGAGCCGCTTGCGGTTCGACCCCCAGAGCGCTTCCCACCAGGCGCAGCACGCGCGGCAGGTCGGCAAGGGAGCGCGCCTCGGTCGCAAACACGGGTATTCCGCGGCTCTCCAGGCGCTCGATGTCGCGCGCCGGATTGCCGCTCACCCACGCGAGCGCGAGATCGGGCTTGAGCTTGAGGATTCGCTCCAGATCGAAGCGCCCGTTGTTCGCCACCACGGGGATTCTGGTTGCTTCCTGCGGATAGTCGCTGTAGCTGGACACCCCCACGACGCGGCCGCCTGCGCCGAGGGCAAACGCGAGTTCGGCCAGATGCGGCGCGAGGGTGACGATGCGTTGCGGCGCCCGCTTGAGTTCGAGCGCTCGGCCGCGGTCGTCGGTGACTGCCGCCGCCTGCGCGCACACGGCGAGCGCCGCGCACAGCGCAAACGCCCTCCCGTGCGCGCCCCTCATGGCGCAAGCAGCGCGTCGATCGCGGCGAGAACCGGCTCCAGCGCCAAGTTTGTCAGGCATTCGCTCACTTTGCCGCCGCCGCAGCCGTCGTTGCCGCAGGGCCGGCAGGGGTGCTCGGCGGAGACTACGACGCGGTGGCGGGTCATCCAGGGCCGCCATTCGGCTTCGCCGCTCGGACCGAAGAGCGCGACCACCGGCGTCCGCATGGCGGCGGCGATGTGCATCGGCGCCGAGTCGACGCCGATGAAAAGCCGCGCCCGCGCGGCAAGCGCCGCGAGCGTTTTCAGCGTCGTCTGGCCGGCAAGATCGACAAACGGCGCGCGCGTGCGGCGGCGGATCTCGGCGATGAGCTCGAGTTCGCGTTTATCGGGCGCCCCGGTCAGCACGAGCCGTTCTCCGCGCCGGTCGAGTTCATCCATCAGCGCAGCGATGCGCTCCGGGGGCCAGCACTTGAATTGCCAGCGCGAACCCGGATGCAGGTGGATGAAGCTTTTCTCTGCAAGACCGTTCTCGGCGAGCAACGCCTCTGCGCGCGAGCGCGCCTCTTCCCCAGGCACGAGCACCAGAGCGCGTTCGTCGGCGCCGGGCTGGATGCCGATGCGCCGCAGGGCATCGAGGTTCAATTCCACCGTATGGCGCCGTCCGGCCTGCGGAAACCAATGCGTGAAACTGCGCCGCCACCAGCGCGGCTTGTTCCCGTAATCGGGGGCCACCGCACAACGCGCGCCGAGTGAGCGCGCGAGCCACGCCCCGCGGGAATGATCGGAGAGGTGAATGATGAGGTCGTAGCGGCGCTCGCGCAGCGCCCGAAACAAGCGCCATTCGGCCACGGCACGCCGCGCAAACGGCTGCGACTTCCAGGCGCGGTCGATCTCGAACAGGCGCGAGATCGCCGGGTGGAGCGCGAGCATGTCGCGCGTTTCGCCGTAGATGAGCGCATCGATCTCGGCCTGGGGAGCCGCGCGCTTCAACACCGAGAACACGGGCGAGGCGAGCAGCACGTCGCCGTGGTGGCGCAGCTTCACGACCAGGGCGCGCCGGACCTCGCGCGGATCTATGGCATCCGACGGTCCATAAGCCATGGCGCGCACATTAGCATAAAGCGTTCCTCCGGCGGTCGGTCCCGGCGCAGCGCCGCGCGGCTATACCTCGTACCCGTGCGGATTCATGCTCTGCCAGCGCCACAGGTCGGCGCACATCTCCTCAAGCCCGCACCGGGCGCGCCAGCCGAGAAACTCTGCGGCCCGCGACGGATCGGCGTAGCAGGTGGGCACGTCGCCGGGTCGGCGCG
>JACPRN010000123.1 GCA_016189945.1 Betaproteobacteria bacterium
CACCATCGGCACCTGGCGGTAAGCGGAGAGTCCGTCGCACTCGTACGGCTGCGCGTCCTCGCGATCGTGCAGCAGCGCGTGCTCCGGCAAAAACGCCGCCAATGCACGCACCACATCACGCTGACGTGCTGTGTCGACGGGGTGTTCAATGACTGCGCTCATGCGGGCAGTGTACAATACTTCATGACCATGACTGCTCAGACCACCCGCCGCGGGCCGCTCGCCCGCTTTACCATTATCGACCTCACCCGCGTGCGCTCGGGCCCGACCTGCGTGCGCCAGCTTGCCGACTGGGGCGCTGACGTCATCAAGATCGAAACTCCCGAAGGGCTTGATGTCAGCGATGGCTGGGGCGGCAACCGGCACGGCCCGGACTTCCAGAATCTGCATCGCAACAAGCGTTGCATCACGCTCAACCTCAAGGACCCGGAAGGCATCGCCGTTTTCCGCAAACTCACCGACCGCGCCGACGTGGTGGTGGAGAATTTCCGGCCGGACGTGAAATTCCGCCTCGGAATCGATTACGAGTCCCTCCGGAAGACCAATCCGCGGCTCGTCTATGCGAGCATATCCGGGTTCGGCCAGGACGGACCCTATGCCAAGCGCCCGGGTTTCGATCAGATCGCGCAGGGCATGGGCGGGTTGATGGCGATCACCGGCATTCCGGGTCAGGGGCCGGTGCGCGCGGGGATCGCGGTTTCCGATTCGAGCGCGGGCAACTATTGCGCGATGGGAATACTGACCGCGCTGCTCGAGCGCGAGGTTTCGGGCGAAGGGCAGTGGGTGCAGGTGTCGCTGTTGCAGGCGATGATCGCGATGCTCGATTTCCAGGCTGCGCGCTGGCTGGTGGCCAAGGAGGTGCCGCCGCAGGCCGGCAACGATCACCCCACCGGGATTCCGACCGGCGTGTTTCCGACCGCTGACGGCCATATCAATATCGCCGCCAGCGCGCAGACGATGTGGGAGCGGCTGTGCAAGGCGCTGGGTGCGGAGGAGCTGCTTGCCAGGCCCGAATATGCGACCCCTCCGCTGCGTTCCAAAAACCGCGCCGAATGCAACAGGGAAATTGCGGAGTTCACGCGCCGCAAGTCGAGCCGTGAGTGGCTGGAAGCGTTCGAGAAAGCCAGCGTCGCGAGCGGCCCGATCTACAAGATGAACGAGGTATTTGCCGATCCGCAGGTCGAGCACCTCGGCATGGCGGTACCGGTCACGCATCCCGTGCTCGGTGACATCGAGCTGGTCGGCCAGCCGTTCGTGCTTTCGCGCACGCCGAGTGAAATCCGCAACGCAACACCCGAGCGCGGCGAGCATACCGACGAGGTCATGCACGAATTGGGCTACGGGGACGACCAGATCGCCGATCTGCGGCGCCGCCTCGTGATCTGAAAGGCGTCTGATACGCGCCGTCGCGTCCATCCGCTGCGCAAGCGCATTCTCGTGGACAACCCCGCCACGCTCCTGCGGAAGCGCGCAAAACGTGTGCCTGCGGGGAATTGAGAGGGGAAGATATGCGGTCGGGAATGTTCGTTTTCACGGCGATCGAGCGCATCGTCTACGGCCAGCCTGCCGCCCAGGCGTTGCGCGTTGAGGCGGAGCGCCTGCAGGCAAATCGCATATTCCTCATCGTCAGCGGCACGATGAATCGCACGACCGATGAGGTCGTGAAGGTCCGGGAAGCGCTCGGCAGCCGCTACGCCGGCCTCTACGATCGGATACCCTCGCATACTCCGCGCGACGCCGTGCTGGAGGCAGCGCATGCGGCAAGAGCGGTGGACACTGACTTGATTGTCACGTTCGGTGGCGGATCCGTGACCGATGCCGGGAAGATTGTGCAACTCTGCCTGCGGCATGGCATTACCGATTTCGATGGTCTCGACGCGTTCCACGTGATCGTCAATCCGGACGGCACGCGCACCGTCCCGAACTTTGCCGGTCCAACGGTGCGGCAGATTGCGATTCCCACCACGCTTTCCGCCGGCGAGTTCCAGGCTCAGGGCGGGTGCACGGATAACCGGCGCAAAGTAAAGCACAGCTATCGTCACCCTCTGCTCGTGCCGCGCGTCACGATTCTGGATCCTGCTCCAACAGTCCATACGCCGCTTTCGGTATGGTTGTCGACCGGCGTTCGTGCAGTCGACCACGCGACCGAGGGGATTTGCTCGCAGTTTTCCAATCCGGCAAGCGACGCGAGTTTCCTGCACGCGCTCAGGCTGCTCAGCCAGAACCTGCCACGAATCAAGCGGCATCCGGACGACCTCGAGGCGCGCCTCGATTGCCAGCTCGCGGTCTGGCTCGCGATGACAGGACGGCAGGGCGGCATCCAGATGGGGGCGAGTCATGCAATCGGACATGTCCTTGGCGGGACCTGCGGCGTACCGCACGGAGTTACCTCGTGCATCATGCTGTCGCCGGTGCTGCGCTACAACCGTCCGGCGAACCTCGCCCGTCAGCGGTTGGTCGCCGAGGCGATGGGCCGTCCCGGCGAGGACGCTGCCGATGTCATCGCGGCATTCGTCGCCGATCTCGGGTTGCCCGGCCGACTTGCCGACGTCGGGGTCGAGCGCGAACAGTTTGCCACAATCGCTGCGCACGCGATGCACGACGGCTGGCTTCATACGAATCCGCGCAAGATAACCAGCCCTGAACAGGTGATGGAGATTCTCGATGCGGCAGCTTAAGGTCCCAACGCGGGTGAAGGCGGGAGTGACTGCGAGAGGAGGGGAAAATGAGGAGAGAAGCGAAAGGCGAGAGGCGGGAGGCAGGGAAGCGATCCGGCCGTGGCGCGGCGCTCGCGTTGCTGTTCTGCGCCGCGCTGGCGGGCGCTGCGTGGGCGCAAACCTACCCGACCAGGCCGATCCGTTTTATCGTCGGTTTCGGTCCCGGCGGTGGAACCGACAGGATATCGCGTGCGCTGAGCCTCAAAATGTCGGACAGCATGGGCCAGCAGGTGATCGTGGACAACCGCCCCGGCGGCGGCGGATCGATCGCCGCAGTCATCGCGGCGAAAGCGGCGCCCGACGGCTATACGCTGTTCGCCGGCACCATCAGCACGCTGGCGACCAACGTCAGCATGTACTCGAAGCTGCCGTACAATCCGGTGCGCGATTTCGCGCCGGTCACGCTGACCCAGGTGACCCCCTATTTGCTCCTGGTGCAGCCGTCATTGCCCGTTGCGACGCTCAGGGAATTCATCGCGCTGGCTAAAGCCACACCCGGCAGGCTCAATTATGCGTCGGCCGGCAGTGGCGGGGGTAACCATCTATCCCAGGAGATGTTTAAATTCATGGCCGGGATCGACATCGTGCACGTGCCGTACAAAGGGGGCGGGGAGCAGCTCACCGCGCTTATCGCGGGAGAAGTACAGTCGAACTTCAACCTGGTTCCAACCGCGTTGCCGCAAGTGCGAGCGGGCAGGCTCAAGGCGCTGGCGGTCACGAGCGCGCAGCGCCTGCCGGTTGTGCCCGAGGTTCCGACCATCGCGGAGGCCGGCGTGCCGGGCTACGAGGCAACGTCGTGGCAGGGCGTGGTGGTGCCTGCCGCAACGTCGCGCGCGATCGTCAACCGGCTCCACGGCGAAATTGCAAAGGCGCTGCAAACGCCGGAAATGACGCAGTGGTTTGCCGCCGAAGGTTCCACGGCCGGCGGCATCACGCCGGAAGAGTTCGCGGCCCACATCAAGCGCGAGATCGTCAAGTGGGCGAAGGTTGTAAAGGTGTCCGGAGCCAAAGCGGATTGATTGTCTGAGCGCAGGGCGCGTTTGACTTGGCACGCCCGAGGACTACATAATTTGTCGCAATGTTCGTTGCGAAGCGCCTGGCAGCGCGGATCGGACGGTGGAGTACGCGCGGGCGGCCCCGATCGGGCGTCATCGGGTGCACTGAGCACCGATCCGGCATCACTGCCGCGTTGCGTGGGCACAGAAAGCCGGCGACGGGCGTATTGATTTTCCTGTTTCCAATTCCCTGAGGAGAAGCTTCGATGGCAGCTCGTTCGATCTGGTTTGAGCAGCGCAGCCGCGCGGCTGCGCTGCGCGCAGCTTGTATGGCCGCAGCAGCCGCAACGTTCGCGAATGG
>JACPRN010000116.1 GCA_016189945.1 Betaproteobacteria bacterium
ACTGCCACGTGATGCCCGCTGACGGTAAGGTTCATTGCCACCTCCTTTGAGCCCAAGCTGAACAAGCCGGAATCGGCGCGGTTGTTTTTGCCGCTTATCGATCTCATCGAAACCGGTGCTCCTATTTTTGCCGTTTAATTAGTCTCATCGAAACCGCTGCTCCTGTTTTTGCCATTTAATCAATCTCATCGTTGTGCAGTGCAATTACTTGTAATTGCACTGCACAACGATGAGACTTATTGAAAAGCAAACCGTTGCAGAAAAGCAAACCGTGGCCAAGTCGCTCAACATTCATCTGCCATACGCCTAGAGCGACTTGCGCAGATTTACCGGCGGGATGTGCAGCGACTCGCGGTACTTGGCGATGGTACGGCGGGCGACGACGATGCCTTGCTGGCCCAGGACTTGGGCGATCTTGCTGTCGGAGAGCGGCTTCTTCGCATCTTCGGCGGCGACAAACTGGCGGATGAGGGCGCGGATCGCAGTGGCCGAGCAGGCGCCGCCGGCATCGGTCGCGACGTGGCTGCCGAAAAAATACTTGAGCTCGAAAATGCCCCGCGCGGTGAGCATGTACTTTTGCGTCGTCACGCGCGAAATGGTCGACTCGTGCAGCCCCAGGGTGTCGGCGATCTCGCGCAGTACGAGCGGCCGCATGGCCACCTCGCCGAGCTCGAAAAAGTGGCGCTGGCGGTCCACGATCGCCAGCGAGACGCGCAGAATGGTTTCGAAGCGCTGCTGGACGTACTTGATCAGCCAGCGCGCCTCCTGGAGCTGCTGGGACATCTGACCCGAGGCTGCGTTGCGGTTGTCCTGCAGGATGCGCGCGTACATGCGGTTGATGCGCAGCTTCGGCATCGCATCGGGATTCAAGCTCGCTACCCAGACATTCTTGATTTTCTTGACGATGACATCGGCGGCGACGTAGCGGGTTTCGTTCGCGCCGAATCCGGCGCCGGGGCGGGGATTGAGGCTCTGAATCAGCTCCTGCGCCTGGCGCAACTGCTCGTCGGTGCATTGAAGCAGTTTCTTCAGGCGCATAAAATCGCGCGCGGCGAGCAGCGGCAGGTGCGCGCGCACCAAAGCGAGCGCATGCTCGCGCTCCGGAGTCGACTCGGGCATGGCCGCAAGCTGCAGCTCCAGACATTCGGCGGGACTGCGCGCGCCTACGCCCGTCGGTTCGAGGTTTTGCACGTGCCTGAGCGCGATGCGCAGCTCCTCGGGCTCGACTTCGAGTTCGGGAGGCAGCAGGGCGGCGATCTCCTCCAGGCTTTGCGTCAGATAGCCGTCCTCGTCCACGGCGTCGATGAGCAGCTCGGCCAGGGTCCGGTCACGGGGTTCGAGCGCAGTCAGCGCAAGCTGCGCCAGCAGGTGTTCGCGCAGGGTCGGCAGGTCAGCATGCTGCTGCGGGTAATCATCGTCTTCGCCCTCGTCGCGGCCGCCCGCGCCGGAGGCCGTATCCGCAAACGAGCCCAATTCCGCGCCTCGGTCTTGGGCGCCGTCCATACCCGAGTCCTCGCCCTGGATTTCGCCCGCCTGCTCCGGCGAGGCGCTCCCGCCGTCCACAGGCGCAAGCTGGCCGGGTTCCGGGGCGCCAGGGGAGAATTCTTCCGCTTCTCCGCGCTCAAGCAGCGGATTTTCCGCGAGGAATTTCTCCAGCTCCTGATTGAGCTCCAGGGTCGAGAGCTGGAGCAGTCGGATCGACTGCTGGAGCTGCGGCGTCAGCGTCAGATGCTGCGACAGTCTGACCTGCAGGGTCTGCTTCATCGCGCGCAGGGGAAAATGCGCCGCCGTCCGGCTCTACAGCCGGAAATGCTCGCCAAGATAGACGCGACGCACACTTTCATTATGGACTATATCGTCGGGCTTGCCCCAGGCAAGCACCGAACCATCGTTGATTATATAAGCCCGATCGCAGATGCCGAGGGTTTCGCGCACGTTGTGGTCGGTAATCAGAATGCCGATGCGGCGTTCCTTCAGAAACCCAATTATCTTTTGTATGTCGAGCACCGCAATGGGGTCAATACCTGCAAATGGCTCGTCGAGCAATATAAAATCGGGCCGGCTCGCCAGGGCGCGCGCGATTTCGACCCGCCGGCGCTCCCCGCCGGAGAGCGAAAGGGCGCTTGCTTGGCGCAGGTGCGCGATGTTCAGCTCGCGCAGCAGCCCCTGCAGCCGCTCCTCGATGTCCTCCTCCCCGGGGTGGCGCAGCTCAAGCACCGCGCGCACGTTTTCTTCGACGGTGAGCTTGCGGAATATGGAGGCCTCCTGCGGCAGGTACGAAAGGCCGAGCCGCGCGCGCCGGTGCATGGACTTGCGGGTGATGTCGGCGCCGTCGAGAAAGATCCGGCCGCCGTCGACCGCGATCAAGCCGACGATCATGTAAAAGCAGGTGGTCTTGCCCGCGCCGTTGGGACCGAGCAGCCCGACGACCTCGCCGCTGGAAACCTCGAGCGACACGTCCTTTACCGCGACCCGGGATTTGAAGCGTTTCTTCAAGTTTTCCGCCTTGAGCTGGCTCATGAGGTGCAGACCGGCGCCGTATTTGAGCGCTTCAGCGGATGGCGGCGCGAGCGCGATCACTGCAGGCGTGGACCGGCACTCGCGGGGGCGGGCCGCATCCCGTCTTGCGCGGCGCCCGCTCCCGCATCCTTCTTCTTGGGCATGATCACGGCGCGCACGCGGCCGTCGCGCGAGTCGGGCGCCGCGCCCTTGGCCGCGCGCACCGAGAATTCCTCGGTGCGCGAGTTGTAGGAAATATAGTTGCCGCTCACGTCGTCGCCGCCCTCGCGCCTGAGCCGGGCGCGGTTGAAGAACTGGACCAGCTCGGACTTGCCGTCGTACTCGATGCGCTCGGCTTCGCCTTCGACGAATTCGCTCGATCCCTCGCGCTTCTGCCGGAAACTGACGGGGCTCCCGATGGCAATGCCGTACTGGAAACCTTCGGCGTCCTGCCGGACCTCGATGCGATCGGCGCGGATCACGAGCGACCCCTGACTGAGCACCACGCGGCCCTCGAATACCGCGGTTCGCCGCGCGTCGTCGGCGCTCATGCGATCGGACTCGATGTTCACCGGGCGATCGCGATCGGCGCGCTCGGCAAGTGCGCCGCCCGCGCACGCAAGGGCCGCGGCGGCGAGCGCGATCGCCCCCGGCAATACCCTATTTCGGCGGCGGCTCAAAGCGGCCCCTTACGCGCGCAAGAATGGAAAAGCGCCGTGTCTGCTTGTTCAGTTCCATGCCTACCCCGGAGAGGACCGAGCGGCCTTCGCTGATCGTAATCGGCTTGTCGGTGCGCATGATGTCGCTGCGGGCGATGATATGCAGGTACTCGGTGCGCACGCGCAGCTCGTCGCGATCGGGAGCGCCTTCGCGCACCAACAGCACGTTGCCGTAGAAATGCGCCTCCTCGCTGTCGTGGTCGAGCGTGCCGCGCTCGGCCGTAATCGTGATCGCCGGACCTTCGCCCTTCTTGGCGAAGCGCGGCGCGTCGAGCTCGGTCGAATCGTCCCCCGGGAAATGCGCCATGCGCAGCGCGCTGAGCACGTAATTGGGCTTGCCGGCGATGTTGAGGCGCGTGAGCGTGAGTTTGTCGACCATCGCGTCGGGGTCGAGGCTGCCCTCGGCCCGCTCGGCCGGCGCGCCCTTCTCGACCGCGAAGCGCAGCCAGAGCGTCAGCCCGGCGAGAAAAAGCACGAGCAAGAGCGGCAGCAGGTTGGAGATGCGTCTCACCAGCCGCCTCCGGCGAGGAATGATTCGATCGCGCGCTCGAGCGTGCCTTGAGCGCGCAGGACGAATTCGCACACCTCGCGCACGGCGCCGCGCCCGCCTCCGGCGCGCGCGACATAGTGCGCGCGGCTCCGCACCGCATCGGGCGCTTCGGGGACGCTGGCGGCGAAGCCGCAGCGCGCAAGCACCGGCAGGTCTGCGAGGTCATCTCCCATGTAGCCGGCCGCGCTCTCGGCGAGATCGAGTCCCGCGGCGATCTCGGCGAGGGCGGCGGCCTTGTCCTCGACCCCCTGGCGCAGCAGCTCGATGCCGAGTTCGCGCGCGCGCAGCTCGACCACGCGCGAGCGGCGCGCGGTGATGATCGCGACCGCCACCCCGGAGGCGCGCAGCATCTTCATGCCGTGCCCGTCGCGGACATTGAAGCCCTTCATTTCCTCGCCCGAGTCGGCGAGGAACAGCGTGCCGTCGGTGAGCACGCCGTCGACATCGAAGGCCATCAGCTTGAGACCCCTGGCGCGCTCCTCGGCATCGCGGCTCATAGGACCTTGGCGCGGAACAGATCATGGATGTTGAGCGCGCCGATGAGGCGGTTTTCCTTGTCCACCACCGGAAGCTGGGTGGTCTTGAAGCGCTCCATGATCTGCTCCGCTTCGGCCGCCAGCGCCTCCGCGCCGAGCGCGTGCGGATTGCGGGTCATCACGGCGGTGATCGGCGTCTCGTGCAGGCTGACGTCGCGCTCGAGGCTCCGGCGCAGGTCGCCGTCGGTGAAAACCCCGATCAGGCGGCCTTCTGCGTCGAGTATCGCGGTCATGCCCATGCGCTTGCGCGAGATCTCCAGGATCGCCTGGGCGAGCGTCGCCTCCTCGCCCACGGCGGGCATGTCCTCGCCGCGGCGCATGACGTCCGAGACCAGTGTGAGGAGCCGGCGGCCCAGTTCGCCCCCCGGGTGCGCGCGCGCGAAATCCTCGGCCCCGAAGCCGCGCGCATCGAGCAGCGCGATCGCCAGCGCATCGCCCAGGGCGAGCGCCGCAGTGGTGCTCGCCGTGGGCGCCAGATTCAAGGGGCATGCTTCCTGGGCGACTTGCGCGTCGAGGTGCACGTCGGCCTGCTTCGCCAGGGCGGACTCGGCGTTGCCCGTGATGGCGATCAGGGCCGCGCCCTGGCGCTTCACCAGCGGAATGATGGTGAGCAGCTCGGCCGATTCGCCGGAGTAGGACACCGCGATCAAGACGTCCTCGCGCGTGATCATCCCCAGGTCGCCGTGGCTCGCCTCGGCGGCGCTGACAAAGAATGCCGGCGTTCCGGTGCTCGCCATGGTCGAGGCGACCTTGCGCGCGACGTGTCCGGATTTGCCCACCCCGGAGACGACGACGCGGCCGCGGCAGTTGAGGATCATGTCGAGCGCCGCAAGGAACCGTTCGTCGAGCCGCGGGATGAGCGCGGCCACCGCCTCGGCTTCGATCGCAAGAACCTGGCGCGCAAGCCCGAGCGCGCCCGAAGCCGCGGTCGTGGTGTCGGCGCGGGAGGCTGCGATTATCATAGCGGCGAGTATACCAGAGGGGTACAGCCATTTTTCCACGGGGAACATCGGTTTACGCATGACCTCGACGCTTGAGCTGGTGC
>JACPRN010000006.1 GCA_016189945.1 Betaproteobacteria bacterium
CGGCTCGGTCGTGGTGACCTCTATCCCAAACAGATTCAACGCCACCCAAAGAAACTCGACTAGCTGAACCGATAGCAGTACGGAAATAATCGGCACGCCAGGCCATTTCTTGTTAACGAGGAGCGCCGTCGCGGCGTGGTTGACTGCATTCATTTGGACGGTTCCTAACAATGAGGCCTAACGCAACATCGATCGTTGTCAGTAGCCTTTTCTGAAGCAGGTACCCTTACATTTGGGGCAGGGCGGCACGTGGCCTGTCGATGCGTCCCGCGCGCCCCGGCAGCGCTGCGTTTCATCGTTGAGGCATTCCGATTCATCGGGCCGGAGATTGTGCCGCTGAAAGCTATTCTAGTTGCCGCGCCTTAAGGGCGTCTTAAGCGAACGCCTCATTACATGCGCTTGCGAAGCCATCGAGGGGAACAGCAATCTTGATCCTGATCATTGCCTGCGCGCTCCGCGTGTTTGACATCACGCTCTGGAATTGACCCTCGGCGTTTGCCGAAAACTATTTCATCACGAGGTTGGGCAACCAGAGCGACAGCTCGGGCACATAGGTGATGATCGCCAGGGCAATCGCGTAGGTGACGAAGAACGGCCACAGCCCGGCCACCACCGCGGTGGAAGTCTTCTTGAAAATGCTGCAGCTCACGAAGATGTTCAGCCCGAAGGGCGGGGAGAACATGCCGACCGCGAGATTCACGGTGAAAATGATGCCGAAGTGAATGAGGTCGGTCCCGGCGTGCTCGGCGATCGGCCACAAGAGCGGCGTGAACAGGATGATCGCCGAGTTGGGGTCCATGAACATGCCGATGACGAGCACGATGATGTTGATCATCACCAGGATCATCACCGGCGAGAGCTGCCAGCCTTCGATTGCCCCCACCATCCTCTGCGGCACGGCCTCGGCGGTGAGCACCCAGGAGAACACGCCCGAGGCGGCGACGATGATGAACACCTTCGCGGAAAGCAGCGCCGTTTCGCGGGTGATGTTCCAGATCTGGCGCCAGGTGAGCTCGCGGTAGATGAACACGCTCACGATCACCGCGTACACCGACACCGCCATGGAGGCTTCGGTCGGGGTCATGAAGCCGCCGTAGATGCCGCCGAAAATCACCACCGGCGCCCCCAGGGTCCAGAACACCCCGCGCGTGGTGCGCGCGATTTCCTTCAAATCCCAAGTGCGGCCCGAGGTGATCTTGTGCTTGAGCGCGTACCAGACGCAGTACACTGCGCCGCAAATCCCGACCACGATCCCGGGCAGGAAACCGGCGAGGTAGAGCTTGCCCAGCGACGCGTTGCTCATCACCGCGAACAGGATCATGGTGATGGAAGGCGGGATGATGATCGCGATCGCCCCCGCCGAGGTGATCAATCCCAGGGAGAAGCGCTCGCGGTAGCCTTCCTTCAGGAGTGCCGGATAGAGGATCCTTCCCAGGCCGGCGACGGTCGCCGTGCTCGATCCGGAGATGGCGCCGAAGAGCTCGGCTGCGGTAATGGTGGTGAGCGCCATGCCGCCCGGCAGGCGGCCCATCAGCGCCGAGACCCAGGCGATGAGGCGCGCCGACATGCCGCCTTCGCCCATCACGCCGCCGGCGAAAATGAACCCGGGAACCGCGAGCAGCACCAGCTTGTTGATGGTCCCGGAGAGACCCTGGACCACCACCTCCATCGACACGCCCTGCCAGGTCATGGCGCCGATCGCGAGAATCAGGAAAATCATCCACATCGGGATGCCGAGAAACAGCAGCACGAATGCGGCGATGGCGATGACCGTGAGCATGGTTACAGCCCTTCCGACTGCTTCTGCCCTTCGCCCAAGTGGCGCAGGCGCCGCCCGGTGAAAAGCGAGAACAGGAAACTCGCGTAGGCGACGGTCATCAGGCCGAATCCGAGCGGTATCGCAAGGTTCTGCGGCCAGGAAGCAAAATAGCCACTGGGAACGAGCTCGCCGTATTCGATCGACTGCATCATGCTGTCGTAGCCGATCTTGGCGACGTAGCCGCACAGGGCGATGCCCATCAGGGCGATGATCACGTCCATCGCCTTGCGCATCCCCTTGGGCATGCGCAGGTACACCGCGTCCATCGAGATGTGGTCGTTGCTGAGCGCGAGCGGGATGCAGCCCATGTAGACCAGCCAGATGAGGAGCATGCGCAGCAGGTCGTCCAGCCAGGGGATGCTGATTCCGAGCTGGTAGACGATCACGGCTGCGGTCGTGACCAAGATCAGGAAGGCGCAGATGAAGGCCGAAAGATGGTCTGACCACCGCGCAGCCCTGAACATGAAAGAATCCAGGGCGTCGATCAGCCTCCGACCCTTGTTTGAACGCTGGGCCGGCATTTGCAACGTCCCCCGCCTATTTCTTCCTGCTGAAGTTGTAATCCCGCTGCTGCGGAGCTGGGGGCCGGAGGTCTACGCTACGGTTTTTTCGGCGGCCACTGTCCGGCTTCCTTGAAGAAGCGCTCGGCGCGACATGGGCTGCACACGTGCCGTTAGTCCGCCCTTCTGCTGGATGACGCTCGCCGCGGCCGAGCCGACCGAGTAGTAGAGCGAGCCCTGGGGGTTGGTTGCGACACCAACGATCTGGGCGCTCGCTGCGGCTGGAATGCCCCCCAGAACCATTGCGGCAAACAGGTATACCGGTCTATTCATCGCCGCGTTCCTCCGCTTCGTACACTCGACACGGGGTCGATGCCCCTCTGCAGCTTCGATGATACGAAGGAAGGATTAAGAGCGACTTAACGGTGCATGGCGCTTTGCGGCAAACAGAGAACGCGTCGATCCGCTTGGCGCAGATCCCGCTTTACCCGAGCAGGCCGGTGACGTTCAGGAATATCAGCGTCACGCCCACCGGCGCCACGTAGCGCGCGGCGAAACGCCATACGCCGAACCACCGCTCCCCGAGAGGGAGCTCTTCGCGCGCATGCGTCCGGCGCATCACCCAGGAGCCGAACACCACGATGAGCAGCCCGCCCACCGGCAACAGGATGTTCGAGGCCAGGTAGTCGAGAGCGTCGAAGATCGACAGGCCGAACAGCTTCACGTCCTGCCACAGATTGAAGGACAGCAGTGCGGCGATTCCCAGCACCCACACCAACGCGCCGAAAATCACGCACGCACGCCCGCGGCCCAGGCGCAGGTTTTCCACCATCCAGGCGATTCCCGGTTCGGCGATGGAGATCGACGAAGTCCACGCCGCGAACACCACCAACAGGAAGAACAGGGACCCGAGCAGCGCGCCGCCGGGAACACCGCCGAAGGCGACCGGCAGCGTCTTGAGAATCAACCCGGGCCCGGACGCAGGAGCCATGCCATGGGCGAACACGATGGAGAACACCGCCAACCCCGCGAGCAGCGCGAATGCCGTATCGGCGCAGGCCACGTAGATCGTGGCGCGCGCGATCAAGATGTGGCGCTCGAGGTACGAACCGTACACCATGATCGCTCCCATCCCCAGGCTCAGGGAGAAGAACGCCTGGCCCACCGCCGCCAGCACGGTCTGCGGCGATATGCGGGTGAAGTCGGCCGCGAACATGAACGCAAGCGCCCGTCCCATGTCGCCCTGCGCCAGCCCGTAGCCTGTCAACACCAGCATGATGGCTGCGAGCGCGGGCATCATGATCCTGGCGGCGCGCTCGAGCCCCCGCATGACGCCACAGGCCACCACCCCCATGGTAAGAAGCATGAACACCGAGTGCCACAGCGCTTGCTCGTGCGGGTTGCCGAGCAGCCCTTCCAAAGCGGCTTCGGCGCCACCGGGGTCCAGTCCCGCAAAACTCCCCGTCGCCGCGCGCACCAGATAATCGATGATCCATCCGGCCACCACGCTGTAGAAGGAAAGGATGATCGCGCCCGCAACGACACCCATTACTCCGACCAGCTTCCAGGCTGATGACGCCCCAGCCTCCCTGGCCAGGTGCGCCATGGCGGCCACCGGGTTACGCTGGGCGCGCCTGCCGAGCATGATCTCTGTCATCATCACCGGCACGCCGACCACGGCGACGCATGCGAGGTACACCAAGACGAACGCGCCGCCGCCATGCTCCCCGGCGAGATAGGGAAACTTCCAGATGTTGCCCAGTCCCACCGCCGAGCCGGCGGCGGCGAGGACGAACGCCCCACGGCCCGACCACTGTCCGCGATCCATGGTGAAGTCCATTCGAGCGCTCCTTGCGTGCACTCTAGCGTCTGGGCGGGACGACTGCGCCGACTGCACGATCGTCTTGCATCGGCCGCTCACCAAAGCACGCCGGGTTCGGCACCTGCCCTTTCGCGTATCCCGGGATGGTCGCGATCACGCCCTTTCTGCCGTGACCGAAATTTCGCCAACACCTGTGTGACAGCCCAGGCGTACAGAAGTGCGGCGCGCCGCTGGGCTGTCGCTCCGAGGACGCAAGGATGCGCTCGCTCGGCGAGCGCTTGGCGCGCGTTCGCTTGCCTGCCCTGTAATCGAAACGAAGGCGCGAATCTCCCCTGGGGTGCGCGGCGGCGCGTTCACGGACCCCCGTCGGCCCGAGGACACGGTCAATCCCATGCGAGGCATAAGTCCTTCGCAAGCCTTCGCCGGATGAACATGGACCGCGGATGCGTAAGGGACCCTTAAGGTTCGTCCTCCTATCATTGTGCTTCGGTTTTGTTGATGAGGAGGCGGCGGCCATGCAAGACACTTCTTCAGCAAGCCGCGGCCTGCGACAGCGCTGGGAAGACTACCAGACGAGCAAGACGCAGACGTTCTGGATCGCAGTGGGCGGCATCGTGGCGACCCTCATCCTCGGCTTCGGGCCGGGCGGCTGGGTCACCGGCGGCACGGCGCAAAAGATGATAGCGGAAGCCGCCGCGAACTCGCGCCACGAGCTCGCGGCCGTGGTCTGCGTCGAGGACTTCATGGGTGCCGCAGATGCGAGCTCGCGGCTGAAGAAGATCAAGAAAGCGCGCTGGTACGAGCGCGACGAGATGATCGCGTCGGGCGGCTGGGCGACCATGCCGGACCGGAAAGAACCCAACAGCGTGGTCGCGAGCATGTGCGCTTCGCGGCTCGAGACCCTCGAGGCTCCGCAAGCCGGCACTCCGCAAGCCGGCGAGGTCTCGCGGACCAGCACGACCCCGGCGAAGTAGCACACCGCCGCGGGCGGACGTGCGCCGCCGCACCGAACCCATCGCTGCGCGGGGTGCTCGAGGACATCGCCTTGCTGGTCTCCGGCGTTATGACCGTCCTGATCATCGTGTCGTCGCCTGCACCGGCCAGCCCTCTGCTCGGCGCGCGAGCGAGCGATCCGATGGCGCGCCGGTAGGCGCGTGGCATCACCCGGTCTATCTCCTCCTCCAGCCTTCGTGACCGAGCCTTCTCGGGCGCGGGACCAGCATTCTGTCCGCCACGAGCTTCTGGTCCGGTGTCAAGACCTCATATAACGGCGTCGCAGCGGCGAGGATTTCGTTCAGCCTCCTGAGCGCCGCAGCGTGAAAAGACTGCCGCCGTTCCAGGCGCTCGATGGCTGTTGGGCGCGGGCGCTGCCTCCTGTCTTTCATCCAGGATCGCCATGTCTCGATTCTTTCGTCCGCCTCACGGGCGAGCTTGCGCATTACGTCGGCATAGGCGGACCATTGCGATTCCTGATCCTCGGAAATCTTCAGCGCCGTCTTGATATAAGTAAGACGCACCTCGACCCTTTCGCTGGGAAGGCTGAAAGGTCGCTGCTGGTACTGCCGCGACACGTCCATCCGTCCGTGCGATGGCGGGATCGCTGATTGAGCGATCGCGACCGGAACGGCGGTAACCACGACGCCTATCGATACGAGAATGCGAGCGATCCAAGTGTTCATAGGCTCCTCAAGACCCACCAGGTTTCCCCCCGGCCCGGCGAAAGTTGTTGAATTCTCGAAAGCGCCGATACGACTGGCGTCCTAGTAGTTTCCGGGAATCGCCTTTTGCCACCCCTCGGGGCAAAACTGAACGTAAGGATAGTAAGCGCCGGCGCTGGCACAGTAGTACCAATAAGCGGGCTCCACTGGCGCCGGGTAAGCGTAAGGCGGGTAATACGAGGGCGCGAGCAGAGGAACGGCAGCGACGATTGCGATCTTGGGAACAATAAGGCGGTGCGGGATACGCGGAGCAAATCGACCGTGGCGCCCGATAAAACGCCCCTGACCCACGTGAGCACGGCCGAAGTGACTGCCAGGCGCGCGATCGCCGACAAAACGTCCGCTGCGCACGTGGCTGCGGCTGAAATGACTGCCGCCGACATGACCCCGGCTGAAATGAGTGCCGCCGAAATGGCCACTACCGCCTCGGCCACCCGCGATGCTGTAACTGCTTGCCAGCATTCCGAAAACCGCGGCCAAAACTAACATTAACCTGAGCAGCCTCATTGGAGCCTCCTTCCTGCCCGTGGCAGGGCAACGCATAGAATTATTGGACAGCTCGAGCAACGAAGGCGCAACGGAAAATGTGTATCGGTTTGTTACGGCCTAACCTCGGGTGACGCACCCGCAAGCCGTTTCGGTAGGGTTTCACCACCAGGCACAATACAGGGGCCTGCCTATTGGTCTCGGTAGCGGCGCGGGAAAGAATGCATCCCAAGGGAACACGCATCGGCGGAGAACTGTGGATGGCGAGGGTGGCGGAGGGGCGGCGCCGCCGTCCACCGCGGCGAAACGGTGCGGGTCCTAGCCGCCGAGGGGCTCACCCTGGTGGTCGAGCGCGAAGAATAGGTGCGGGCCGCGGAAATCCTGTAGCTCGACGTGCCCAAGGCGCGCGCGACTTGAATCGCGCTTAGCCGCCCGATCGCCGACTTCCCCCGCGCGCTGCTCGCCTACCGCGCTCAGCGCATCCTCGCGCATGCCCTTTAAGCCGCGTTTAAGCAAGCGTCGTGATAATAACGATCGGGCCTCGCAGCGTCGCGGCGCTTGAGTTCGTTGGCGTAAGCTCGCGGCGGCCGCTCGGCGGCGCCGATCGAAGGGCGCCGGAAGCGCCGCGCGCACCGTGCAGGGTTGCTCCTCGTCGTTCAAGGAAGATCCGTCAAGTGAATGCACTGAAAATGTTCGCCAGCGCGATCCGGGGCGCGCTGGATAGGATTGCCCCCAGCCCGCAGCCCTCGGGCCAGTCCGGCGCGGCGGCGCTGCGCCGGGCCTATTGCGGACTGCTGATGGAAGTTGCGCGGATCGAGTCAGCGCGCCCAAACCTCAAGCGCGCTGCTGTGGGGCAAGCGCTGCAGTCAGTCCTCACGCTTCCGCGCGAGGAGGCGGCGGCCCTCCTTGTCGAGGCCGAAAGAGCGGAAAACCGATACACGTCCTACTACGAGCCTGTCACAGTCATCAACAGACGCTGCCCGCCGCAAGCGAAGGTCGGATTCGTCGAGCAGTTGTGGCGCGTGGCGTTTGCCGACGGGAACCTCGACATGTATGAAGATCAGTTGATACGCAAGCTTGCCGAGCTGCTGCACGTGGCTCACGCGGACTTCATAGTGGCGAAACAGCGCGCGCGGGACTGGAGCAGGACAACGTTCGCGGCGCGCGCGGCGGAAACCGCGGGTTGATCGGAAGGGCATGTCGCCGCGGCGCCGAGTCGCCCGCTTGGCGACCGACGAGGGCGCGGCGTCCATCCCATCGTAGCGGCGGCGAGGTCGGCTCATGAGGCATCCTTCCGAAGCGTCGAAGATCGAGCAAGCCGCTGGCGGGACCGTTCCGCCGCGCCGGCTCAGGCGGACCTTGATTCTGCTGACTCTCCAGGCGGGGGGAATTGCCGCCGGGGCGTCCCTTTGGCCCTTTCTCGCGAGCATGATGCCTTCCGAGCGCGCCAAGGCGGCGGCCGCCCCGGTGGATGTGGACATCGGCAACATCGCCCCGGGTGAGATGAAGACCGTGGAATGGCGCCGCCAGCCGATCTGGATCCTGCGGCGCACCAGGGAGATGCTTGCGACGCTGCCGCTCCTCGACGCCCGGCTTGCCGATCCCCACTCGCAACGATCGATCCAACCTGCCTACGCCAGGAACGAGACCAGATCGATCAGGCCGGAACACCTTGTCGTCGTCGGCATCTGCACGCATCTCGGATGTTCGCCGATCGCAAAGTTCGAACCGGGAGCAACCGGCATGGGCGCCGGTTGGCTGGGAGGATTCTTCTGCCCCTGTCACGGCTCTCGATTCGATTTGGCGGGCCGCGTCTTCGCCAATATGCCGGCGCCGACCAATCTCGTGGTGCCGCCGTACCGGTATCATTCCGAAACCCGCATCCTCATCGGCGACAAGGCTTGAGCTCGCGCCCCCGGCGCATGCGCCCGGACCCGAATCCTCATCTTGTCCTCGTGCAACTACAGGAGAGCACCGTGGAATCGCTGCTGAATACTTTTGCATTTCTCAACGTCTCCCAGTGGAACCATGCGCTCGTCGTCCTCGTTCGGGTCGTGCTCATCGCCGCGGCGGCCTGGATCGCGCTCGGCGCAGCGCAGCGCCTGATCCGGCTCTCGCGCGAGCGAATCGCCCGCGGCATGGAAGATCCCGAGCAGGTCAAGCGCGCCGAGACGCTCGGGCGCGTGTTCCGCTACGTCGCCGCGGTCGTCATCCTGGTCATCGCGGCAATGCTCATCCTGGGCGAGCTGGGCGTGGCGGTAGCGCCGATACTGGGCGCCGCCGGCGTGGTCGGCCTGGCGGTGGGCTTCGGCGCACAAAGCCTGGTCAAGGACTACTTTTCGGGCTTCTTCATCTTGCTCGAGAACCAGATGCGCCAGGGCGACGTGGTCGAGATCGCCGGCAAGGCGGGCCTGGTCGAGGAAATCACATTGCGCTACGTCAGGCTGCGCGATTACGACGGCAATGTGCATTATGTCGCGAACGGCCTCATTACGACGGTCACCAACATGAGCCGCGGCTACGCGCAGTCGGTCGTGGATATCGGCGTCGCTTACCGCGAGAATGTCGACGAGGTGCTGGGGGTAATGCGCGAGACTGGCGCGGAAATGCGCGCCGATCCGGTATTCGGCGCGAAAATCCTCGACGAGATCGAGATCGCCGGCGTGGACAAATGGGCCGACTCGGCGGTCATCCTGCGCTGCCGCTTCAGGGTGCGGCCGCTGGAGCAGTGGAACGTCCGGCGCGAATTTCTGCGGCGCCTGAAGAACGCGTTCGACGCTCGCGGCATCGAGATCCCCTTCCCGCACCTTACCGTGTACGCCGGCGCGGCGCGCGACGGGACGGCCCCGCCCTTCCGGGTTTGCGACGCGGGCGCCGCGGCCAAGGGTGAGTGATCCGCCCGATGCAAAAGCGCCGACCGAGCGGCTCCGCCGAGCCCCCTCGCGCGGAGCTGATCGAGACCTGCCGCGCCAAGGCGATCGGTCTGCTGCGGAAAAATCTGTCGCCACAGGGGATCCTCGCGGCGACGGTCAACGCGCGAGCGAAGTCGCGCGGTTATGCGGCCGTTTTCGGGCGCGATGCAGCGGTGTGCGCGATCGGCATGGCGCTTTCGGGCGACGCCGTGCTCGAACGCGAAGCGGCCACCGGGCTCCTGACGCTCGCGCGGCACCAGGCCGCGAACGGCCAGGTCCCGAATTTCGTCGATGCGCGCGGGGCGGAGGCGGACTTTTGGTACCTCGGCTGCATCGACGCCACGCTGTGGTGGCTGCTTGCGCTCGAGTTCCTCGACCGGAACTCCCCTGCCGCCGGGCTGCGGGGGCGGACCGCGCCGGAAATCGCCAAGGCGCTTCAGTGGCTTGGCGCCCAGGAGCACCAGCGTTTTTATCTGCTGCAGCAAAACGAGGCGAGCGACTGGGCCGACATCATGCCGCGATCGGGGTTCGTGCTCTATACCAATGCGCTCTGGTATCGCGTGAAGCGGCTCTACGGGCTGGGGCACGCCGCGGAGACGCGCGCCAATTTCAACCGGCTCTTTCATCCGTTCGGCGCCGGCCTTGCTGGAGACCGGCGCGCCCGGCTGCTCGCGCACTACGCGAAGAGAACTGCGAAGAACCGCGGCCTGTACCTGTCCTTCGTCAACTTCTCCTACGTCGGCGAGGAAGGCGACGTGTTCGGCAACGTGCTCACGCTGTTATGCGGATTGGCGGACGGCGCGGCTGCGCGCCGCACGCTGGCCGCGCTGGAGCGCGCCGGCGTCGCCCGGGACTGGCCGGTGCGCGCGGTGTGCGAGCCGATACCGCGCGGCAGTTGCCTGAGGCGCGCATACATGTCGCGCCACCGCGAAAACCTCGAATGGCAATACCACAACGGCGGCATCTGGCCGTTCGTCGGCGGCTTTTGGGTCGCCGCGCTCGCCATGTCGGGCGAGCGCGAGCGAGCGAAAGCCGAGCTCGCCAAGCTCGCCGCCGTGAACGCAATCGATGGCTGGTCTTTCAACGAGTGGCTGCACGGAAAGACGCTGGTGCCGCGCGGGATGCGCGGCCAGTCCTGGAACGCCGCAGCGTTCCTCATCGCTTTGCACTGCGTGCGCGGCGGCAGCGCGGTGTTCGCGTAAAGCTCTCGCAAGCGCGCCGCTTCAGCGGCCGCTCTTCGCGCGCAGCGCCTCGCGGATGCGCGGCAGCGCGCGTTCGGCCGCCGCGCGGCCCCGTTCGATCGCGATCCTCGCGTGCTCGAAATCGAAGCGGCCGATTTATTCCGGCGTGGCCGCTGCAGGCGGCACTCTCCCTTGGGCTCGCCCTTGCGCCGATCGCCGCAGCGCTGCTCGGCAGCATCTACGCGGAGATCGCCGTCAACCTGATGGGCAAAATGGTCAGCGCGTCCTGGCGCCTGCATCCACACTTTCGGCGCCAGCCGATTCAGCCGGAGCAGGTCCAATTGCAGAGGTTTCCGCTTCGCTTGGGATTTCTTGCGTATTGGCCGCCAGTTGCTCCTTCCACAGCTTCTTGACCTTCCCCTGCGCCTGCTTCGGCAACCTTGAAAATTCTGCGTATCGCCGGCGGACCAGATTTCGCTCCTCGATTGTCATTTTGCTCCAACGAAGCAATCGGGACGAATAGCGTTCCTGTTCCCGCTTCGCCATCTTCGAGTATCGCTTTGCGGTAGCAAGAAGACGACGGCGTTGAAGGTCAGATAACCGGTCCCATTCGGATGCCAGCGGTCGAAGTATGCGTCGCTGCTCCGCCGAGAGTTGCGCCCATGATGGCTGTCTGCGAGTCTGGCGAGGTTTTGCTGCGGTAGTATTGGCCGGTTCGCCGGCAACGGCAGCTGAGGATGGCAGCCGATACGCAACCTCGGTCACCAATGGGCGAGGCAATGTTTGCCACATTACCCATCCGATCCATCCTGCGATTACCACCGCGAGAAGAACTACCGAGCGCCGGAATGGCTTCGAACCCAAGCTACGCCTTTTCCAGCCTCATCCCGCCTCTAGAACCGCGGCCAATGAAAACCGATTTGCTGCGGGGAATCCTCCCAGACCTGTACCGTGCGCCGCAGCGTCTTGCCCCCGACTTCGGCCTCGACCGTGTATCGGCCCGCCGGGATCTCGAGCAGCATGATCGGCCCCTCCGAAATCGCGCTCAGCACTTCCCTGCCCGCGTTGTCCGTGATGGTGACCTCGACGTCGGCGAGATACTCGTTGTTCCTGTTCGCGAAAAATACCGCGCTCAAGGGATAGCGCATTGCTTCGGCCAGCATCGCTTTCGCTTCGTCCGCGCCGATCCCGCCGCTCACGTACGTGATGCCGTTTTCCGTCTTGGGCTGGGGCAACGCGTACCCCGTCGCCGCAGCGGCCGCGAGTGCCAGCATGACCACGGCACGAATCATCGGTCTTTCGATCGCCTTCATTGCACGCCTCGTTTGCCCTTCGCGATCGCGGTGGCCGGCACGCCATGGCGCCGCGATCGCGCTGCGCGGCGCCTGGATTGATAGTCGCGATGCCGGTCCGGACGAA